>CAYWHG010000050.1:0-23587 GCA_964457865.1 uncultured Steroidobacter sp.
GCCGGCAGCAATGTCGTCATGCCGACCGGCAACTCGGCCGCAATCGGCGACGTCATCCGTCTGATCCGTCAGGTGGCGGCCCACGATTCCAGCGTGCTGATCCTCGGCGAGTCCGGCACCGGCAAGGAAGTCGCGGCGCGCGCCATCCATGATGCGAGCCCGCGGCGCCAGCGCCCGTTCGTCGCCATCAACTGCGGCGCGATTCCGGCCGAACTGCTGGAAAGCGAACTGTTCGGCCACGAGAAGGGCTCGTTCACCGGCGCCATTGCGGCGCGCAAGGGGCGCTTCGAGATCGCCGAGGGCGGCACGCTGTTCCTCGACGAGATCGGCGACATGAGCCTGCCGATGCAGGTGAAACTGCTGCGCGTGCTGCAGGAACGCGTCTTCGAGCGCGTCGGCAACCACGTACCGATCCGCTGCAATGTCCGCATCATCGCCGCGACCCATCGCAATCTCGAAGACTCCATCGTCCGCGGCAACTTCCGCGAAGACCTGTTCTATCGCCTGAATGTGTTTCCCATCGAGATGCCGGCGCTGCGCGAGCGGACCGACGATCTGCCGCTGCTGATCCGCGACTTCGCGAACCGCAATGCCAATGAAGGTCGCAGCCGTGTCGAACTGACGGCGCGTGCCATGGAGGCCCTCAACCGTCATCCCTGGCCCGGCAACGTGCGCGAACTCGGCAATCTGATCGAACGGCTCTCGATCATCTGTGCGAATCGTCGTGTCGACATCGGTGATCTGCCGCAGAAGTACCGGCCGGTCGGCGTGGTCGACGATCTGCTGAGCCGCGAAGACGAGGCGGCACTGCGGGTGGCGACCCTGCCCGAGGAAGAAGAAGCGACCTTCGACGAGTTCGCGATCGACGACCGCGAAGCGTTCGAGATGCTGACCGAAGTCACCAGCCACGAAACCCTGGCCGAACTGCCGGCCGGCGGCCTCGATCTGCGCGATCACCTGTTCGAGATCGAGCGCACGTTGATCCGTCAGGCCCTGAGCCGTGCCGGCGGCACCGTCGCGCATGCGGCGCGCCTGCTCAAGCTGCGTCGTACGACGCTGGTGGAAAAGCTGCGCAAGTTCGAAATGCTCAACGAGGCGGCGGCGACAGAACTTTGACGCGGCAGCGGCCAGCGGTTGCCGCAGCGGACACGGATCACACGGCAGACACCTGCCACCTGTGATGGGGTCCACAGGATCGAATCGGAAATGAGCCAGGCGCGGGCACTGGAACAGAACTTGCTCCTTCGGTGCCGTGATGAACGCAAACGCATATAGAGATGAAGAGAGGCTCGAGGCCCGAGGCTTGAGGCGTGAGCCAGAAGCCTTGGCAGTCGGCGCGGACCCTCTGGCTCAAGCCTCAAGCCTCAAACCTCAAGCCCCCGTGGATTTCGTCGCTGTCGCTCCCGAATCGCTGCGCCTGGCGGCGCTCGCGCGCCGGGTCGCCGCCAGCGACTGCACGGTGCTGATCGCCGGCGAGTCGGGCACCGGCAAGGAAGTCCTGGCGCGATTCATTCATCGCTGCTCGTCGCGTGCGACGCAGCCCTTCGTCGCGGTCAACTGTGCGGCGATCCCCGAGAACATGCTGGAGGCGATGCTGTTCGGTCACGAACGCGGCGCCTTCACTGGCGCGCACGCCGGCCACGCCGGCAAGTTCGAGCAGGCGCAGAACGGCACGCTGCTGCTCGACGAAGTGACCGAGATGTCGCTGGGCCTGCAGGCCAAGCTGTTGCGCGTGCTGCAGGAACGCGAAGTCGAGCGCATCGGCGGCCGCGGACCGGTGGCCCTCGACGTGCGTGTCCTGGCGACGACCAACCGCAACCTGCGTGCCGAGGTAGCCGCGGGCCGCTTCCGCGAAGATCTGTATTACCGGCTGAACGTGTTCCCGCTGTCGACCGCGCCGCTGCGCGAGCGCCGCGACGACGTGCTGCCGCTGGCGATGCGGCTGCTGACCTCGCGCTGCCGTCCGGGCGAACGCATTCCTGCACTGAGCGCCGACGCGGCGCATCTGCTGCTGACCTATCCGTGGCCGGGCAACGTGCGCGAACTGGACAACGTCATGCAGCGGGCGCTGATTCTCTGCAGCGGTGCGGTGGTGGAGGCGGAGCATGTGCAGCTGGAGGCTGCTGGCGACTGGCAGCTGGCGGCTGGCCAGAACTCCCTCACCCGCGCTGCGCGCGACCTCTCCCACAAGGGGAGAGGTGAAGAATCTCCCTCTCTCCTTGCGGGAGAGGGCCGGGGCGAGGGGGCTGCCGCACTGTCGCAATCCCTCTCGCTGGCCGAACGCGACCTGATCCTCGAAGCGCTGCAGCTCGACAACGGCAACCGCCAGGCCGTGGCGAAGCGTCTGGGCATCAGCGCGCGCACGCTGCGTTACAAGCTCGCGAAGCTGCGCGATGCAGGAGTCGATGTGGAGGCCCCAGGCCCCAGGCTCTAGCAAGACCAGCCATGAACACCGAGATATCCCGCGTTTCAATTTCCGACCTAGTGCCTAGCGCCTAGTACCTAGAGGCTTCCGATGTCTTCCCTCCAGATCGACGCCGTCCTGTCGCAGATCCGCGCGATGCAGTCGCAGGTCCGTGGTGTCGGCGAGCACATGCAGCAAGCCCCGCAGGCCGTTGCCGGCGTGCGTCCGGATGCAGCAGCGCCGGGCTCCTTCGCCAACGTGATGAAGCAGGGCATCGAGCAGGTCAACCAGGCGCAGCAGAAGGCGACGTCGCTGGCGACGCAGTTTGAACGAGGTGTGCCCGGCATCGAACTGCCGCAGGTGATGCTGGAGATGCAGAAAGCCAGCGTGTCGTTCCGTGCGCTGACAGAAGTGCGCAACCGGTTCGTGAGTGCGTACCAGGAAATAATGAATATGCCGATCTGAGGCCTGGGCCCTAGGCCCTAGGCGCTAGGCGCTAGGCGCTAGGCAGGATGAGCGGCAGGTTGATGCGATCGAGTTTCCAAGGAACTGAGTTCAAATGAGTGCTGGGTATTTCAGACTGAAATGCAAAATGGGCGGACGTCTTTCGGGCGTTCTGCCAGCGCCTGGCGCCTATGGCCTAGTGCCTGGGGTCTTCGCATGAGCGCCGAAGCCCTCTCATTGCCGCGGCCCACGATCATCCCGCCGCAGCTCAAGCCGCTGCTGCTGCTCATCGGCATCGCGGCCGCGGTGGCGGCTGGTGTCGGTGTCGTGCTGTGGTCGAAGGAGCCGACGTACTCGCTGCTGTACGGCAACCTGGGTCAGCAGGATTCGGCGCAGATCGCGCAGGCGCTGCAGACCAGCGGCATTCCGTACAAGCTCAACAACAACGGCGAGATCACCGTGCCGGCGGAGCGCGTGCACGACGCGCGACTCAAGCTCGCCGGGCAGGGTCTGCCGGAAGGCGATGGCGGTTTCGCCGTGATCTCGAAGGATCCGGGCTTCGGCGTCAGCCAGTTCATGGAAGGCGCCCGCTACCAGCACGCCCTCGAGACCGAACTGGCGCGCACGATCTCCAATCTGCAGCCCGTGTCCGCGGCCCGCGTGCATCTGGCGCTGCCGCGCCAGTCGGCATTCGTGCGCGACCGGCGTCCGTCGTCGGCGTCCGTGATGCTGCAGCTGAAGCCGGGACGCCGGCTGGAGCAGGAGCAGGTGACGGCGATCGTCAATCTCGTGGCCTCGAGCATTCCCGAGCTGGAGTCGGGCCAGGTCACCGTCGTCGATCAGCAGGGACGTCTGCTGTCCTCGCCGGACAAGGCCAACGACGAGTTCGCCGTGCGCAGCAAGCAGCTCGACATCGCGCGCGACATGGAAGAACGCTACACGCATCGCATCGAAGAACTGCTGGCACCGCTGGTCGGTGCAGGCCGGGTTCGCGCGCAGGTCGTCGCGGACGTCGAGATGAGCACGACCGAGGAAGCGCGCGAACAGTATCGGCCCGAGAGCCAGATCATCCGCAGCGAACAGACGGCCGAGGAATCCAGCCGCAATGGCGCCGGTCCGCAAGGCGTGCCAGGTGCATTGACCAATCAGCCGCCGACACCGGGTGTCGCACTGGCGCCGGGCGCGAGCGTTGCGGCTGCTGCACCGGCGGCCGCCGGCCAGACGCCCGCAGGCCAGCCGCAGACTGTGCAGCAGCCTGCGCCGACGCCGCCCGACAACACCTCGAAGCAGGCAACGCGCAACTACGAGATCGATCGCACGGTGGCGTACACGAAGCTGCCGGCGGGCCGGCTCAAGCGCATGACCGTCGCCGTGCTGATCGACAACCAGCGTATCGCCGATGAGGAAGGCAAGGTGACCGAGACGGCGATGACGCCGGAGCAGATCGAGAACATCACGCGCCTGGTGAAGGATGCCGTGGGCTACAACGAAGCGCGCGGCGACAGCGTCAATGTCGTGAACGCCTCGTTCAAGGGTGAAGTCGTGGCGGAGGAAATCCAGCCCGAAACGATCCCGCTGTGGGAGCGACCGCTGGTACGCGACATCGCCAAGCTGGTCGCGGCACTGATCGTGCTGCTGGCGCTGGTGTTCGTCGTGCTGCGGCCGCTGGTGCGCGGCCTGCTGCCGTCGGCGCAGAGGCCGGCCTATGTGCCGCCCGCGCTGCCGGATGCTTCGATGTCGGGCACGGCGTCGGCGGCGCCTTCGGTCGACTACGAGGGCCAGATCGCGCAGGCGCGCGGCATGGTCGCCCAGGATGCGGGCCGCGTGGCACAGGTAGTGAAGACGTGGGTGAACGCCGGTGAGTAAGAAGAAAGGCTATAGGCCGTGGGCTGTAGGCTGTCCGCGCGGGACTTCCGTTGGTCGTAGGTCGGAGAAGAGGACAGACAGCTTCGGTCCTGTAGCTTCACAGGCAATGAGGATCCGCGCCGTTCAGGCGCTTCTTGCCTACAGCCTACAGCCTACAGCCTACAGCCTGCGCGGAGCGCACGCATGAGCGCCCAGGAAAAGTCATCGCAGCGCAACGGCACCGAGCGCGCCGCCATTCTGTTGCTGTCGCTCGGCGAGCAGGAAGCTGCCGAAGTGATGAAGCACATGGGCGCGAAGGACGTGCAGCGCATCGGCGCGGCCATGACGCAGTTGCAGAACATTTCGCGCCGCGAAGTGACCGATGTGCTGAAGGAATTCACCACCACGGTCGAGAGCCAGACCTCGCTCGGCGTCGGCGTCGACGAATACCTGCGCAAGGTGCTGATCGGCGCGCTCGGCGAAGACAAGGCGGCGGGCGTCATCGACCGCATCCTGTTCGGTCGTTCCAGCAAGGGTCTCGAAGCGCTGAAGTGGATGGACGCACGCGCCGTTGCCGAACTCGTCCGCCAGGAACATCCGCAGATCATCTCGATCGTGCTGGCCTATCTCGATCCCGACCAGTCCGCCGACGTGCTGGCGCAGTTCCCGGAATGGCTGCGCGCCGACGTGATCATGCGCATCGCGACGCTCGACGGCATCCAGCCGAGCGCGCTGCACGAGCTGGACGACGTGATCGAGAAGCAGTTTGCCGGCAAGACCGGTGCACTGAAGACATCCGTCATCGGCGGCATCAAGACGGCCGCGAACATCATGAACTTCCTCGACAGCAGCCAGGAGGGCGCGATCCTGGATCACATCCGCAAGATCGACGAGCCGCTCGGCGGCAAGATCCAGGACCTCATGTTCGTGTTCGACGATCTGGAGGAGATCGACGACCGCGGCATGCAGGAAGTGCTGCGCGCCGTGCCGGGCGAACGCCTGCTGATCGCAATGAAGGGTGCGGAGGATTCGCTGAAGGAAAAGATCTTCAAGAACATGTCGCAGCGCGCCGCCGAGATGCTCAAGGACGATCTCGAATCGCGCGGACCCGTGCGGCTGTCCGAAGTGGAAGCCGCGCAGAAGGAAATCCTTGCGCTCGTGCGCAAGATGGCCGAGGCCGGCACGGTGCAGTTCGGCGGCAAGGGCGATGAGTTCGTATGAACAAAGGTTCCAGGCTCTGGGCTCTAGGCAGTAGGTCGGAAAGGGAGAACCGGCCAAGCCATCGCGCCTGTTCCATTCATGCATCGCGGCATTTTCTACCCAGGGCCTACGGCCTAGCGCCTAGGGCCCGTATGTCCGGAGCGCTGCCATGACCGCCCCTGCCATTGCCCGCTGGGACCTCCCCAATGTATCCGGCGCAACCATTCAGGGTCGCCGCGCGGGCCCGACCGTGGCCGAGCTCGAGGCCATCGAGAAGCGCACCTACGACGAAGCGTTCGCCGTCGGCCGCGAGGCGGGAATGGCGGCCGCGAAGGCCGAAATGCAACCGGTGATCGCGCAGCTGCGTGCGCAGGTCGCGAACCTGTCGTCCGTGTTCGACAAGCTGGCACAACCGCTCGACGAGCTCGATGCCGAGGTCGCCGAGCAATTTGCGCGTCTCGCCATGACGATCGCGCGGCAGGTGATCCGCCGCGAACTGCGTACCGATCCGAGCCAGATCATCGCCGTGATGCGCGAGACGGTTGCGCTGCTGCCCGCCTCGATACGCCAGATCCGCATTCACATGCATCCGGAGGACGCCGCCGTCGTCCGCGAACATCTCGCCGCCCCCGGCGGCGATCTCGCCTGGAGCATCGCCGAGGATCCGATGTTGAGCCGCGGCGGCTGCATGGTCATTTCCGATACCTCGCAGATCGATGCGCGCATCGAATCGCGTATCGCCAGCGTCGCCAGCGCCATGCTCGGCGAGCAGCGCGCGGAGCCGAGAACGGAGGAATAGCCGCAAAAGGCGCAAAAAGCACAAAAAAGATCTGCAGTGAAAAGACTCTTCTCTTCATTTGCGCTTTTTGCGCCTTTTGCGGCCATTTTCTGTTTCTGAAACCATGAACAACCCTGCAACCAACCGTACGTCGAACTGGCTGAAGCAGCTCGATCAGTTGCAGCGCAAGGTCGAGCGCGTGGCGCCGCCGCCAGTCGAGGGTGTGCTGACGCGCATGGTCGGGCTGACGCTGGAGGCGTCGGGCTGTCAGGCCGCCGTGGGCGATCGTTGCGATGTCATGGCGACGGATGGGACGCGGGTCGAGGCGGAAGTCGTGGGCTTTGCCGGCGATCGTCTGTATCTGATGCCGACCGGCGATATCCATGGATTGAAGCCGAATGCGCGCGTCATTCCGCGGGTCGGTGCCGATTCGGTGGCCGTCGGGCCGGCGCTGCTCGGCCGCATCATCGACGGCGCGGGTCTGCCGCTGGATGGTCTGGGTCCGATCGAATGCGAGGATCGCGTGCGACTGACGGGCGTGCCGATCAATCCGCTGGCGCGCCAGCCGATCAGTGAACCGCTCGATGTCGGCGTGCGTGCGATCAACTCCGTGCTGACGGTCGGTCGCGGGCAGCGCATCGGCCTGTTCGCCGGCAGCGGCGTCGGCAAGAGCGTGCTGCTCGGCATGATGGCGCGCTTCACCAGCGCGGATGTCATCGTCGTCGGCCTGATCGGCGAACGCGGCCGCGAAGTGAAGGAATTCGTCGAACGCATTCTCGGCCGCAAGGATCGCGACCGTGCCGTCGTCGTTGCGACCCCGGCCGACAATCCGCCGCTGATGCGCCTGCACGGCGCCTGGCGCGCCACGGCCATTGCCGAGTATTTCCGCGATCAGGGCAAGAGCGTGCTGCTGATCATGGATTCGCTGACGCGCGTCGCACAGGCGCAGCGCGAGATCGGGCTGGCCATCGGCGAGGCGCCGGCGACCAAGGGTTATCCGCCGTCGGTGTTCGCGCGCATTCCGCAGATCGTGGAGCGCGCCGGCAATGGTGCGGAGGGCAGCGGCTCGATCACGGCTTTCTACACGGTGCTCACCGAGGGCGACGATCAGCAGGATCCGATCGCCGACTCCGCACGCGCCATCCTCGACGGCCACATCGTGCTGTCGCGGCGCATTGCCGAGGCCGGACAGTATCCCGCCATCGACGTCGAAGCCTCGATCAGCCGCGCCATGCACGAGATCGTTCCTGCCGAACACACTGCCATGGCGCGCCGGCTGCGGCAGTCGCTGTCCGCCTATCAACAGAACCGCGATCTCATCGCCATCGGTGCATACCAGAAAGGATCCGATCCGCGCATCGACGCAGCCATCGCGCAATGGCCCGCGATCCAGCAGTTCCTGCAGCAGGATATGGGAGAGAAGGTGGCGTATCGGGAGAGCATCGAGGCGCTGAAGAACGTGACGGGCGAGGCATGAGTTTGCTGCTGCAGGAAGTCATGAAAGTGACGAGGGTTGGGAGCCGCATTGCTTTGCGTTTCGACCTTCGTCACTTTCGTGACCCTCGTGACTTTCGTCATCCTGCCTTCCCATGAGCCGCGCTACCCGCCTGCAGCCCGTGCAAAACCTCGCCGCCGATGCCGAGCGTCGCGCGGCCTTGCGCGTGGCCGGCGCGGAGCGCAGTCAGCGCGAGGCGGAAGGCAAGCTGTCGGATCTCGAACGGTACGTCGAGGACTATCAGCGGCAGTACACCGGACGCGTCGCCGGCGGCATCGGCGTGACGGAGCTGCGGGATTACCAGGCATTTCTCGCGCGGCTCCAGGAGGCCATCCGTCAGCAGCGCGCCATCGTGAGCCGCACGCGCCAGGAATGCGACGCAGAACGTCTGCGCTGGCAGGAAGCGGCGAAGCGCAACAAGGCGCTGGAACACGTGGCGGACAAGTGGCGGGAAGACGAACGCCGCGCCGCCGACCGGCGCGAACAGAACGAAATCGACGAGAGGGCCCTGCTGAAAGCGGGGCGTGTGGAGCGATGATTGCAATGAGTACACCGAAGATTCCTGCGGCGCCGCCCGCCGCGCCGCCCACGTCCGGCGCTGCGGCTACGGAGGTCGCCGCCGGCGATTTCCTGCTCATGCTCGGGCAATTGCTCGGCGCGCCGGTTGCAGGCAAGCCGGCGACCGCGACGACCACGACAGACAGCGACATCGACACCGAGACGGCGATGCAGGATGCCGCGGCGATCACGGGCGTGCCGGTTCCGGCACTGACCTTGCCGACGACACCGCCGCCGGCCGCCGCCGGCGCGGAGCTCGCCGCCATCACGACGACGACACCGAAAGCCTCGTCCGCAGCAGCCGATGCGACGATGTCGAAGATCCTGCTCGATGCGGCCAATGGTGTGGACACGCAGTCGCCCGAGTCGCCGGCGCCGGGTTCGCAGCAGCCGCATCTCGCCAGCGACGTGTCGAACCAGTTGCGGTTCACGGCGGCGCCCGATGCGGGACCGACGCGGACGCTGCACAGCTCGGTGGGCAGCGCGCAATGGGCCGACGAACTCAGCACGCGCATGATGCTGATGAGCGAGCGCGGCCAGCACTCGGCGTCGCTGCGCCTGAACCCGGAGCATCTCGGCCCGCTCGACGTGCGCATCTCCGTCCGCGACGACCAGGCCTCGGTCTGGTTCGGATCGGCGCATGCCGATACGCGTGCGGCCATCGAGCAGGCACTGCCGCGCCTGCGCGAACTCTTCGCCTCGCAGGGCCTGTCGCTGGCGGATGCCGGCGTACATCACGAGGCACCGCGGGAGCAGTCGCGACAGTCTTCTACCTCGGCTACGAGCGACATCTTCGGCGGCGCGAATGAGACTGAGGTCACATCGGTGCAGATTGCCGCCCGACTGGGGCTGGTGGACGAATACGTGTGAGGGAAGGCGGCTGGCGGCTGGCTACTGGCGACTGGCCAGAGCAAAGGCGTCGGCGTTATAGCTCGCGCGTTCTGCTTCGTTCTGGCCAGCAGCCAGTAGCCAGTCGCCAGACTCTGTGATCTTCGTCACCTTCACCCCGCCAACTTTCCGACGTGTGTGCCGCAGTTCACACTCGACGTGAATGCATGAAACCCTTGTTTTAAAGGCATTTGGCGTGCATCGACGGGCCGTGGCACGAGCCTTGCTAATCAAAGCTCAGTCATTGTGGATGTTCGAGGATGCCGTCGATGTCTGAAGCCGCCGTAGCCGCACCCGTACCGCGTTCCGGGACGAAAATGATGGTCGTCATCCTGGTGGCGATGATCGCCGCCGCCGCCGCGGGCGCCGGTGTGTACTTCATGACGGGCAAGAAGGACGAGACGGTCAGCACCGAGGCGGAGCAGGCAAAGTCAAAGTCAAAGCTGCCGGCGACCTACGTGAAGCTCGATCCGCCCTTCGTCGCCAATTTCGAAGCGCGCGGTGCGATGCGTTTCCTGCAGGTCTCGGTGGAAGTCATGACCCGCGACGCGGCCGTGGCCGATCTCATCAAGCAGCACGACCCGATGGTCCGCAACGACCTGCTGATGCTGTTCGGCAGCCAGACCTACGACACGATCAGCACGCCTGAAGGCAAGGAACAGCTCCGCGCCCGGGCGCTCGAGGCAATCCGCAAGGTCATCAAGGAACAGGGCGGCGACGGTGCCAAGGTCGAGCAGTTGTACTTCACCAGTTTCGTAATGCAATGAACACAGGGTGTGATCGGGTGATGAAGTGATGGGGTGATGTCGCAAGACCGCTGATCCGTCCTGTCATCTCATCACTTCATCACCTGATCATCTCATCACCTCATCACTTCATCTCCAACCCATGTCCGGCCAAGACGTACTCAGTCAAGACGAAATCGATGCGCTATTGCATGGCGTAGACAGCGGCGCGGTTCCGACCGAGGACGCTGCCGCGCCGGGCGAGGCGCGCCAGTACGATTTCGCGAATCAGGTCCGCATCGTGCGCGGCCGGATGCCGACGCTCGAGATGATCAACGAGCGGTTCGCACGCCTGTTCCGCACGAGCCTGTTCAACATGCTGCGGCGCGCCCCCGAAGTCGCGGTCGCGCCGGTCAAGATGCAGAAATTCAGCGAGTACGTGCACTCGCTGCACGTGCCCACCAGCCTGAACCTGGTGCGGGTGCTGCCGCTGCGCGGCACTGGCCTCGTGGTGCTGGATCCGAAGTTCGTCTTCACCGTGGTCGACAACTTCTTCGGCGGCAATGGCCGCTTCGCCAAGATCGAAGGCCGCGAGTTCACGGCGACGGAAACGCGCGTGATCCACATGCTGCTCAAGCATGTCTTCGCCGGCGTGAAAGAAGCCTGGTCGCATGTCGCCAAGCTGGATATCGAATATCTGAACTCCGAGATCAATCCGCACTTCGCCAACATCGTGAGTCCGACGGAGATCGTGGTCGTCACGAGCTTCCACATCGAACTGGACGGCGGCGGCGGCGACGTCCACATCACCATGCCGTACGCGATGATCGAACCGATGCGCGAACTGCTGGATGCCGGTGTCGCCAGCGACCGTGTCGAACACGACGAACGCTGGGCGCTGGCGCTGAAAGAAGAGATCGAGGACGCAGAAGTCGAACTCAAGACACTGCTCGGTCGCGGTCGCCTGACGATGCAGCAGCTCATGGAACTGCAGCCCGGGGACATCATTCCCTGCGACTTCGCCGGACGCGCCACTGTCCTGGCGGAAGACGTACCGATCTTCCGCGGCACCTTCGGTCTGTCGCACGGCCAGCAGGCCGTGCAGATCGAAGAGCGGGTGAGCCGCTACAAGCCGAAGATTTTCGAAGCACTGATGGCCGGCAAGGCCTGATCCTCACTACTGGAACCACCAATGAACGCAAAGTCATCCGATGCCGCAGCGCGTGCCGAATTCGGCGACCTGCAGGACAAGGGTACGGGCGATGGGTCGCGCGACGTCAACATGGAAGTCATTCTCGACGTTCCGGTGACGCTGTCGATGGAAGTCGGCCGCACCCGCATTCCGATCCGCAACCTGCTGCAGCTCAACCAGGGATCGGTGGTCGAGCTCGACCGCGCCGCCGGCGAACCGCTCGACGTGTTCGTCAATGGCACGCTGGTCGCGCACGGCGAAGTCGTCGTCGTGAACGAGAAGTTCGGCATCCGTCTGACGGACGTGATTTCGCCGGCCGAGCGGATCAAGAAACTGAAGTGATCCGATGTGATCAAGTGATGGAGTGATGGAGTGATGAAGTGATGAGGCAAGAGCGGACGGCAGGTGAGGCAGTTGCGAGGACGATTCCTCGTCTTGCTGCATCACTGCATCACCTCATCACTGTCGGCACCGCTGCGCTGGCCATGGCCTGCGCCTGCGCCGCAACCGCCGCGGAAAAGCCCTTCGGCGCCCCGCAGGTCGCCGAACAGGTATCGCCAACGAGCGCCGGTTCTCTATTGCAGGTCACGTTCTCGCTGGCGCTGGTGCTGGTCGCCGTGTTCGCCGCAGCGTGGCTGGTGCGCAAGCTCAAGGGCTTCAGCAAATTCGGCGGCGGTGCGATCCAGGTCGTTGCGGATGCGGCGCTGGGCCCGAAGGAGCGCGCAGTGCTGGTTCAGGTGGGTGAGCAGCAGTTGCTGCTCGGCGTGACGCAAGGGCAGGTGAATCTGCTGCATGTGCTGCCGCAGCCAGTGAGCGGCCCCCTCCTTAACCCTCTCACCTCTTCGGGTGATTCCGGCACTGCCTCTTCCCCGGTGACCGGGGAAGGGGACTCTCTTTCTTTCCCTCCCCCGGTTGCCGGGGGAGGGCAGGGAGGGGGCCCCCTCCGGCCTGACTTCGCCGCCATTCTTCGACGCAGCCTCGGACTCAAATGATCTCTTCTTTCTTCAAACGCTGCCTGCCGATGCTGCTGGCGCTGCTGCCCTGCCTGGCGTCAGCCGCCGCGCCGGGTCTCGATGCCGTCACCGTGACCACCAATCCGGGCGGCGGACAGACCTATTCGTTGACGCTGCAGATCCTGATCCTGATGACCGCAGTCACCATGCTGCCGGCCATCGTGCTGATGATGACGTCGTTCACGCGCATCGTGATCGTGCTCGGCCTGCTGCGCCAGGCGCTCGGCGCCGGCCAGTCGCCGCCCAATCAGGTGATCATGGGCCTGTCGTTGTTCCTGTCGCTGTTCATCATGGGTCCCGTCATCGACCGCATCAACACGGAAGCCGTGCAGCCGTACATGGCGGGCACGATCGACGCGAACGTCGCCATCGAGCGCGCCAGCGTGCCACTCAAGCGATTCATGCTCGACCAGACGCGCGAAAGCGATATCTCAACCTTCGTGCGCATCTCCGGCGGCCAGGGCTTCGACAAGCCCGAAGACGTGCCGATGCGCATCCTGATCCCGGCCTTCGCCACCAGCGAACTGAAGACCGCATTCCAGATCGGCTTCCTGATCTTCATCCCCTTCGTGATCATCGATCTCGTAGTCGCCAGCGTCCTGATGTCGATGGGCATGATGATGCTCTCGCCGGTGCTGATCTCCCTGCCGTTCAAGCTGATGCTGTTCGTGCTGGTGGACGGCTGGTCGCTGGTGATGGGGACGTTGGCGGCGAGTTTTTACACGTGAGGCAGATGGCGACTGGCTGCTGGCGACTGGCGACTGGCCAGAGGGAAAGCACGAGCGTGGCAGCTGCGCGTTCTGCTCCCTTCTGGCCAGCCGCCAGTCGCCAGCAGCCAGCAGCCGCCCCGGAGTTCCGCCCATGACCCCCGAAACCGTAATGACCGTCGCCCAGCGCGCGCTGGAAATCACCATCCTGCTCGCGGTGCCGATGCTGCTGACTGCGCTGGCCATCGGCCTGATGGTCGGCGTGTTCCAGGCGGCGACGCAGATCAACGAAATGACGCTGTCGTTCATTCCGAAGCTGCTGGGTATGGCGGCGGCGCTCGTCATTGCGGGGCCGTGGATGCTCAAGGTGATGGTGAGCTATACGCGGGAGCTGTTTGAGTCGATACCGGGACTTATCGGATGAGTGCGGTGGGTGGCTGGCGACTGGCTGCTGGCAACTGGCCAGAGCCGGCACGTTCGGGTTCTGGCCAGCAGCCGTGCTGACTCTCTCCTCCGGCCAACTCGAAGCCTGGTTCATCCAGTACTTCTTCCCGTTCATCCGCATCGGTGCGTGCTTCCTCGTGGCGCCGGTGTTCGCTGCGAACTTCGTGCCGGCGCGCGTGCGGCTGCTGCTGGCGGGTGCGATCGCGATCATGATCGGTCCGCTGGTGGCGGTGCCGGCGATCACGCCGTTCTCGCTGGAAGGTGTGATCGCGACGGTGCAGCAGATCATCATCGGCGTGGCCGTGGCATTCGTGCTGCAGCTCATTTTCGATGCGCTGGCGATGGGCGGTCAGTTGCTGTCGAACACGATGGGCCTCGGCTTCGCCTACAACGTCGATCCGTTGCGTGGCGTCGGCACGCCGGTGCTGGGGCAGCTCTACATGATCCTGGTCACGCTCACCTTCCTCGCACTCAACGGACACCTGCGCCTGATCGAACTGCTGGCACAGAGTTTCACGACGCTGCCGAGCGGCACGCGGGAACTCGGCGCCGAGCAGCTCTGGAACGTGGTGTCGTGGGGATCGCAGCTGTTCAGCGGCGCCGTGATGGTCGCGCTGCCGGGCATGACGGCCCTGTTGGTGGTGAACCTGGCCTTCGGCGTCATGAGCCGCGCCGCACCGTCGCTGAACCTGTTCGCGGTCGGCTTCCCGATCTCGCTGATCTTCGGCCTGATCATCATCTACATCGGATTGCCGGCAGTGCAGGGAACGTTCATCGGTTCGCTGGAACTGGCGTTCGAATTGATTGAGGGGATGGTGCGATGAAACCGGCTGCTGGCGACTGGCCAGAGCCGACACCCTTTTGTTCTGACCAGCAGCCAGTCGCCAGCAGCCGGTAATACTCCATGGCTGAAAACGAAGACGGTCAAGAAAAAACCGAACGCGCGACTCCCAAGCGCCTGGAGGAGGCGCGCCGCAAAGGGCAAATTCCTCGTTCGCGTGATCTGAGTGCCGCAGCGGTGCTCATGACCGGCGGTATCGCGCTGTCGGCGATGGGCGGTCAGATCGGCGGCGATCTGCATTCGCTCATGACCCGCGGGTTGACGTTGACGCGCGAGCAATCGATGGATGCGGCGCAGATCGTGCCGTCGCTGACGAACGCCGCGCTCGATGGCCTGATCGCCTGCCTGCCCATCTTCGGACTGCTGGCGCTGGTCGCCATGCTGGCGCCGCTGGCGCTGGGCGGCTGGAGTTTCAGCACCGAATCCCTGATGCCGAAGTTCAACCGGCTCAATCCGCTGTCCGGTATCAAGCGCATGTTCGCGATGCGCAGCATCGTCGAACTCATGAAGGCGCTGGCCAAGTTCGGCGTCGTCGCGCTCATCGCGACACTCGTGCTGTGGCGCGATACCGCCGAACTGCTCGGCCTCGGCCGCGAGCCGACCGCGCAGGCCATCATGCATGCCGTCCACCTGGCCGGCAGCGCGTTGATCCTGATTTCCTGCGGCATGCTGCTGATCGCCGGCGTCGATGTGCCGTTCCAGCTCTGGCAGTACGCCAAGCAGCTCAAGATGACCAAGGAAGAAGTGCGTCGCGAAATGAAGGAAAGCGAAGGCTCGCCCGAGGTCAAGGGACGCATCCGCCAGTTGCAGCAGCAGATGGCGCGCCAGCGCATGATGCAGGACGTGCCGACGGCCGATGTGATCGTGACCAACCCGACCCATTTCGCCGTCGCACTCAAGTACGACGAGAAGCGCATGCGTGCACCTGTTGTCGTCGCCAAGGGCGTCGACCTGGTCGCCGCCCGCATCCGCGAACTCGGCGCCGAACACGCCGTCCCGATCTTCGAAGCGCCGCCGCTGGCCCGCGTCCTCTACAAGAATGTCGACATCGGCGGCGAAGTCCCGGCCTCGGTGTACGTCGCGGTCGCGCAGGTACTCACTTATATCTTCCAGCTCAAGGCCGCCCGCCGCTCCGGCACCCGGCCGCCGGCACCGCCTGTGGTTGATGTCACGGAGTAGGAGGGATCTCCACGGAGAACACGGGGATCACGGGGTCGGAAGGGAATGGCCTGCGGAGCCGGCTGAGGGCAAGGTCTGGCGGCAATTCCACTGCCTCGTGCGGACAACACTCTTCAGCCCCGTGTCCCCCGTGTTCCCCGTGGAGATCTTCTTCTCCTCCTCTTCCTCTTCCTCTTCCTCTTCCTCTTCCCTTTCCAAACTGTGAAGAAAGCCCGCTCCGCCAAATCCTCCGTGGCTTGGCGTTTGCAGATATCCCCGTGAGCGTCAGAGCTATGACGCGACGGGAAACAGACACATGAAGACGACGACAAGAATTGCGAACCACGACACACCGCACGCCGCGGATCTCTCCCGCGTTCTGGCCAGCCGCCAGTAACCAGTAGCCAGTCGCCTCTTTCCATGGCCGCCAACGCTCCAGCCCTGAACTTCGGCGCACTCCTGCGCTCCGGCATCGGTGTGCCGGTGGGCGTGCTCGCCGTGCTGGCGATGGTGGTGCTGCCGTTGCCGCCGCTGGCGCTGGACGTGCTGTTCACGTTCAACATCGCGCTGTCGCTGGTGATCGTGATGGCCGTCTTCTATGTGGCGCGGCCGCTCGAGTTCGGCGTCTTCCCGACGGTGCTGCTGCTGGCGACGTTGCTGCGCCTGGCGTTGAACGTCGCCTCGACCCGCGTCGTGCTGCTGCACGGCCACACCGGTTCGCACGCGGCCGGCAAGGTCATCGAATCCTTCGGCGAGTTCGTCATCGGCGGCAACTATGCCGTCGGCGTGATCGTGTTCGCCATTCTCACCATCATCAACTTCGTCGTGGTGACCAAGGGCGCGGGGCGCATCTCCGAAGTCAGCGCACGGTTCACCCTCGATGCCATGCCCGGCAAGCAGATGGCGATCGACGCCGATATGAACGCCGGCCTGATCAACCAGGATGAGGCCCGCGTCCGTCGTGCCGAAGTGCGCCAGGAAGCGGACTTCTACGGCTCGATGGACGGTGCCAGCAAGTTCGTCCGCGGCGACGCGACCGCCGGCATCCTGGTGCTGGTCATCAACATTCTCGGCGGCATCTCCATCGGCATGATGGCGCACGACCTGGACTTCAAGGACGCGGCTCGCGTCTACACGCTGCTGACCATCGGCGACGGTCTCGTCGCACAGATCCCCGCGCTGCTGCTGTCGACCGCGGTGGCCATCATCGTCACGCGCATGTCCGGCGCGCAGGACATGGGCGGCGAAGTGGCGAAACAGTTGTTCGGCCATCCGCGCGCACTCGCCGTCGCGGCCGGCCTGCTCGGCGTGATGGGCCTGATTCCAGGCATGCCGAATGTGCCGTTCCTCATGATGGCCGCGTTGTGCGGCGGCGCGGCGTGGTATCTGCACAAGCGTTCGCTGCGGGCGCCGGAACCGGTCATCGAAGCGCCGCCCGCGCCGGTGCCGTCGCTGGAATCGCGCGAACTCACCTGGGACGACGTGCAGCCCGTCGACATCATCGGTCTCGAAGTCGGCTACCGTCTTGTGCCGCTGGTGGACAAATCCCAGGGCGGCGACCTGCTGGCGCGCATCAAGGGCGTACGCCGCAAGCTCACGCAGGATCTCGGCTTCCTGGTGCAGGCCGTGCACATCCGCGACAACCTGGACCTCTCGCCGAACGCCTATCGCATCAATCTCGCCGGTGTGCCGGTGGGCGAGGGCGTCATCTATCCGGAGCGCGAACTCGCAATCAATCCGGGCAAGGTGTTCGGCACGCTGACCGGTATCGAGACGCGCGATCCCGCCTTTGGCATGGATGCGGTGTGGATCGAACCGTCCTCGCGCGATCACGCGCAGACGCTCGGCTATACGGTGGTCGATGCCAGCACGGTGATCGCGACGCACCTGAGCCATGTCATCCAGTCGCATGCGCACGAACTGCTCGGCCACGAGGAAGTGCAGCAGCTGCTCAACACGCTGGCAAAGAGCGCGCCGAAACTCGTCGAAGATCTCACGCCGCGCCTGCTGCCGCTCGGCACGGTGGTGCGCGTGCTGCAGGGACTGCTCGGCGAACGCGTGCCGATCCGCAACATGCGCACGATCGTGGAAACCCTCGCCGAACACGCCGGCCGCACGCAGGATCCGGCGCAGCTGCAGTCGCTGGTACGCGTCGCACTCGGCCGGCAGATCGTGCAGGACATCGCCGGCATGGCGACCGAGCTGCCGGTCATCACGCTCGAACCCGATCTCGAACAGCTGCTGAGCAATTCGCTCGGCGGCGCCAACGCCGCGACCCCCGGCCTCGAACCCGGCCTCGCCGAACGCATGCAGCGCCGTCTCGCCGAAGCCGCGCAGCGCCAGGAAATGACCGGCGAACCCGCCGTGCTGCTGGTGCCGCCGCAGTTGCGCCAGACCCTGGCGCGCTTCATCCGCTCGGTGGTGCCGAGCATGCACGTGCTGGCGTGGAACGAGATTCCGGACAACCGGAAGGTGAGGCTGGTGACGGCGGTGGGGAGATAGGTGCTAGGCGCTAGGTTCTAGTCAGAAACACAGATCAGTTATGAACTCTTCAGACATACATAGCTACATGCACACAGGGCTCCATGCTTCCCGCTCGGGCCTAGCGCCTAGCGCCTATGGCCTGGCGCCTTCTCACGGAGCGCGCTCATGAAAATGAAATCCTACCGCGCCCCCGACATGCGTCAGGCGCTGGCTCTGATCCGCGATGCGCAGGGGCCGGATGCGGTCATCCTGTCGAGCAAGCGTATTGCCGGCGGTGTCGAAGTCGTGGCCGCGGTCGACTACGACCCGGATGTGTCGGTGGCCGAAGGATCGCAGGGTTCTGCGGCAGCGATGACGGACTACGACGGTCGCGAGTCCTATCAGTCGCGTGCGGCGCAGATCGCGGCGGCCATGTCGGTCCGCGCGCAGAGCGAGCGACCGGTGCAGATGGAACGGCCGCAAGTCGAGACGCGCCGGCCGGTGGTCGAGGCGGTGGCACAGCGCCGTCCGCGCATTGAACTCGATGATCTCGTCGATGCACAGCCGGCGGCGGTCGGCGAAGAGCTGCGCACGCTGCGGCAGATGCTGGAAACGCAGTTCGCGACGCTCGCCTGGAACGATCTGTCGCGCCGCGCGCCGCTGCAGATCTCGTTGCTCAAGCATCTGACGGAACTGGGCCTGGCGGCCGATCTCGCCAGCGAGCTGGTGGCGCAGATGCCGGCGAAGCTGGAAGCCGACGAGGCGCAGCGGCTGGCGATCGCGCAGCTCTCGCGTCGCCTCGCCACGATGGAAGAACGCTGGCTGGATCATGGCGGCATCGTCGCGATGGTCGGGCCGACCGGTGTCGGCAAGACGACCTTGATTGCCAAGCTCGCCGCGCGCTGGGTGATGCGTCATGGTCCGCGTTCGCTGGCGCTGGTGTCGGCGGATTCGGTGCGTATCGGTGCCCAGGAACAGATTCATACGCTCGGCCGCCTGCTCAGCGTGCCGGCCTACGGCATCGAGAGCGTGCGCGAACTGCCGCAACTGCTGGATCACTTCACCGACCGTCGCCTGGTGCTGATCGACACCGCGGGGCTCAGTCAGCGCGACGAACGTCTGCGCGGCGAACTCATGGCACTGGCGTCGGCGCACCCGCAACTCGAAACCACGCTCGTGCTGTCGGGCGCGGCGCAGGCGGGCGCGATCGAAGAAGCCGTCGAACGTTTTGCTGCGGCGGCGCCGCGGAGCTGCGTGCTCACCAAGCTCGACGAGGCGACCAGCCTCGGCGGCGCGATCTCCACCCTGATCCGCTCGCGGCTGCCGCTGGCGTATCTGAGCGATGGTCAGCGCGTCCCCGAAGACCTGTCCGCGGCGCGCGCCCATCAGCTCGTGGCGCGTGCAGTGCAACTGTCGCGCCGGGCAGGCGCGACGGCGGACGAGGATCTGCTGCAGAGACGGTTCGGCGCAGTGGCGCATGTGATGGCGTGAGGGAAAGTGATGAGGTGATGGAGTGATGAAGTGATAACGCAAAGCCAGCAAAGCTGAGTTTCTTGCGACATCACCTCATCACTTCATCACCGCATCACCTCGTTTACCAACAAGGTTCATTCAATGGAATCAATGCAAACCGCCGGTCTTCGCAGATCGGCACATCCCGGCCCGGTCCAGGTCATCGCGGTGACCGGCGGCAAGGGCGGCGTCGGCAAGACCAGCGTCGCCGTGAATCTCGCGACGGCGCTGGCGACGACCGGCCGCCGCGTGATGCTGCTCGACGGCGACCTCGGCCTCGCCAACGTCGATGTGTTCCTCGGCATGTCGCCGCGACACACCATGGCGCACGTGCTGTCGGGCGAGCGGTCGCTCGAAGAGATCATCCTGGAGTCGCCGCACGGCGTGCAGGTGGTGCCGGGCGCCTCGGGCGTCGCCGACATGGCGAATCTCTCGGCCGCCGGACACCTGAACCTGATCCAGGCCTTCAGCACGCTGAACTCGCGGGTCGACACGCTGATCGTCGACACCTCGGCCGGCATCTCGCACAGCGTCGTGCAGTTCTCGCAGGCCGCGCAGCACGTGCTGCTGGTGGTGTGCGACGAACCGGCGTCGATGACCGACGCCTATGCGCTGGTCAAGGTCCTGAGCCGCAATCACGACGTGTCGCGGTTCCGGGTGGTGGCCAACATGGCGCGCTCGCCGGGCGAGGGCGAGATCCTGTTCCAGAAGCTGCAGCGGGTGACCTCGAAATTCCTCGATGTGACGCTGGAGTACGTTGGGGAAATCCCCGAGGACCCGTATCTGCGCCGCTCAATCCGTGAACAGCGTCCCGTCATCGGTGCATTTCCCGCCAGTCCCTCGACCCGGGCATTCAAGAAACTGGCGTTGAAGGCCGATAAGTGGCCTGTACCGGAAGGCCCGCGCGGCAATCTCGAATTCTTCGTGGAACGACTGGTACGCCGGCCGCAGGCCCGGCTGGAGGTGGTCCGATGAGCGGCGTCGCGGCATACAAGGCTGGGAAGCCGAACCGGGAAACCGACGCGATGGTGATGCGGCACGCCGAACTGGTGAAGCGCATCGCCTACCACCTCGCGGGGCGACTGCCGGCGTCGGTGGAAGTATCGGATCTGATCCAGGCCGGCATGCTCGGCCTGCTGGAAGCGGCGGCCAATTACACGGCCGATCGCGGTGCGAGTTTCGAAACGTATGCGGGTATCCGCATCCGTGGAGCGATGCTCGATGCGCTGCGCAAGCTCGACTGGGCGCCGCGCTCGGTGCATCGCAAGGCACGCGCCGCCGCGGCGGCGATGCGCGAGATCGAGGCGGAGTTCGGCCGCGAGGCGCGCGACACCGAAGTCGCGGACAAGATGGGTGTGTCGCTCAACGAGTACCACCGCATCGCGCACGACGCGGCCAGCTGCAGAGTGGCCAGTCTGGATGAAACGAACGGCGAAGACGATTCGCTGATCGGTCGCATCGAGGATGAGGGAGCCGATCCCTTCCTGGACGCGACGGAGGAAGGATTCCGCGTCGCGCTGATCGGTGCGATCCAGGAATTGCCGGAGCGCGAGCGACTGGTGATGTCGTTGTACTACGACGACGAACTGAATCTGAAAGAGATCGGCGCGATTCTGAAAGTGACGGAATCGCGCGTATGCCAGCTGCATGGACAGGCGCTGGTGCGATTGAAGGCACGGCTGGCGCACTGGCGCGACCGGAAGTGAAGACGAGCCCCTAGGCCCTAGGCTCTAGGTGCTAGCAGGAAGCAGCAGAGACGGCAGATTGTTTTCGATGAAACGCGTGCGCGACGCATGCATCGGATTCCGGAACCTAGGACCTAGCGCCTAGGGCCTAGGACCTGGCTTTTGAGAGAGCGACAGCAATGAGCAAAGACATGAAGTTCCTGGTGGTCGACGATTTCTCGACCATGCGCCGCATCATCAAGAACCTCCTGATCGATCTGGGCTATCAGAACGTGACTGAAGCCGACGACGGTCAGACCGCGCTGCCCATGCTGCAGGCGGGCAGTTTCGACTTCCTCATCACGGACTGGAACATGCCGGGCATGCCGGGTCTCGACCTGCTCAAGGCAGTTCGCGCCGATGCGAAGCTCGCCAAGATGCCGGTGCTGATGCTGACGGCGGAAGCCAAGCGCGAGCAGATCATCGAAGCGGCACAGGCCGGCGTGAACGGCTACGTCATCAAGCCCTTCACCGCGGTCACGCTGAAAGAAAAGATCGACAAGATTCTGGAAGCGAGGGCGGCATAGGAAGCGGCCACTGGCAACTGGCATCTGGCCACTGGCCAGATGTCAGGGATTGGCCAGCAGCCAGTCGCCAGCAGCCAGCAGCCCAAAGGATTCCTATGACAACGCACAACCTCCAAGAATTCGCTCCCACCATCGCCGCCCTGGCTGGCGCGCTTGCGGCTGGCGACGAAAAGACGTTCTTCACCGAACTCGACTCGCTGGTCGAGCGGCGCGAGCGCAGTCTGTTCGGCGAACTGCGCAAGCTGACGGCGGACCTGCAGTCGGCGCTGGTGCGCTTCAGTGTCGATTCGCGCCTGGTCGACCTCGCCGAGAAGGAAGTGCCGGACGCCAGGTTGCGGCTGGATCACGTCCTGAAAATGACGGACGAGGCTGCGCATCGCACGATGGACCTGGTGGAGCAGTGCGCGCCGCTGGCCGATCGCACCTCGAAGCAGGCCACCGACATCATCGATCTGTGGCGTCGCTTCCGCACGCGCAGCATTGCCGTCGAAGATTTCCGCGACATGGTCCGGCGCATGGATGCATTCCTGGAATCCGCCAGCGCGGACATGGGAACGGTGCGCACGAACCTGTCGGAAGTGCTGCTGACGCAGGGCTACCAGGATCTGTCGGGCCAGATCATCCGCGGGGTGATGAAGCTGGTCGGCGAGCTGGAAACGGCGCTCGTCGAACTGGTGCGTCTCTCCAAGGGCGGCCCGAAGAACAGCGAGACGAGTACCCATGCGCCTGCCGTATCGCGCGGCTTCGGCCCCCTGGTGCCTGGCGTGGAACATGGTCCCGCCGTCGGCGATCAGCAGGACGTCGATGCGCTGCTGTCGGGATTGGGAATGTGAGGGCGACGTGGGTGAACAGGGACCAGGGAACAGGGAACAGCGAAAGAGGCCGGAACGAAACGCAACCGTGGCTCGGCGTTGCCCGTTCCGTGCTATCCCCCATCCCCTGATCTCCGTTCGCTGACCATGGATATCCTCAGCCTTATCGGTCTCATCCTCGCGGCATGTGCGCTGCTGATCGGCGCCGTGCTCAAGGGCGCGGGACTGGCGTCGCTGGTGTCGGCCGCTGCGTTCATGATCGTGATCGTCGGCACCGTCGCCGCCATCTGCATCCAGACCCCGCTGAATGTCATGAAGGACGCGGGCCGCATCCTGCCGTGGATCTTCCGTCCGCCGGCCAACCGGCGCGCGGATCTCATCAAGAAAATGGTCGACTGGAGCAACACCGCCCGCAAACAGGGACTGCTCGGCCTCGAACCGATCATTGAGCGCGAGCCGGACGCCTTCGTCCGCAAGGGACTGCAGCTCGTCGTCGACGGCAGCGAGCCCGAAGTCATCCGCGGCATTCTCGAAGTCGACATGCACGTGCGCGAGCAGACCGACCTGCGCGCCGCGAAAGTGTTCGAGGGCATGGGCGTCTATGCGCCGACGCTCGGCATCATCGGCGCCGTGCTCGGCCTGATGGCGGTGCTGCAGAACCTCGCCGATCCCACCAAGCTCGGTCACGGCATCGCCGCGGCTTTCACCGCGACCATCTACGGCATCGGCCTCGCCAATCTTTTCTTCCTGCCCGTCGCCAGCAAGCTGAAGGTCGCCATCGCCCGCCAGGCCGAATCCCGCGAGATGGTGATCGAAGGCATGATCTCGATCGCGCAGGGCGAGAACCCGCGGAGTAT
>CAYWHG010000050.1:23687-27697 GCA_964457865.1 uncultured Steroidobacter sp.
GCCGCCGCCACAAACACGAAGAACACACCAACCACGAAGCGTGGGCGATCCCCTATGCGGATCTGATGACGCTGCTGCTGGCGTTCTTCGTGGTGATGTACGCGATCTCGTCGGTGAACGAAGGCAAGTATCGCGTGCTGTCGGACTCGCTGTTCGCGGCGTTTCGCGGTTCGCCGCGCACGCTGCAGCCGGTGCAGGTGGGCGAGAAGGCCGTCGGCTCGGGTGCCGACATCCAGATGACGATCGTGCAGCAGGCGATGCTGGAAGGTCAGCCGCGTTCGATGCTCGAACCGAGTCCCATCAACATGGGTGATCCGCGCAAGAACGCGCGTCACGCCAGCAACACCACCTACGATTCCGAGACGACGCAGAGCGAGGCAGCGGTGGCGCAGCTCGAAACGGTCGCGCGCGAAGTCGAGGAGGCGATGGCGACGCTGGTCGACCAGAACCTGATCGCGGTGCGCCGGCATGGGCACTGGGTCGAGGTGGAGATCCGCACCGACATCCTGTTTCCGAGCGGTGTCGCGACGCTCGAGCCCACGGCCGTGAATGTCATGAAGCAGCTCGCGGAAACGTTGAAGCCGTTCCCGAATCCGATCCGCGTCGAAGGCCACACCGACAACCGGCCGATCAGCACGCGCGCGTTCCCGTCGAACTGGGAACTGTCGTCGGCCCGCGCCGCGAGCGTCGTGCATCTCTTCACGGAAACCGGACTGCAGCCGGCACGCCTCGCGGTCATCGGCCTGGGCGAGTATCGGCCGGCGCAGGACAACTCGACGGCCGAAGGCCGCAACGCAAATCGCCGCGTCGTGCTGGTGATCCTCAGCGGCGATGCGCCGCCGGAAGGGAACTACGCAGAGGATCGAGGCAAGGTGGACGCGCTGCCGCTGCCCGAGGAGCCGACTATCGATGCGCCGGTGACCAGTACACTCGCGCCGCCAGCGGCGATCGAAGCCAGGGATGGAGTCGCCGATATCCGGTCGTCCACGCTGCCTTGATCGGACAGGAAAATATAAAGGGAGCCGATTCCGGCGCTTCCCGCTAGAGCCGGTTGACGTGCGCCAGCAGTTCGACCTGCCGGCGCACACCCATCCTGGTCATGAGGTTCTTGAGCTGGGTGCGGATCGTGCCGACGCTTACGGCGCGTGCCGCGGCGATTTCTCCCACTGCCGCGCCTTCGCACAGCTGCCGAACGATGTCGATTTCCGCCGGCGTCAGCGCGTAGATGGATTGCAGCACCGTGGCACGTCGTTCGGCGTCCTGGTGCGCGTTGCGGGCCACGATCAGCGTTCGCGGCGCGAAGCTGAAGGCGTGCGATGCCCGCGGCAGCGGCAGGACATCCAGCACCACCGGCGTCTGCGTGCCTGCCTGTCCATGAAGGACGATCGTCCGGGTGGGAGCGCCGGCGGCGGCGTGGATCGCTTCGTCGAGAGTTTTCTGATCGCTGGCACGCGTGGCGACCAGTCGCTTGAGCCTGAGCTGCAGTCCGCGACCTGCGGTGACGAGTTGCTCCGCAGCGGGTGTGAGTGCCTGCACCTGTCCGGTGGTATCACAGACGAAGGCGCCGACGCCGATGGCTTCCATCGCGCCGGAGACCAGGTCGGCGCCCCGTCCCTCGAGTGCGATCTGGGTCCGTACGGCCGAACGGAAGTGGGCCGCGGCCGCCGCGAATACCTTGCGTTGTTCGAGCGTGATGTGTCCCTGTCGCTGCGAACGCAGCACCGACAGGCCGACGGTGAGCCGTTCGCGCCGTTCCAGCGGCGTGAGGCAGATGAACGGGATATCGAACGGAATCGCGAATTCGCGGTAGTGAGGATGGCGCCGGTGTTCGTGCGGCGCGATGAAGTCGGCTTCAGCGAGCGTACCGAGAACCGGTGCAGCCAGGCCCGCCATGACGCGCGGGTTGATCTGTGGATCGGCGACGCCGTAGTCCTCGGCCTGCCCGATCGCATCCGGCTCGACGCCTGACAGTATGTTGAGCGGCATGGTCGCGTCGGGTCCGAGCACCAGCAGCTGGCCCAGGCGCGAGCCGGTCGCCTCGGCAAGCGATTCCAGCGCGGTTTGCCAGGGCAGGGTGCCGAGACCGGCGGAATGAATGGAATCGGTCAGCGCGTGCCAGCGTTGTTCGTTATCGATCATGAATCTTCGGCGCGATGGGAGCTGCAGCGAACATACAGGAGCGCGCCGCCGTCCCGTGCGTGCGGATGTCACATGCCGAAAAGTACGGATCGACTCCCCGGGCATGGTGTCGGTGAGCCCCCTACGCGATGCGCCGGCATTTCTCCTTTCCACGATAGGCACGCTGCGGTGCGTCGCCGAGAATCGCCTGCCGATTCAACTGAAGCTGACCGCAATGGAGGCATCGTGGCACCCCAAGAACCTGTCCCGCCGGAACAACCCGTCCCGCCGCAAGAGAATCCGTACCAGCAGAAGTATGTCGTTCAGAAAGGCGACACGCTGTGGAAGATCGCGGATGAGTACTACGGCGATGGTCGTCTCTATACCAGGATTTTCGAAGCCAACCAGGACGTGCTGAAGGATCCCGACAAGATCAAAGTGGGTCAGGAACTGCGGATACCCTAGAAGGAGAAATGCAGATGAACAAAGCAATAAGCAAATGGACCACGGTGCTGCTGGCTGCCCTGATGCTGGCCGCCTGCGCGGGCCAGAAGGAGCCTGCGAACAGGGCGGTTGCCGCCATCGAGGCGTCGGTCGCTGCGCTGCGCGCGGATGCGACAAAGTATGCGTCGGCCGAACTGGAGCAGGTCGAAGCGGGGCTCGCCTCGCTGAAAGATCAGCTGGCGAAGGAGGACTACAAGGGCGTCGTCGCGGCCGCACCCGCCGTGTCTGCCCAGGTGGCGAGCCTGCAGCAGACGGTGGTCGCAAAACGTGGCGAAGCCCAGGCGGCCATGGCCGCGGCCAGCGAGGAGTGGCGCACACTCAGTGCCGATGTACCGAAGCTGGTCGATGCGGTGCAGAGCCGCGTGGACATCCTCAGTCAGTCGAAGAAGCTGCCGAAGAACGTGAGCAAGGACGCATTCGCGGCTGCGCAAAGCGGACTCGAAGCTGCAAAAAGCTCATGGGCTGAAGCCACCACGGCCTTCGGCGCCGGCGATCCGGTGAAAGCAGTCGAACTTGCCAAATCCGCGAGGGACAGCGGCACGGCGGCGCTGCAGTCGCTGGGGATGGGATGAGAGGAGGCCGACTGGCTGACTGGTCTCTGGTCTGCTGGTCAGAGGCAGAGGCCAGCAGCCCGTCGGCCAGCCCGGTTTGTTGATCGTCCTCTCACTCTTGCCAGCGGACCAGTCTGCCAGCAGACCAGTCGGCCTCTTCTGGCATCTTTCCTGCTACTCCCGTGTCGAGGTCCGTCCACCGTCAGCGCATTGACGCTGCAGTGTGATCCTCGTCACAGGAGTAGTTTCATGTTCGAGATCCTGCCGAATCCCTCGCTCGAGACGCTGATGATCGTCGGTCGGGCGGTATTGCTCGTAGGTGCCTTCTGGGTGTTTGCGCTGGCGTTCACCCGCTGGCGTCGCGCCGACGAGCGGGCAACCGCAGCCCTGCATGCCAAACTCGATCGCGCCTTTGCCGAACTGCGCAGCCTGCACGAAACCGTCAGCGTGATGAGCGCGCGTCTCGACGGCATGAGCGAACGCAGCGAAATCGAATCGCGGCGGGCGCCGGCGGGATCGCAGCGCGGCTACGACGTCGCGCAGCGACTGGCGCGCAACGGCGCGTCCGTCGAAGAGATCGTTGCGAACTGCGGTATCACGCGTCACGAAGCCGAACTGCTCGCGCGCCTGCACGGCCCGCGGCACGAAGCACCGCCGGTACCGGCACGAGTGCAGCAGCGTGTGGTACAGGAACCCGCGCGGCAGCAAGTACAGGTGCCACCGCAGCCGCAGCAGCCGGTCAATACGGGTCGCAAGCGCGGCTCGCTGCTCAGCGTCGTGGGGTAGTCAAGGAAGCTCGATCCCGGATCGGGAAGAAGAGGATCTCCACGGGGAACA
>CAYWHG010000051.1:0-6516 GCA_964457865.1 uncultured Steroidobacter sp.
GGGCGTGGAGTTTAACCTTCACCCAATGACGAGGAAATACCGAACGCCGCTCGTTGTGCGTCGTCCAGCGTCGTATGGCGACCGTTTCCTCAGTGATCGTGATCGTTTCCCGCTCCTGACCCTTGCGCATGGAGGCGCGCACGGCCCAGGCGAGCAGGGCGATTTCTGCACCGGCGAACGGCAGGATCGGCCAGAAGCCCTGCAGGGCGAAGAAGCCGGCCACCGCGAAGGAACCGGCGGCCATGCTGGCGATGAAAATGCGGGCAGTGCGTGGCGTCAGCGAACAGCGCGGTCGAAGCTCGAAGCGGCGCGCGCCGTTCCCGATCGCGATCGGCGTGGGCGGGCTCAGGACGGGCCCCATGGCGATGCCGTGGTTCATCGATTTGGCCTGTCCTGAACTCGTCGAAGGGCGGGCAATGGGTGGCTGACGCGGGCGCCCGGAACGGGGCCGTAATGCTAGCGGCGCAGTACGGGGTTCGCAACGCACAAATCACGGACGGGAAAGGAGTTTTCGGCAGTTGGGCCGTCGCAATCGGGGCGCGGCAGGCGGCGCCATCAATTTATCAGGGAATCTTTCAGAAAACTGATGAGTAGTGGCGACGATTGGGTGACAGAGGCCATTTTGGTTAATTAAATCTAATTTCTAGCGCCGTCGACCGATGCGATCCACGCCGATCCGGATTTCGCCGCGATCTTTCTCTCGTCCGCCGGCTGCGGCCCAGGCGTGCCCATAGACGACTTCCAGCGTGATCGGCACGGTGCCCGCAACCCGCGTCGCCTCCAGTGCCTTCCCGAATCCCTGTGCGGTCGCCTTGCCCGTCAATCCACCGCGCCGCCCGGCGGCCCGATTCGCCGAGCCGCTGCGTCGCAACTCCCGGCTCAGTGCTTCGACGCCCGGATAGGTGATCGTCAGGCGCTCCGTGTCCATCACCGGCTCCGCGAATCCGGCGCGGACCAGCGCATCGCCGAGATCGTGCATGTCGATGAACCGGTGCACATGGACGCGCGCCTCGACGCCCGCCCACGCCGTCCGCAACTCGCGCAGCGAATCGGGCCCGAGGCTCGCAAACGTGAACAATCCACCCGCGCGCAGCACGCGCCGGGTTTCCCTGAAAATCGCATCGGGGTCACTGCACCACTGCAGCATGAGGTTGCTGAAGGCCATGTCGACACTGCCGTCGCGCAACGGCAGGCGCGCCGCATCGGCCGCCACGCGCTGAAACCGTCGCAGCCAGCGTTGCTGGCGCCGGGCTTCCCCCAGCATCCGTGTCGACACATCGATGGCCAGCACCTGCGAGCGCCGATAACGATCCTGCAGGGCACGACTGCCATGGCCGGTGGCGGCGCCGAGATCGACGATCAGCGCCGGATCGAGGCGAACGACGTCGAGCCGTTCGAGCAGGCGGGTACGGATTTCCGCATGCACGACCGCGGCTGCATCGAACGTCGCCGCCGCCCTGTCGAAGGCCCGGCGGACGGCGCGCGCATCAAGAAAGTATTCGTCGAAGGGAGCCGGCGGCATGGCCGGCAAACATACAGAGTCGGATAAGGAGTTTCACACGGAGTTCACGGAGACCACGGAGTCGGAAGAGGAAAGGAATCTCCACGGGGAAGAAGACTCTCCAATTTTCCGGACCCCGTGATTCCCCGTGGAGACCCTCCGGTTCTTGATCCTCCGAACTCCGTGGTCTCCGTGAACTCCGTGTGAAATCCGGCTCTCCAGTCAGCCCGTCGCCGCGATCCGGTCGCAGCGCGCCGGCGCGGCAGCGACTTCTTCGCGCCGGATGCCGAGCCGTTCGAACAGGCCGAGGTCGTGGTTCTCGTCCGGGTTTTCGGTGGTCAGCAGCTTGTCGCCGTAGAAGATGGAGTTCGCGCCGGCGAGGAAGCACAGGGCCTGGGTTTCGTCGCTCATGTCGGAGCGACCGGCCGACAGGCGCACATGCGAGCGCGGCATGAGCAGGCGTGCAACGGCAATGGTGCGGATGAAGTCGAGCGGTTCGACTTTCTTCGAGCCATGCAGCGGCGTGCCGGCCACCTGCATGAGCTGGTTGATGGGTACGCTTTCCGGATGCTGCGGCAGGGTCGCGAGGGTGTGCAGCAGCTGCACACGGTCCAGTTCCGTCTCGCCCATGCCGAGGATGCCGCCGCAGCAGACCTTGATGCCGGCGTCGCGCACGGCCTGCAGCGTATCGAGGCGGTCCTGGTAGGTGCGGGTCGTGATGATCTCCTTGTAATAGGACTCGGAGGTGTCGAGGTTGTGGTTGTAATAGTCGAGGCCCGCGTCCTTGAGCTCCTGCGCCTGCTGCGCGTTCACCATGCCGAGGGTCACGCAGGTTTCCATGCCCAATTCCCGCACGCCCTTCACCATCTCCGCAATCTGCGCGAGCTGCTTCGGCTTGGGGCTGCGATACGCCGCGCCCATGCAGAAGCGCGTCGCGCCATTGGCCCGTGCCGTGCGCGCCTTCTGCATTACTTCCTCGAGATCCATGAGCGGCTCGGACTTGAGTCCGGTTTCGAAGCGGATGCTCTGCGAACAGTAGGCGCAGTCCTCGGGACAGGCGCCGGTCTTGATCGACAGCAGCGTACTGATCTGCACTTCGTTCGGATCGAAGTTGTCGCGATGTACGCGCTGCGCGTGAAACATCAGGTCGGCAAAGGGCAGCGCGAACAGGGCGCGAACATCCTCCAGGCGCCAGTCCGTGCGTACTTCACCGAGGCGCATCGCTTTCAGTCCGGCTGTGCTCGTCATGGGAATCCTGTTTCCGGCAAAAGAAGGCAGAAATGCCGCAACCCGACGCTGTCCTGCCGGAGCAGAGTCGCGGGCGGCCGGGCAAGTATCCAGTCGTCCGGATCTCTGTCAACCAACGAATTGGGAAATGGTCGACGTCATTCGTACTCTGTTTCGGCGAGCCGCAGAGGCCGCCGGTCGGCACTGGCCGTCGACCTGTGTGCTGTGCAGTGCCCGCGGCGCGGGTCCGACGCTGGATCTGTGTACGGACTGCCGCGTCGAGTTGCCGCTGACAGAGTCCGCCTGTGTCCGCTGCGCCGAGCCGCTGGCGCGAACTCCTGTCGCAGCGTTGCTGTGCGGCGCGTGTCTGCGTCGGCCGCCGCGCTTCGACTCGGTCCAGTGCGCCTTCCGTTATGCCTATCCCGTCGATCGCATGATCCAGCATCTGAAGTACGGTAGTGCCGTGACCCACGGCCGCGTGCTGGGCGAACTGCTGGCCGACCGCCTCGAGCGCGGGCCTCGCGAACGCTGGCCCGACTGCGTGATTCCGGTGCCGCTGGCGCAGCAGCGATTCCGCGAACGCGGCTACAACCAGGCCATCGAAATCACCAACGTGCTGGAACGACGTCTGCCGATCTGCGTGCGCACCGATCTCGTGGAACGACCGCGTCAGACGCGCGAGCAGGCCGATCTGGACCAGTTGCAGCGTCGCAGGAACATACGCGGCGCCTTCGCGATGTGCGGCGAACTTCCCGGCAGGCACGTCGCCATCGTCGACGATGTGGTAACGACCGGCAGTACGGTCAATGAACTGGCGCGTGTACTGAAACGTGCCGGCGCGCGCCGGGTCGAGGTGTGGGCGGTGGCGAGGGCGGGAAGAATGAAGTAATGAAAGTGACGAAAGTGACGAGGGTCACGAAAGTCATGGATCTCCGGGACCCTCGTCACTCCCTCATCTGAACACATACTCCAGCGCGATCCCGATGAAGATCGCCATCCCGTAATAGTTGTTGTTGAGAAAGGCCTTGAGGCACTCCTCGGGCTTGCGATCGCGGATCAGATACTGCTGGTAGAGCGAAAAGATCGCGGCCGTGATGAGTCCGAGTCCGAACCAGACGCCGAGTTCCAGTTCGCGCCCCGCGAGCCACAGCGCATACAGCGACATGAGCTGCATGATGCCGATGATGAAACGATCGGCATCGCCGAACAGGATGGCACTGGAACGGATGCCGAGCTTCCTGTCGTCCTCGCGGTCCACCATCGCATACATCGTGTCGTAGGCCATCGTCCACAGCAGGCCCGCAATGAACAGCAGCCAGGCCATGCGCGGCGGCATGACGCCGGTGTGCGCGGTGTAGGTCATCGGAATGGACCAGGTGAAGGCCGCACCGAGATAGAACTGCGGCAGCGGGAAGAATCGCTTCATGAACGGATAGGTCAGCAGCAGCACGGCACCGGCGATGGCCATGAGCTGCGTCAGAGGATTCATGGTCAGTACGAGGCCGATGGCCACCAGTCCCAGGCTCACGCACAGCGCCAGCGCCTCGATCGGATCGAGCTCACCGGTGGCGAGCGGACGGTCGCGCGTGCGCTTCACGTGTGCGTCGAAATTGCGATCGGCGAAGTCATTCATGGCGCAACCGGCCGAACGCGTCAGTACCGTGCCGAGCACGAATACGATGAAAACCTGCGGATCGGGCTTGCCGCCCGACGACAGCCACAATGCCCACAGCACCGGCCACAGCAGCAGCCAGATGCCGATCGGCTTGTCGAGACGCAGCAGTCGCGCGTAGGCACCGGCCCGCTTCATCGCCGCCGGCAGGATCTCGGCGACGAACGTGGTCGAGCCGAGACGATGACTCAGCCAGCGCAGGCGATCGGTGACGGTGGGGGGAGAGGACATCAGGACAGGCTCTAGGTGCTAGGCCCTAGGCTACGGTGTATGACGACTTTTGATTGCAACGCATTGGATTTTTCCGGCCAGGGCCTAGAGCCTGGTCCCTAGTGCCTTCTCTGTCATACCTTCCCGAACTGCTCGCCGCGTCCCGTCCAGCGACGCAGCAGTGGCGCAATGTTGGCCTCATTCTCCTTCAGCATCAATTCCGCCGTCTTCTGCACCAGCGGCAGCAGATCCGCATCGCGCATGAGATCGGCCACGCGCATCTGCATCAGGCCGGTCTGCTTCGTGCCGAGCAGTTCGCCGGGACCGCGCAATTCCAGGTCGCGTCGCGAAATCTCGAAGCCATCGTTGGTGGCACGCATGACGGCGAGCCGCTCGCGCGCCACTTCCGTCAGCGGCGGCCGATACAGCAGCACGCAGGTGCTTTCCGCGGAGCCGCGACCGACGCGGCCGCGCAGCTGGTGCAGTTGCGCGAGGCCCATGCGTTCGGAATTCTCGATCACCATCAGGCTCGCATTCGGCACGTCGACGCCGACCTCGATCACCGTGGTCGCCACCAGCAGATCGAGATTGCCGGCTTTGAATTCGCTCATGATCGCGTCCTTGTCGCGCGACGTCATGCGGCCGTGTACCAGCCCGACACGCAACTCCGAGAGCGCCTCGGCCAGGGCACGCGCGGTTTCCTCCGCGGCCTGGGCATCGAGTTCTTCGGACTCTTCGACAAGCGGGCAGACCCAGTACGCCTGCCGCTTCTGCCGGCACGCATTGCGGATGCGCAGCACGACTTCGTCGCGTCGGGCCTCGTTGAGCACCACCGTGGTCACCGGCGTCCGTCCCGGCGGCAGTTCGTCGATGATCGAGACATCGAGATCGGCATACGCCGTCATCGCCAGCGTGCGCGGAATCGGCGTCGCCGTCATGATGAGCTGATGCGGAAAGCGTCCATCGGCGGCGCCCTTCTCGCGCAACAGCAGACGCTGGTGAACGCCGAAGCGGTGCTGTTCGTCGATGATCACCAGCCCCAGACGCTGGAACTGCACCTGTTCCTGGAACAGCGCATGCGTGCCGATCACGACCTGCGCCATGCCGCTGGCGACATCGCCCAGCGCGCGGTTGCGGACCGCGCCGGTGCGCTTGCCGGTCAGCATCGCAATCTCGATGTTCAATGGCGCGAGCCACGTCGCGAAGTTGCGGCCGTGCTGCTCGGCCAGCAATTCGGTGGGCGCCATCACTGCCACCTGGAAGCCGGCCTCGACACTGCGCACGGCAGCCAGTGCGGCCACGAGTGTCTTGCCGCTGCCCACATCGCCCTGCACGAGTCGCAACATCGGACTCGGTTTCGCGAGATCGCCTTCGATTTCCGCCCAGGCCCGCTGCTGCGCGCCGGTGGGCGTGAAAGGCAGTGCACGCAGGAACGCCGGCAGCAGCGACCGCCGCGGTTCGAAGGCCCAGCCCGGATCGCGCTGCACCTGGTGACGCAGCAATCGCAGGCTCAGGTGATGCGCCAGCATTTCCTCGAACGCGAGGCGTCGTTGCGCGGGGTGCTGATACGTCGACAGCAGGTCGAGGCTCGCATCCGGCGGCGGCCGATGCAGATACTCGAGCGCCTCGCGCAGCGGCGGCAGATTCAGCTCGCGCAGTACCGACGCCGGCAGCCAGTCGCGAATGGTTTCATTGGCGACTTCGTGCAGCGCCATCGAGGTGAGCTGCCGCAGGCGGCCCTGTTGCACGCCTTCCGTGAGCGGATAGATCGGTGTCAGTGCGGCTTCGACGCTGTTTGCCGCATCGCTCGCCACACGCCGGTATTCCGGATGCACGATCTCCGGCCCGCCGGGCCCGCGCCGGATTTCGCCGTAACAACGGATCCGTACGCCGCGCGTCAGCGCCT
>CAYWHG010000051.1:6616-27382 GCA_964457865.1 uncultured Steroidobacter sp.
GGCCCGCGCCGGATTTCGCCGTAACAACGGATCCGTACGCCGCGCGTCAGCGCCTGCTGCTGGCCGGAGCTGAAATAAAAGAAACGCAGCGTCAGCGAACCGGAGCCGTCGGCAATGCGGCACAACAACTGTCGCCGGCCGCGGAAAGCCACTTCGGCGAGTTGTACTTCGCCCTCGATGACCGCGCGCTCGCCGACCTGCAGCGCGCCGATCGGTACGACCCGCGTTCGATCCTCGTAACGCAGCGGCAGCAGGAACAACAGATCCTGGATGGTCGAGACGCCGAGCTTTTCCAGCTTCTGCGCCAGCGCTGCGCCGACGCCACGCAATGCCGTGACGGGACGATGCTCGGCGCTCGCGCCGCGAGGAGAAGAGATGGAGATGTTCATGAGTCGCCGTCCGTGGCGAAGTGTATGCGGAGGTCTGCGGGTCTGCTGGCCAGAGACCAGTCAGCCCAACTCCAGCACGCAATCCATCTCCACGGCCGCCCCCTTCGGCAATGCCGCGACCTGGATCGCCGCCCGCGCCGGATACGGCTGCTGGAAATACTCCGCCATGATCTGGTTGAGCAGCGCGAAGTGCGACAGATCGGTCAGGAACACATTGAGCTTGGTCACACTCGCGAAGCTGCCGCCCGCGGCGACGATGATGGCTTGCAGATTGTCGAAGACCCGACGGATCTGCGCCTCCATCGACGCCGTCACCAGCTGCCCGGATTTCGGATCGAGCGGAATCTGGCCGGAGACATACACGGTGCTGCCGACTTTCACGGCCTGCGAGTAGGTGCCGACCGCGGCGGGAGCGTCGGGGGTGGAGATGATGGTGCGGGGCATTGGGGAATCCTTCGGAGGTACTAGGCGCTAGGCCCTAGGCGCTAGTCAGAATGAGAGGGTTACGCACGGCATTCTGCTGCCACTCCGATCCTTCTGGCTAGCGCCTAGAGCCTAGTCCCTAGCGCCTAGCACCCTCTCCTCAGGCCAGCACTCGCGTAACGCGCATCACATCCGGCATCTTGCGCAGATTCTTGATCACGCTCGCCAGGTGCTTGCGGTTCCTCACCTGCAGGTCGAAGACCAGCGTCGAAGCGTCGCCATCGCGTTCGTCGACGGCGACGTGTTCGATGTTGGTATCGGTCGAGGCGATGTTGGACGCGATGGCCGCGAGTGCGCCCATGCGGTTGCTGACATCGATACGGATCTCGACATTGAACAGGCGATCCAGGTTCGGTTGCCACGACACCGACAGCCACTTGTCCGGCTGCTTGCGATAGTTGCGCAGATTGCCGCAGACCTCGCGGTGGATCACGACGCCACGGCCGCTCGACAGGTACGCCATGATCGGATCGTTGGGAATCGGGAAGCAGCAGCGCGCGTAGCTGACGACCATGCCTTCGGTGCCGGCAATCGCCAGCGGGCCGGATTGCGGCACGGGCTCGGCCGGTGCGACGGTGTCCGGCGGCAGCAGGCGTCGCGCGACCAGCGGCGAGAGTCGCTCGCCGAGGCCGATGCGTTCGAACAGTTCTTCCGCGCTCTTGAGATTGAGTTCCAGGGCGGCGGATTGCAGCCTCTCGTCGGGAATTTTCTTGAGCACCAGTCCGAGATCGATGAGCGCCTGATTGAGCAGGCGTTTGCCCAGTTCGACGGCTTCCGAGTGCTTGAGGCTCTTGAGGTAGTGCCGGATTGCCGCACGGGCCTTGGCGGTGACGACGAAGTTCACCCACGCCGGATTCGGCGTCGCGCCTTTTGCGGTGATGATCTCCACGGTCTGGCCGTTGCGCAGCGGCGTGCGCAGCGGCACCAGCCGTCGATCCACCTTGGCTGCGACGCAGTGATTGCCGATGTCCGTGTGCACGCTGTACGCGAAGTCCACCGCCGTGGCGTTGCGCGGCAGACGGCGGATTTCGCCGCGCGGCGTGAAGACGTAGACCTTGTCGGGGAACAGGTCGACCTTCACGCTCTCCATGAATTCTTCGGAGTTGCCGCCGTGCGGGATCTCCATCAGCTGCTGCAGCCATTCGCTGGCGCGGTCGCGGTAGGCGCGACCCTGGTCTTCGTTGCTCTTGTACTGCCAGTGGGCGGCGATGCCGGCCTCGGCGACGCGATTCATTTCCTCGGTGCGGATCTGCACTTCGATCGGCATGCCGTTCGGGCCGAACAGCGTCGTGTGCAGTGACTGGTAGCCATTGACGCGCGGAATCGCGATGTAGTCCTTGAAGCGTCCCGGCATCGGGCGATACGAGCCGTGCACCAGGCCGAGCGTGCGATAGCACGTATCGACCGAGTCGACGACGATGCGGAAACCGAACACATCGACGATCGACGCCAGCGGCGCGCGCTTGCGCCGCATCTTCTGGTAGACGCTGTACAGGTGCTTCTCGCGGCCTTCGACGCGTCCCTTGATGCCCGCTTTTTCGAGGGCGCCGCGCAGGTTGTCGGCGATCTTGCCGACGAACTGCTTCTGATTGCCGCGCGCCTTTTTCAGCGCGCGCTCGATGATGCGGTAGCGACCGGGATACAGCGATTTGAAGCCCAGGTCCTCGAGTTCCGACTTCACCGAATGAATGCCGAGGCGGTTGGCGATCGGTGCGTAGATCTCCAGCGTCTCGCGCGCGATCGTGCGGCGCTTCGCCGGCGGCATGGCGCCCAGCGTGCGCATGTTGTGCGTGCGATCGGCGAGCTTGACCATGACGACACGGATGTCGCGCACCATGGCCAGCAGCATCTTGCGGAAGGATTCGGCCTGCGCCTCGGCGCGACTGCGGAACTGGATCTGGTCGAGTTTCGATACGCCGTCGACCAGCTCGGCGACTTCGGCGCCGAAGCGTTCGGCAATTTCTTCCTTGGAGCTTGCGGTGTCTTCGATGACGTCGTGCAGGATCGCGGCGACGATGGTCTGCGCATCGAGGTGCAGGTCGGCGAGGATGTCGGCGACCGCCACCGGGTGGGCGATGTACGGCTCGCCGCTCAGGCGCTTCTGACCCTGGTGGGCTTGCGCGCCGAATTCATACGCATCGCGAACCCGGTCGACCTGCGTCGGCGGCAGGTAGGTTTCGAGCTTGTTGAGAAGCTGCGTGACGCCTATCGAGCGTCTTCCGGTCGGCAGCAGACCCAGAATGGAAGACGCGTAGTCCATGGGAAGGAAGGTTGACCGTTGACGGTTGAGGGTTGGCGGTCAGAAGCGCGTCTTCAGCTTCACATACCGACGGTACTTGTGTGGCCCCGTCTCATCTGGCTGTCAACCGTCAACGGTCAACCGGCAGCGTCAGTCCCCCAGCCCGAGGTGCGGTGCGCGCAGCTCGCCGGACATCATCATGTCTGCATCCGGCATCATTTCCGGAACCGGCCGCTGTTCGACCTCTTCCAGAATTTCCGGACCGATATGACCGGCGGCGATTTCGCGCAGGGCCACGACTGTCACCTTGTCGTTCTCCGCATCCACGGTCGGTTCGGCGCCGTTGGCCAGTTTGCGCGAGCGCTTGGCCGCGACCATGACCAGCTGGAACAGATTCGGGACGTGCTGCAGGCAGTCTTCGACAGTGATGCGAGCCATGAAAACCTCAAAGCGGGCGGGGAGTGGCGCCCGACGGAAAGCCGGGGGCGCGAAAAGTATAGCCGAGCCACTCCGCAGATGTGAGCCGCAACCTGCAGGATTCATGGGAAACCTGACCCAAACCCGTGAATTGGCGCTATTCATGAACCAGACCGCGGGCTAACATTGCGCCCCCCCGCTGACCGGCAACCCTCTGGCCCTGAGCCGGCAGCGTACGAATTCAAGAACGTGCGGAGACGAGGAATGAAGTTTCGACCGACCCTGCTGGCGCTCGGCCTGGGTGCAATCGCGATCGCTTCGAGCACCGGTGCGGCTGCCGAGGGCAATGCCGAGAATGGCAAGAAGCTCGTCTACACCTGTCACGGCTGCCACGGGATCACCAACTACAAGAACGTCTGGCCCGAATACAGCGTCCCGCGTCTCGGCAATCAGAATGTGAAGTACCTGACGGTGGCGCTGGCGGAATACGCCTCCGGCGAGCGTCCGCACCCGACCATGCACGCCCAGGCCATCTCGCTGTCTGCCCAGGATCGCGAAGACATCGCCGCGTTTTTGCATGCCGAAGGCGTCAATCCGGACGCTGAAGTCGTCGGCACGCCGCCGGCGGCGACCCAGACCTGCGTGCAGTGCCACGGCACCAACGGCGCCAAGGCGCTGTCCGACGACTACCCTGCCCTGGCGGGCCAGTACGCCGACTACATCGTGCAGGCGCTCAAGGACTACAAGAGCGGCAAGCGCAAGAACGCCATCATGGCCGGCATCATCGCGGGCGTGGATGAAAAGGACTTTGAAGCCATTGCCCACTTCTTCTCGCAGCAGAAGGGCCTGTGCGACACCCGGGACCTGCGCCTGCAAGGCAAGTGCGGGAAGAAGTGATCTGACTATCCGCCCGCGCGGGCGGATTTTCCGGAACGAAGACGTTTCACACGGAGATCACGGAGTTCACGGAGGGAGGAAAATTCTTTTCTGGACACTCCGTGATCTCCGTGAACTCCGTGTGAAATTCTTACTCTGTGCCTCCTCCTAATGAGTTCGACACTTATCGAAGGCGCGGCGAAGCTGGGCATCGCTCTGAGCGAGAGCCAGGCCGCGAAGCTGCTGCGTCTGCTCGATGAGCTCGACGACTGGAATCAGCGCATGAACCTCACGGCGATCCGTGAGCGATCGGCGCAGATCACCAAGCATCTGCTCGACAGCCTGTCGATACAGTCCCATCTGCGCGGTCCGCGCGTCTGCGATATCGGCACCGGTGCGGGATTTCCCGGCATCCCGCTGGCCATCGTCAATCCCGAACGGCAATTCACGCTGGTCGATTCGACGGCGAAGAAGCTCAAGTTCATCGAACATGTCGCGCAATTGCTCGAACTGAGCAATATCGTCACGGTTCACACCCGTGCCGAAAGTTTTCGCCCCGACGAGCGTTTCGACAACGTTATCTCGCGCGCCGTGGGACCGGTGGAGCAGTTCGTCAAATGGGCCGGCCACCTCGCTGTCGGCGGCGGGCGACTGCTCGCGATGAAGGGGAAATTCCCCGAAGACGAAGTCAAGAAACTTCCCAACGGCTGGAAACTCGCGGCGATCCATCGACTTGACGTTCCCGGTCTGGACGAAGAGCGGCATCTTGTGGAAGTCTGCCGGTCGCACGACAAGATTTAGGGCTGCTGGCCGCTGGCTACTGGCAGCCGGCCAGAATAAAGTCAGCGATCCCCAGAAATATTTCTCCACCCGCACCGGCAGAGATCAGTTTCGATGACCATCCGTCGCCTCACATCTTTGTCTGGCCAGCAGACCCGTTAGCCAGCAGCCAGTCGGCCATTCCCCCATGCACCGCATTCTCGCGATCACCAATCAGAAAGGCGGCGTCGGCAAGACGACGACGAGCGTGAACCTCGCCGCGTCGCTGGCGGCGACGAAGCGACGAGTGCTGCTGATCGATTGCGATCCGCAGGGCAATGCAACGATGGGTTGCGGCATCGACAAGCGCACGGTGCAGCGCACGACCACGGATGTGCTGCTGGGCGACAGCGATATCGCCTCCGCGCTGCTGTCGGTCGACTACTCCGATTTCAAGCTGCTGCCGGCGAACCAGGACCTGGTCGCGGCCGAAGTCGAGCTGATGGGCAAGCCGGGCTGCGAATCGCGGCTGCGCAATGCACTGCAGCCGGTGCTCGATCAGTTCGACATCGTGCTGATCGATTGCCCGCCGTCGCTGAACATGCTGACCGTCAATGCGCTGGTCGCCGCCGATGGCGTGCTGATTCCCATGCAGTGCGAGTATTACGCGCTGGAAGGGCTCACGGCGCTGGTGAGCACCATCGAGCAGATCAAGGCCGGACCCAATCCGCAGCTGGAAATCCACGGCATCCTGCGCACCATGTTCGATCCGCGAAACAACCTCGCCACCGAAGTCTCGGCGCAGTTGATGGAGCATTTCCCCGGGCGGGTTTTCCGCACCATCATTCCGCGCAATGTGCGCCTCGCCGAGGCCCCGAGCTTCGGCAAACCCGCGCTGTATTTCGATCGCGAATCCCGCGGCGCGATGGCCTACCTCGCGCTTGCCGGCGAAATGATTCGCCGCGCCGAGGGTGAACCGGTGACGCCGACTGCCGATGCGGTGGGAACGTGAAGATAAAGGCTGCTGGCTGCTGGCCGTTGGCTGCTGGCCGGAAACATCGTATGCCCCTGTTCAAGATTCGTTCTGGCCAGTCGCCAGTCGCCAGTCGCCAGTTGGCCTTCTGACCCATGTCCACCAAACGCCCCAGCCTCGGTCGCGGACTCGGCGCATTGCTCGGTCAACCGGCGCCCGTCGAGAACACCCAGCCGTCTGCGGTGACGCAGCTGCGTCCCGATGAAGAGCTGCTCAAGCTGCCGGTCGATCTGCTTCAGCGCGGCAAGTATCAGCCGCGCATCGATATGCACACGGACACGCTGCAGGAGCTGGCGGATTCGATCAAGTCGCAGGGACTGATCCAGCCGATTCTCGTGCGTCCGCTCGGCGATGCGACGCCGGGTCAGCCGCGTCGTTACGAAATCATCGCTGGCGAGCGTCGCTGGCGCGCCGCACAGCTCGCCGGCCTGCATGAAATCCCCGCGATCGTGCGCCGCATCCCCGACGAAGCCGCGGTGGCGATGGCGCTCATCGAAAACATCCAGCGCGAGGACCTGAATCCGCTCGAAGAAGCGCGCGCACTCGACCGCCTGATTTCAGAATTCGACATGACGCATGCCACGGCCGCCGAAGCGGTCGGTCGTTCGCGCGCTTCGGTGTCGAATCTGTTGCGGCTGCTCGATCTGGGCGATGAGGCCCGCGGACTCGTCGAACGCGGCGAGATCGAGATGGGACATGCCCGGGCGCTGCTCGGACTCGAGAACAAGCGCCAGCAGGCGGAAGTCGCGGCGCTGGTGGCGAAGAAGAAGCTCTCGGTGCGCGAGACCGAAGCCCTCGTGCGGCGCATGCTCGCCGGGCCGCAGGAATCCGCGCCCGCGCCCAAGGCCGATCCGAACGTTCGCAAGCTCGAAAGCGATCTGTCGGAAAAGCTCGGCGCCAAAGTGCAAGTGCAGCATTCAGGCTCCGGCAAGGGAAAGCTGGTGATCACTTATCACTCTCTCGACGAGCTCGACGGTATCATCGGACACATTCGCTGAACTCGAGGATGCACGGATGAGCACCTTCTGCATGGAGGCATTGTCGCAATGCCGCTTGCGCGGTTGAACCACGACGCGCCTGCCTGTACCACCACTCGAAAGATTTCCTGCGCCGCCGGCGCGCTGTATACATTTTTGCTCCTGCCGCTCTTCGCGCATGGCGCAATCAGCGTCGATGGCCGATTCGACGAGCCCGAGTGGCAGCAGGCCGTCGATTGCGGTCAGTGGTACCGCACCGAGCCGTTCGCACGCGACACGCCGCGCTATCGCAATGACATGCGCATCGTCGCCACGCCCGAAGGGCTCGCGGCCGCATTCACCATCGACCAACCTGCCAGCGAGCGTCGCGTGAAACCGCGCACGCCGCGCGATGCAGAATCGTTTGCCGGCGATTCCGTCAGCCTCATGATCGATTTCGATGCGACGGGGCAGGTGGGCTATGAATTCGCTGTCGGCCTCGGCGGCGGCGTGCGCGACGGCACGCTCACGAATCAGAACGAGTTCAACCGCGACTGGGATGGCGCCTGGCGCAGCCAGGTTCGCGAAACCGCGGATCAGTGGTTCGTCGAGATCCTGGTGCCGTGGCAGGCCGTGAACATGCGGCCGACCAGCAAGCCGATGCGCGACATCGGCGTCTACGCGTCGCGTTATCTGTTCGACCGCAACGAACGCCATGCCTGCCCGGGTATTGCCGTCGACTCGTCCGCCTTCCTCGCCGACTTTCGGCGTATCGAGGTGACGCAGTTCAGCGCGGCGCCGGCGCTCGATGTCGTGCCCTACGCGAGTGGCCTGCGCGACAACCTCGACGATTCCGTCGCCGGAAAAGTGGGCGTCGACGTGAGCTGGAAGCCATCGCCCAACCTGTGGTTCACCGCCACGCTGAATCCCGATTTCGGCCAGGTCGAGAGCGACGAACTCGTCGTCGACTTCTCGGCGATCGAAACCGTGTTCACGGACAAGCGCCCTTTCTTTACCGAGAACCAGAACCTGTTCGCGCTCGCCACGCCAGCCAATGGTCAGGTCATCTATACGCGTCGCGTGGGCGCCGCGCCGGACGACGGCAGCGCCGGTTCCAGCGACATCGATGCGGCGCTGAAAATTTCGGGCAGCGCCGGCTCCCTGGACTATGGCGCCTTTGCGGCACAGGAAGATGAGTACGAAGACGACACCGGGCGCCTGTTCACCGCCGCCAGGTTGCGATGGACGCTGCCGGCCGGGCGCATCGGTTATCTCGGCAGCTGGACCGATCGCCCGTTTCTCGAGCGTCGCGCCGCCGTCAATACCCTCGACTACGAGCTGACGCCGAACGACTGGTGGCGCGTGGCTGGCCAGGTGAGCCGCAGCGACATCGAGACCGACGGGTTGGACGATGAGGGCCACCAGGCGTGGCTGCAGGTGGATTTCAACCGCTCCGCGCCGCTCTCGCATTCCCTGACCTTGCTGTACATCGACGATGAATTCGATCTCAACGATCTGGGCTACATGGAACGCAATTCCCTGCGCCAGGCCCAATGGGCGACGTTGCGCCGGATCGTCAAGGACAGCGGGCGGGTCAGCGGCGAAAGCCAGCAACTGACACTGCAGTACCGCGAGAACGACGCCGGCGAGCGGCTGCAATCCCCTGTCGAGTTGCTGCGGCAAGTGAACTACCGCAGCGGCTGGCTCGCCTACGAGCGCCTGCGCGTGATCCCGGACGGTGTCGACGATCTCATTTCGCGCGGCCATGGACCGGTGCAATTCGACACGCGCTACAGCGCCTACGCCGATTTCACCTCGCCGCGCCTGGGCGACTGGCAGTTCATTCTGGGCGGTTATCTGTTTCCGCAGGGGATCGAGGATTATTCCGGCTGGCTGCAATTCACGGGGCTGTGGTATCCCGTCGAGCAGCTCACGCTGCGGCTCGACCTGCGCCCGCAGTACGCCGAGGAATGGCTGCTCTGGCTTCAGGACGATCAGTTCGGGACTTATCGGGCGCCGCGCCTCGATCTCGATTTCCGGCTCGACTGGATTCCCGCGCCTCGTCACGAGTTGCGACTGCGCTGGCAGTGGATCGGCATCGCCGCCGAGCCCCGGCAGTCATGGCGCACCGATGCCGATGGGCATCTCGACCCCGTTCCGGTCGCGCTCGAACCGTTCACGGTGAACAACCTCGGCATTCAATTGCGTTATCGCTACTCGCTGGCGCCGCAGTCCGATCTCTACGTGGTATACGCACGCGGCGGATTCGATCTGTTGAATGATGACGATCGCGACGTGATGCAGTTGTTTCGGGATATGGGCGACGTTCGCGACGCAGACCAGTTCCTGATCAAGCTCAGCTACCGGCTGTGAATCCCGCTGCGCGGGTTTCCCTTGTACGTCCAATAGTTACGCGGGGTGCCGAAATCGCACAGCGGGCGACAGCGCTGCGCACCTTTTGTCGCGAAAAGCACCTTACGATTTCTTGAAGCACTGCAAAACGCTGCGTATAATCCGCCGCCTTTCCGGCTGGGCAGAAATGCAGTCGGGACCGGGTTTGTCGTAATGCCACACGTCGCCGACGCATCGGTCAACGCAGTGGCATTTTTGTTGTCCGTCTATCGGATGGGCGTATTGGCCGAGGCGGTGTCGCAGCGATGCTCAGGGCAAGGTCATGAGCAGCAATTCGCTGAGCAGTACAGCTCGCCAGTCCGTGAAGATCCTGCTGTGGCAACTGGCCTGGGTCGTCGCGATGGCAGCAATCGGCGGCGTCCTGTTCGGCATGCGTGCCGGAAGGTCGGTGTTGGCGGGCGGTGGCATCGGACTGCTGTGGACGGCCTACATGGCCTTCACGCTGTTCAGGCACAGCCTGAATCATGGCGCCCGCCTGAGTGCGGCGAGTTTCGTGGTGGCCTGGCTGGTGAAGCTGGTCTTCACGCTGGGATTGCTGGCGATTGCCTTCCGTTCGAAGGCGATGATGCCGCTGGGATTGATCGCCGGACTGTTCGGCGCATTGCTGGCGTACTGGGTCTGTCTGGCATTCGGACTGTCGCAACGCAGGTCGGCGACGGGCGAAGGCCCGCGGGTCGGGGAGTGAAAGGGTAAATCATGCAAAGGCTGTTGATGGCAAGCGAGGGCGGGCACGAATCCGGCGGGATGTCGGAATACATCTCCCATCACTTGACCTATCTGGCGACCAAGACCCAGCGCGCTCTGTTTGACATCAACGTCCTCCACCTCGATACGATCTTCTTCTCGATTCTCTGCGGCCTGATCTTCCTGATCCCGTTCTACTTCGCTGCACGCCGATCGACCTCCGGTGTTCCGGGGCGTTTCCAGGCTGCGGTCGAAATGCTGGTCGAGTTCGTCGAAGAACAGGCCAAGGGGATGGTGCACGGCAAGCTGACGTATATCGCGCCGCTGGCCCTGTCCGTGTTCGTCTGGGTTGCTCTGATGAACGCCATCGATTTGATCCCGGTGGATCTGTTGCCCTGGATCGCCCACAACGTCTTCCACATCGCCTACCTGCGACCGCTGCCGACCGCGGATCTCAACGGCACCTTTGGCATCGCGATCGGTGTGCTGCTGCTGGTTTTCTACTACAACATCAAGGTGAAAGGCGTCGGCGGATTCGCGCACCAGTGGATCACGGCGCCGTTCGGTAACGTCAAGTTGTCCGCCAATCCGCTCACCTGGGTCGCCTTCCTGCTGCTCGCAGTCGTGAATATTCTGTTCACCATCATCGAGTATGTCGGTGCCACCTTCTCACACGGCATGCGCTTATTCGGCAATATGTACGCCGGCGAGCTGATCTTCTTTCTCATCGCAGGCTTGGGTGGCACGGCCACGGTGCTTGGCATCGGCATGCACCTGTTCATGGGCTCGGTGTGGGCAATCTTCCACGTCCTGATCGTGCTGCTGCAGGCATTCATTTTCATGATGCTGGCGCTGGTCTACATCGGCCAGGCGCACGAGCATCACTAAGGTTTCGTTTCATCACTGATCGTTGGTTGGTTTTTTCCGGAGAACTCTCATGACAGACGTAGCATTTGTCGCCCTGGCTTGCGGTTTGATCATCGGCATCGGCGCGCTGGGCGCGTGCATTGGCGTCGGCATCATGGCTGCCAAGTACATCGAATCCTCGGCTCGCCAGCCGGAGCTGATGAACGTGTTGCAGACCAAGGTCTTCCTGCTGCTTGGTCTGATCGACGCATCCTTCATCATCGGCGTCGGTATCGCTCTGTGGTTCGCAACTGCCAATCCGTTCGCGGCGGCAGGCTGAAGTCATTCGGCGCGCACTCATGTGCGCGCTGACGGCAGGTCGATTGCAGCTTAGGCAGTAATTCCATGAATCTGAACGCAACACTGTTTGTACAGTTGGCGGTGTTCTTCATCCTGTCCTGGGTGACGATGAAGTTCATCTGGCCGCCGCTGATCGCAGCCATCGACGAGCGTCGCAAGAAGATCGCCGACGGGCTCGCCTCCGCCGAGAAAGCGGACAAGAGCCTGGCGGAAGCCAAGGCGAGCGCCACGGTCGTGCTGAAGGAAGCGCACGTCCAGGCGAGCAAGATCATCGAGCAGGCCAATCGCCGCTCGAACGAGCTCGTCGAAGAAGCGCGCGGCACGGCCATCGCAGAAGGCCAGCGTCTGATCGGTACGGCTCGCGAGCAGGTCGAACTCGATTCGAACCGCGCGCGGGCCGAGCTCAGCAAGCAGGTCGCGGCGATCGCAGTCAGCGGCGCCAGCAAGCTGCTGGGTCGCGAGATCGACGCGCGCACGCATGCGGATCTGCTCGACAAGCTCGCGCTCGAAATCGAACGCGGCTAACGCACCGGAGCATCGATGGCTGAGAAAGTCACAATCGCCCGGCCCTACGCCCGCGCTGCCTTCGGCTTCGCGCAGGAGCACAAGGCCTTCGCGAAGTGGTCGGAGCTGCTGGGCAATGCCTCGGCGGTCGTTGCCGATGAACGTGTCGCGCGGCTGCTGACGAGCCCGTCGGTCACGTCGGCGCAGCTGGTCGAGCTGATCGGCGAAAGCACCGGCATTGCGGTCGACGAGCAGGGAAAAAATTTCCTGAACACGCTGGCACAGAACCACCGGCTCGGCCTGCTTCCGGAAATCGCGGCGATGTACGAAGTCCTGCGTGCGGAGGTCGAGAACATCGCCGACGTGCAGATCACCTCGGCGGTGGCACTGAGCGATGCACAGCGCGACCGGCTCGCCGCCGCGCTGCGCAAGCGCATGAAGCGTGAGATCCGGCTGCACTGCGATGTCGATCCATCGCTACTCGGCGGCGCAGTCGTGCGTTCCGGCGATCTGGTCATCGATGGTTCTCTGAAGTCGGGACTCGAGCGGCTCGCAGGCGAACTCGCTCATTGAGCATGAGGGCAGCGCCCGGCGCTGCCGTGAAAGTATCCAGAAGTGACGGCGACCAGGTGCCGAGCTTCATCAAGGTAGCGGACCGAGGAAAGCGGTAATGTCCATCAAGGCATCTGAAATCAGCGATCTGATCAAGTCGCGCATCGAGAAGTTCGCGAGTGCGACCGAAGAGCGCAACGTTGGCACCGTCGTGACGGTGACGGACGGCATCGTGCGCGTGCACGGTCTCGCCGACGTGAAGTACGGCGAAATGCTCGAGTTCCCCGGCGGCAGCACGGGCCTCGCGCTGAACCTCGAACAGGACTCGGTCGGTGCCGTCGTGCTCGGCGAGTACAAGCACATCGCCGAAGGCGATACCGTGAAGACCACGGGCCGCATTCTCGAAGTACCGATCGGCGAAGCACTCCTGGGTCGCGTCGTCGATGCGCTCGGTAATCCGATCGACGGCAAGGGCCCGATCGCCACCACCCTGAAGGCGCCGATCGAACGCGTCGCTCCAGGCGTCGTGTTCCGCAAGTCGGTCAACCAGCCGGTGCAGACCGGTTACAAGGCCGTCGACTCGATGGTTCCCGTCGGTCGCGGTCAGCGCGAACTGATCATCGGGGACCGTCAGACGGGCAAGACCGCGCTCGCCATCGACACGATCATCAATCAGAAGAACTCGGGCATTAAGTGCATCTACGTCGCGATCGGCCAGAAGCAGTCGTCGATTGCCAACGTCGTGCGCAAGCTCGAAGAGCACGATGCGATGAAGCACACGATCATCGTGGCCGCTTCTGCGTCGACGCCCGCTTCGCTGCAGTACCTCGCGCCTTACGCCGGCTGCACGATGGGCGAATACTTCATGGATCAGGGCGAAGACGCGCTGATCATCTATGACGACTTGACCAAGCAGGCCTGGGCGTATCGCCAGATCTCCCTGCTGCTGCGTCGCCCGCCCGGCCGCGAAGCCTATCCCGGCGATGTGTTCTACCTGCACTCGCGTCTGCTCGAGCGTTCCGCTCGCGTCAACGAAGAGTACGTGGAGAAAAAGACCAATGGCCGCGTGAAGGGCAAGACCGGCTCGCTCACGGGTCTGCCGATCATCGAAACCCAGGCGGGTGACGTCACGGCGTTCGTGCCGACCAACGTGATCTCGATCACCGACGGGCAGATCTTCCTCGAAGGCGATCTGTTCAACGCCGGCATTCGCCCTGCGATGAACGCCGGCATCTCGGTGTCGCGTGTCGGTGGCGCGGCCCAGACCGGCATCATCAAGAAGCTGGGCGGCGGTATCCGCCTCGCCCTGGCGCAGTACCGCGAACTCGCGGCCTTCTCGCAGTTCGCGTCCGACCTCGATCAGGCGACTCGCAGCCAGCTCGAGCGCGGCCAGCGCACCACCGAGCTGATGAAGCAGAAGCAGTACTCGCCGATGTCGGTCGCCGAAATGGCCCTGTCGCTCTACGCCGTGAACAACGGCTTCCTCGACAAGGTGGACCTGAAGAAGGTCGGTGCCTTTGAAACGGCACTCCAGGCATTCGCCAAGACCAACTACAAGCAGTTGATCGACGGCATCGATGCCAAGCCCGAACTGAGCAAGGACGTCGAAGCGGGACTGAAGAAGCTCTGCGAAGAGTTTGTGGCGACGGGAACATACTGAAGGAGAGTTGACGGTTGACGGTTGACCGTTGACAGCAGGAAAAGAGTTCTGACCGTCAACCCTCAACCCTCAACCGTAAACCGACAACCGCGAAGCTCATGCCCAGCATCAAAGAAATCCGCATCAAGATCGCGAGCTTCAAAAGCACGCAGAAAATCACCAAGGCCATGAAGATGGTCGCGGCGAGCAAGATGCGTCGTGCGCAGGAGCGCATGAGCGCGACGCGCCCGTATGCGGAAAAGATCCGTCGCGTGATCGGCCATCTGCGCCACGCGAATCCGGACTACAAGCATCCGTTCCTGGTGGAGCGTCCGGCGAAGTCGGTCGGCTTCATCATCATCAGCACGGATCGCGGCCTGTGCGGCGGTCTGAACGTCAATCTGTTCAAGGCGACGCTGGCGGCCATTCGCGACTGGCAGCAGCAGGGCGCCGACGTGTCGACGTGTCTCATCGGTGCGAAGGGTGTGAACTTCTTCAAGCGCCTGAGCAATGTGAAGACGCTCGCGACCGTGACGCACCTGGGCGATCGCCCGCATGTTGCGGACCTGATCGGCACCGTGAAGGTCATGCTCGACCTGTACCGCGAAGGCAAGCTCGACCGGCTGTTCGTCGTGAACAATGTGCTCGTCAACACCATGACCCAGAAGCCGACGGTACGTCAGTTGCTGCCGGTCGCCGCCGACGAGACCGAAGAGAGCAAGCTGCAGAAGCTGTGGGATTACATCTACGAGCCGTCCGCCAGCGAACTGCTGGACGGCGTGCTGATGCGCTACATCGAATCGCAGGTTTACCAGGGCGCTGTCGAGAACGTCGCGTGCGAAATGGCGGCGCGCATGGTCGCCATGCAGAGCGCCAGCGACAATGCCGGCAAGCTGATCGAAGAGCTGCAGTTGATCTACAACAAGGCTCGTCAGGCGTCGATCACGAAAGAGATCAGCGAAATCGTGGGTGGCGCAGCAGCCGTCTGATGAAGGCGCCAGGTGCTAGGCACCAGGCGCTGGGTTAAGAGATTTGAATTGGGTCATTCGTCTTAAGAAGTAGTCGGAAGTGAATCTGCTCTGGCTAGAGCCTGGCGCCTAGTCCCTGGAGCCTTTCCGCGAGGAACCGCAATGTCTACCGGCAAGATTGTGCAGATCATCGGCGCTGTCATCGACGTGGAATTTCCGCGCGAGAGCATCCCGAAGGTGTATGAGGCGCTGAAGCTCGAAGAGGGCGGCCTGACGCTCGAGGTGCAGCAGCAGCTCGGCGACGGCGTGGTGCGTACGATCGCCATGGGCGTGTCCGAAGGCCTGCAGCGCGGCCTCAAGGTCAAGGCCACGGGCGCGCCGATCTCCGTGCCGGTCGGCAAGGGCACGCTGGGTCGCATCATGGATGTGCTGGGCGATCCGCAGGACGAACGCGGTCCGGTGCAGACCGACACGTACTGGCCGATTCACCGCGCAGCTCCGTCGTACGACGAACAGGCCGGCGGCCAGGATCTGCTCGAAACGGGCATCAAGGTCATCGACCTGCTTGTGCCATTCGCCAAGGGCGGCAAGATCGGTCTGTTCGGCGGCGCCGGCGTGGGCAAGACCGTCACGATGCTCGAACTGATCAACAACATCGCGAAGGCGCACGCGGGTCTGTCCGTGTTTGCCGGCGTCGGTGAGCGTACTCGCGAAGGCAACGACTTCTATCACGAGATGTCGGAAGCCGGTGTCATCAACCTGCAGAACCTGCCGGAATCGAAAGTGGCGATGGTGTACGGCCAGATGAACGAGCCGCCGGGCAACCGTCTGCGCGTCGCGCTCACCGGCCTGACGATGGCCGAATACTTCCGCGACGAAAAGAACGAGCAGGGCAAGGGCCGCGACGTGCTGCTGTTCATCGACAACATCTACCGCTACACGCTGGCCGGCACGGAAGTGTCCGCACTGCTCGGCCGTATGCCGTCGGCCGTGGGTTACCAGCCGACGCTGGCTGAAGAAATGGGCGTGCTGCAGGAACGCATCACTTCCACCAAGACTGGCTCGATCACCTCGATTCAGGCCGTGTACGTGCCGGCCGACGACTTGACCGACCCGTCGCCCGCCACGACCTTCGCCCACCTTGATGCGACCGTCGTGCTGGATCGTCAGATCGCCGCGCTGGGTATCTTCCCGGCCGTGAACCCGCTCGATTCCACCAGCCGTCAGCTCGATCCGCTGGTCATCGGCGAAGAGCACTACAACGTCGCCCGCGGCGTGCAGGCGGTGCTGCAGCGTTACAAGGAACTGCAGGACATCATCGCGATCCTGGGCATGGACGAGCTGTCGGAAGAGGACAAGCTGAGCGTGTCGCGCGCCCGCAAGATCCAGCGCTTCCTGTCGCAGCCGTTCCACGTCGCCGAAGTGTTCACCGGCAACCCCGGCAAGCTGGTCCCGCTGAAGGAAACGATCCGCAGCTTCAAGGCCATCCTCGCCGGCGAGTACGATGCACTGCCGGAGCAGGCGTTCTACATGGTCGGCACGATCGAAGAAGCGGTCGAGAAGGCGAAGACGCTGCAGTAATCCGTGGACAGTTGACGGTTGACGGTTGACGGTCAGAACGCCCTGGCCAGCTTCCGGCCCGTCAACGGTCAACCGTCAACAGTCAACGAGATTCCCCATGGCCACCATTCACGTCGACATCGTCAGCGCCGAAGGCGAGATCTTCTCGGGCGAGGCCTCGATGGTGTTCGCGCCGGCCGTCATGGGCGAGATCGGCATTGCGCCGCGTCACGCGCCGCTGCTGACGACGCTCAAGCCGGGTGAAGTTCGCGTGCAGACACCGGGTGGCGAAGAGCAGTTCTTCTATGTGTCGGGCGGTGCGATCGAGATTCAGCCGCATGTCGTGACGGTGCTCGCCGATACCGCCTTGCGTGCCAAGGATCTCGACGAAGCGGCTGCACTCAGTGCCAAGCAGGCGGCCGAGGAAGCACTGCGCAACCGCGGCGACACCATGGACAGCGCCAAGGCGCAGGCCGAACTGCTGCGTGCCGCAGCTCAGCTCAAGATGCTGGAGAGGTTGCGGAAGATCAAACAGTAACTCCCAGAGGCTGCTGGGTACCGGGCTGCTGGTCAGAGCCTGATCAGGAATGCGTCCTTCACGGGCGCATTTTTGTCTGTGGCTCATTCGATCGTTGTGGCCACATGGATCAAGGATCTAGAGTCTGCCCATGAGCATCCATTCATCTTCCGGCCAGAGCCCAGAGCCCGGTACCCAGCAGCCCGGTTCAGCAGCCATGCCCCTCTCAATCGTTATCCTCGCCGCCGGCCAGGGAAAGCGAATGAAGTCCGATCTGCCAAAGGTGCTGCAGCCTCTGGCGGGACGTGCGTTGCTGTCCCATGTGCTCGACACGGCGAAGTCGCTGGGCGCCGATGCCATTCATGTCGTCTACGGTCACGGCGGAGACGCGGTTCGCGAACGGCTGGCGAATGAGCCGGTGAACTGGGTTCTCCAGGCCGAACAGCTGGGGACCGGTCACGCCGTCGCGCAGGCGATGCCGCATATCCCCGACGATCATCGCGTGCTGATTCTCTATGGCGATGTGCCGTTGACTCGCAAGGCGTCCCTGGAGCAACTGCTCGAACGCTGCGATCGGAAATCGCTGGGCCTGCTGACCGTGATGCTGTCCGATCCCACCGGCTACGGCCGCGTCGTGCGCGACGGCGCGGGCAATGTCGTCCGCATCGTCGAGCAGAAGGATGCCAATACCAAGGAACGCGCCATCAACGAAGGCAACACGGGCCTCATGGCCATGCCCGCTGCCTCGTTGCGGAAGTGGCTTGCCGCGCTCAAGAACGACAATGCCCAGGGCGAGTACTACCTCACCGACGTCATCGTCATGGCGGTGCGCGAGGGCACGAAGATCGGCGCCGTTGTCGCGGCTTCCGAGACCGAGGTGCTGGGCGTGAACGACAAAGTACAGCTCGCGCAGCTGGAGGCCGCGCTGCGCGCCGAATGCGCCACGCAGCTGATGCTGCAGGGCGTGACCCTGGCCGATCCGACGCGCATCGACGTCCGCGGCAAGGTCACCGTGGGGCGGGATGTGTTCATCGACGTGAACACGGTGCTGGTGGGCAATGTCCACCTCGGCGACCGTGTCCGCATCGGACCCAACAATTACCTCAAAGACTGCCGCATCGACGCCGACACGGAAATTCATCCCAACTGCGTCATCGATCGAGCAACAGTCGGGCCGCGCAATTCGATCGGCCCCTTTGCCCGCCTGCGCCCGGATGCCGTGCTGCACGAGGACGTGCACATCGGCAACTTCGTGGAAGTGAAAAAGAGCGAGCTGGGCGCCGGCAGCAAGGCGAATCACCTGACGTACCTGGGCGATGCGACCGTCGGTCGGAAGGTCAATGTCGGCGCCGGCACCGTGACCGTAAATTACGACGGCGTGAACAAGCATCGCACCGAGATCGGCGACGGCGCGTTCATCGGATCCGGTTCGATGCTGGTGGCCCCGGTGAAGATCGGTGCCGATGCCAATACCGGTGCCGGCTCGACCATCACCCGGGACGTGCCCGACGGCAAACTGACGCTGGCGCGCTCTCGTCAGGTCACGATCGAAGGCTGGAAGAGGCCGCAGAAAAAGACCTAGCCGCCGCACTGCCCGGCGACCCCGATGATGTGCGGTTTCTCCCAGTTATACAGCCAGTTGCCGAGTAGAATCCGGCGGACGTAACACCCACGGCCCAGGCTCGCAGGGCCTCGCCCCAGAGAACAGCTTCATGTGCGGAATCGTCGGCGCCATCGCTGATCACAACATCGTCCCGGTCCTGGTCGAAGGGCTGCGACGTCTCGAATATCGCGGCTACGATTCTGCCGGTGTCGCCGTCCTGAATGCCGAAGGGCATCTGCGCCGCCTGCGCACCGTGGGCAAGGTGAAGAACCTGCAGGAGGCCATGACCGAGACACCGACCGAAGGTCTCCTCGGCATCGCGCACACGCGCTGGGCAACGCACGGCGTGCCTTCCGAGCGCAATGCACATCCGCACATCTCGCGCGACGGCATTGCCATCGTTCACAACGGCATCATCGAAAATCACGAAGAGCTGCGCGAAGAACTGACGAAGCTGGGCTACGTGTTCACTTCCGAGACCGATACGGAAGTCATCGCGCATCGCATCCATCATCACAAGCAGAAGCTGGGCGACATCTTTCGCGCCGTCAGGGCGACAGTGGCCGAACTCGAAGGCGCCTATGCGCTCGCAGTCGTTTCCGAAGACAGCCCGGAAAAGATCATCCTCGCCCGCGCCGGTTGCCCGGTCGTGATCGGCGTAGGGAAGAACGCCAATTACGTCGCCTCGGATGTATCGGCCCTGTTGCCCGTCACGCGCAGTTTCATCTTTCTGGAAGAAGGCGACGTTGCCGAGATCGGTCGCCAGAGCGTTCGGGTGCTCGACAGCGAAGGCAACACGGCACAGCGTCCCGTACGCGAAAGTGCGCTGTCGGCGGACGCCGCAGAGAAGGGCGACTATCCGCACTTCATGCTGAAGGAAATCTTCGAGCAGCCGCAGGCCATCGCGCAGACGCTCGAAGAACGCGTCGCCGGCGGCAAGTTGCTCGAAGCGGCCTTCGGTCCGCTGGCTTCCGAAGTGTTCCGTCGCACTGAAGCCGTGCAGATCGTCGCCTGCGGCACGAGCTTCCACGCCGGCGCCGTCGCCAAGTACTACATCGAGCAGATCGCGCGCCTGCCCTGCTGGGTCGAGATCGCGAGCGAGTATCGCTACCGCAATCCGGTCGTGCCGAAGAACACCCTGTTCGTCACGATCTCGCAGTCGGGCGAAACGGCCGATACGCTCGCGGCACTGCGCATGGCGAAGCAGGCGGGCTATCTGTCGTCGCTGGCCATCTGCAATGTTCCAGAGAGCTCGCTGGTACGCGAATCCGAACTGGTGCTGCTGACGCGCGCCGGTCCGGAGATCGGCGTGGCATCGACCAAGGCCTTCACCACCCAGCTCGCCGCGCTCGGCATGCTCGTCGTGGCACTGGCGAAGTTCAATGGTACGGATCCGGAACGCGAACGCGGCCTGGTGCAACGGCTCATCGAGATTCCGGGACTGGTCGAAAAGACCCTGCATCTCGAACCCGCGATCAAGGAACTCGCCAGGCGATTCGCCGACAAGCATCACGCCCTGTTTCTCGGTCGTGGGCAGATGCATCCGATCGCCATGGAAGGTGCGCTCAAGCTCAAGGAGATTTCGTACATTCACGCCGAGGCCTATGCGGCCGGTGAGCTGAAACACGGACCGCTCGCGCTCGTGGACGCGGACATGCCGATCATTGTCGTGGCACCCAACAACGATCTGCTGGAGAAGCTGAAATCGAACCTGCAGGAAGTACGCGCGCGCGGCGGCGAACTGTATGTTTTTGCCGACCCGGATTCGGGCATGCAATCTTCAGAGGGCGTCACGGTGATCACGATGCCGAAGCACGTCAGTCACTTTCAGGCAGCAGCCGTGTACAGCATTCCATTGCAACTGCTGTCGTATCACTGCGCCCTCCTGCGCGGCACCGACGTCGATCAGCCGCGCAATCTCGCAAAGTCGGTGACGGTCGAGTAGCGCGACAAGCGGCGGGATCGGCGC
>CAYWHG010000052.1:0-27376 GCA_964457865.1 uncultured Steroidobacter sp.
GCGAAGTCGGCCATGATTTCGCACTCGCCACGGGAAATGAAAGTGTCGATCTGCTGGTCGGCCAGCTTCCACATGAAGTCCTCGTTTTCCTTGAGGCGCTTCGGCGTGATCAGTGCCATCAGCAACGCGCGGTGGTCGGTGTGCTTCGGCGGATCCATGGTCGGCAGCTGATCGCTGAATGCCGTTTCATCCCGGTGGGCTTCGATCAGCTCGGAAATGTCCTCGTTCTCGCGCCCCTTCAGCGGAATGGGGCAGCCCGCAAACGGTCCACTCGTGGACATGCAGGAGGAAAAGCGATCGGAATCGTTGTAGATCTCGAGGGCCTCGTCATAACCCGTCACCATGAAGATCCCCTGATGCGGCTCACGCACTATCGGAGACTGCGCTCTCAGGTAATCGAAGTAGGCGTACGGATCGTTCACGAACCGGTCGCTGCGGAAGAAATCGTGCTTTTCAAACTCTTGCTGCTTGTCGTTCACGGCGGCCCCTTTTTCACAACCGATTGAAAGCCCAATACTCACAGCCGGGAGTATAGGTAAGCACGTGGTGCACTCCAAACAATGGACTTCACTATCGCCCGGCGACTGTCTCAACCCCGACGACCAGGTGGTAGTCCTGTCGCGTCCTGCGGCAATTTCCGTCGCGTCGAGTCACGCCGATGGCGTCGAAGAATTCGAGGATGCGGATGACCATGTTGCGACCGACGCCCGAGGCGTCGCGAAATTGTGCGGCGGTGAAGCCCTTGCCCTGCGCTTGCTTGCTCAGCGCCGCCGCAAGCGCGGCGAGGAAAGCGACCTGCTGACGCAGCAGGAAGCGCTCATCGTCGATGCGCCAGACATCGCCGGCGGCGCGCCGGCGATAGAGCATGGATTTGACGAGGGACTCGCCGAGGCCGGACAGCTTCACCAGTTCAGCAGCCGTGAATGGCTGTGCGCCGCGGCGCTGCAGGCTGTTCTCCACTCGCTGCCAGCGTTCCTCGTCCGCGGCACTGAAGCTCGCGAAGTGTGCCGGTAGTTTCACATTGGCGCCGCTCGCCGCGATCAGACGTTTCTCCATCAGTGTTTTCTGCAGGCTGAGGAAGGCGTCGGTAGAGATCGGTGTCGTGAGACTCGTTTTGAGTTGACGCGGGCTCATGCCTGGGACATCGGGATGTTCGCGATGGAAATTTTCCAGCGAGGCGATGACCTGCTGTGTGATGTCGGCGATACGCGTGGCGGGCAGGGCGAGTGCGGGTGTGGTGTCGAGCAGTACCGCGTCGGTTGCCTGATACAGCAATCGTGCGGCCTGCGACGTGAGATTGAAGCGACGCTCGAACTGCAGAGTGTCGACCTCGTAGCCCGGAATGGCAAGCAATGCCGTCAGGGCGCGCTGCGGATCGACGAGTTGCAGCGCGGCTGACACCGCGGCGCGATCCTGCGGCCTGCGTCGATCGGTCGGCGCGAAGGGATCGACGACGATGCCGCCGCCGATCAGGGTGCGGCCGGAATGATCGCGCAGCACGAAGCGGTCGCCGACCACGGCACAGGTCGGATGGTCCAGCACCAGATGCGCGATCGCCGTCGCACCCGGCGCAATGGTGCGCTGGCGGGGAAATAGTGCGCGAGCGGGAATATCAGCGGTTCCCAGGTGCAGATGCACCGGCGTGTCGTGCTTCAGCGCGGCCGCGTGTGTGTTCAGTACCTGCAACTGCACCTCGATGCGGCGGGTGGGCGCATGCATGGGCGCGGCGATCAGCCAGTCGCCGCGACGGATCTGTCCGACTTCCACGCCGGTCAGGTTGATCGCGCAGCGTTCGCCGGCCTGCACGCGATCGATGGCGTTCCCGGCGCTCTGCAGCCCGCGCACCCGGACTTCCAGAGGGCGCGGCGACAGCATCAGTCGTGTTCCCGGTTCGAGCGAACCCTCGCGAACCGTGCCGGTGACGACGGTGCCGGCGCCCGTGACTGTGAAGGCGCGATCGATGGCGAGGCGGAAGTTGCGATCGGCGAAGGGACGTGTTGCCGGAACGCGATTGGCGATGCGCAAGGCATCGGTGAGGGACGCGATGCCTGCACCCGTCACCGTGGATACTTCAAACAGCGGCGCACCGGCCAGGCTGGTGGAGGAGAGCAGCGCGCGAACCTGATGTCGTACTTCATCAATACGTTCGCGCGAAGCACGGTCACACTTGGTGATGGCGACCGCACCGCGCGCGATGCCGTGCAGATCCAGGATCTGCACGTGCTCGAGGCTCTGCGGCATCACGCCGTCGTCGGCGGCCACCACGAGCACGGCGTAATCGACGCCGCCGACACCGGCGAGCATGTTGCGTACATAGCGTTCGTGTCCGGGCACATCGACGAAGCCGATCGTCGGGGCATCGTCGGGCGTCCAGTAGGCGAAGCCCAGATCGATGGAGATGCCGCGGGCGCGCTCCTCGGGCAGACGATCGGTCTCCACGCCGGTGAGTGCGCGAATCAGCGAAGTCTTGCCGTGATCGATGTGGCCGGCGGTGGCGACGAGCATGGAACGCGTTGAGCTTGCCGTACAGCGGGGAGGTCGACGATAGTGTATCGCGGCAGCGCATGAGCGCATGCCGGGCAGTTCGGGGACTTCCTATTCATGGCAACGCAGCCGGCTTCGCGACCGTACCCTTCCGTCGACCGGATCGCACGGCTTCCCCAGGTCGAAACCCTGTGCGAGTCCTACGGTCGTCGCGCCATCATCGATGCGATCCGCGCGGTGCTGGATCAGCATCGTGCGCGCCGCGATGCGCCGGACTATCGAACGCCGGATGAAGCGGATCTCGCGCAGGAAATCGCCGATCGGCTCAGGCAACGCAGCACGCCCCATCTGCGTCGCGTGTTCAATCTCACCGGCACCGTCCTGCATACGAACCTCGGCCGGGCGCAGCTCTCGTCGCGTGCGATCGAGCATGCCTGCATGGCGATGAGCGAGACCTGCAACCTGGAGTTCGATCTCGAGGATGGCGAGCGCGGCGAGCGCGACAGCCTGGTGGAGGACCTGCTGCTCGAACTCACGGGCGCAGAAGCCGCCACGATCGTGAACAACAACGCGGCGGCGGTGGTGCTGGTGCTGGCGGCCCTGGCGCACGAGCGCGAAGTGATTCTGTCGCGCGGTGAACTGATCGAGATCGGCGGCGCATTCCGCATGCCCGATGTCATGCGCAGCGCAGGCACGCGACTGGTCGAAGTCGGTACGACGAACCGCACGCATGCGCGCGACTATGAACAGGCCATCGGTCCGCAGACCGCTGCGCTGATGAAGGTGCACACAAGCAATTACAGGATCACCGGCTTCGTGGCCGACGTCGCGGAGCCGGAAGTGGCGGCCATCGCGCACGCGCATGGACTGCCGCTCATCGTCGACCTCGGCGCGGGCAGCCTGATCGATCTCGCGACGCTCGGATTGCCGAAGGAGCCGGTGGTGCGCGAAACGCTCGCGCAGGGTGCGGATGTCGTGACCTTCAGCGGCGACAAATTGCTGGGTGGCCCGCAGGCGGGACTCATCGTCGGCAAAAAAGAATTGATCGATCGCATCAGGCGTCATCCATTGAAGCGCGCGTTGCGTGTTTCGAAACTCACGCTCGCGGCGCTCGAAGGCACGTTGCTGGCGTATCGAACGCCCGACTTGCTGACGCGCGAACTGCCGACGTTGCGACTGCTGACCCGGCCGCTGGCGCAGATCGAGTCGCTGGCGCAGCGTCTGCAGCCGCATCTCGGCGCGGCGCTCGGCGCGCAATGGCGCGTGGAGATCCAGCCGGTTTCCAGCCAGGTCGGCAGCGGCTCGCTGCCGGTCGAGATCATTCCCAGTGTGGCGCTGGCGTGCCGGCCGCGCGAGGGCAAGTCGGGCGCGGCGTTGAAGGCGCTGACAAGGACATTGCGCGAATTGCCGGTGCCGATTCTGGGACGCATTGCCGACGACGCGCTGCTGCTCGACCTGCGCTGCCTCGAAGACGAGGCGGGGATCGTGGAGCAGTTTCGCCATCTTCAAAGTGTCGAGTCATGAACCCGTCCCCCCGACCCGATGAACCGCGACTCAGTTCGCTGTCCCATGGCGGCGGCTGCGGCTGCAAGATGGCGCCGGGCCTGTTGTCGCAGATTCTCAGAGACACCGTCGCATTGCCTGTGCCGCCGGAGCTGCTGGTCGGCATCGAAACCTCCGATGACGCGGCCGTCTACCGGCTGAACGACGAGCAGGCGCTGATCGCGACCACCGATTTCTTCATGCCCATCGTCGACGATCCATTCGACTTCGGCCGTATCGCGGCGACCAATGCCATCAGCGACGTGTATGCGATGGGCGGCCGTCCCATCATGGCGCTGGCGCTCGTGGGGATGCCGATCAATGTGCTGTCGCCGCAGACCATCGGACGCATTCTCGACGGCGGCGCGTCGGTGTGTCGTGCCGCGGGAATTCCCGTGGCCGGCGGACATAGCATCGATTCGGTCGAGCCCATCTACGGACTGGTGGCGCTGGGCCTCGTGCATCCGCAGCGGATCCGTCGCAATGCCGATGCACGGCCGGACGATATGCTGGTGCTCGGCAAGCCGCTCGGTGTGGGTGTCCTGTCGGCGGCACTCAAGAAGAACGAACTGGATGCAGCCGGCTATGCGCAGATGATCGCAGTCACGACGCAACTGAACACGCCCGGCCCGGATCTCGCGGCCCTGCCGGGTGTGCATGCCATGACCGATGTCACCGGCTTCGGTCTCGCCGGGCATGCACTGGAACTGGCGCGAGGCGCGCGCTGCGACCTGCAGATCGACTGGTCGAAGGTACCGTTGCTGAATGATGTCCGCGCGCTGGTCGCCAGAGGATTCGTGACCGGTGCCTCGGCGCGAAACTGGGCAGGCTACGGTGAAGAAGTGAGCGTGCCGGAAACATTCGCCACCGACGATCGCGCGCTGCTGACCGATCCCCAGACCAGCGGTGGATTGCTGGTAGCGTGCGCGCCCGATGCGGTCGATGCAGTGCTGGCAGTCTTCGATCGCCATGGCTTCGATCGGGCGGCGGCGATCGGTACGGTGACCGAAGCGGGCGCCGCGCCAGGCCTGCATATCATCTGAAGCCTGACATGGTTGGCCGCATCTATCCTTCGAGCATCCTCAACAGCGTCTCGATCCTGACGTTCGCAAAATTGCAGAACGTGTCGGAGACTGCATACGGCAGGATGAGCTGGTCGTTGTGGCGCATTGCGCCGCAGGTGTAGACGACGTTGGGGACATAGCCTTCGCGTTCGGCGGGCTCGGGGCGAATCAGCGGTTCGCGTGAGCGTGCGATGACCTTCGATGGATCGGCTTTGTCGAGCAGCACTGCGCCGATCGAGTATTTCCGTACGGGACCCACGCCGTGGGTCAGCAGCAGCCAGCCTTCGTCGAGTTCGATGGGGGCGCCGCAGTTGCCGATCTGTACGAACTCCCACGGGAACTGCGGCTTGAGGATGGCGACGCCGCCGTTCCAGGTATGCAGGTCGTCCGAATAGATCAGATAAAGATTCTCGTTGTCCTGCCGCGCGATCATTGCGAACTTGTCGCCGAACTTGCGCGGGAACAGACCCATGCCCTTGTTCTGTGCCGCCGTTCCCGTCAGCGGCGAGATGCGGAACGAGAGGAAGTCCGTGGTCTCGATCAGCTCGGAGCGGATCTCCCTGCCGCTGTAGGCGGTGACGGTCGCGTAGTAGATCGTACGGTCCCCGTCGTCGAACCTCACGAAGCGGGCGTCTTCGATGCCGTTCGACTGGGAGAGCGTGACGGGAAAGATCACGCGTTCGCTGAGGTCTTCATCCGGCCCGAAGACCAGCTCCACCACATCTCCGTGAGGGCCGGATATCCGGCTCTGCACCCGCGGAATGGAGGCCAGCGGGGCGGTCGGGTCGAGTGTGATCAGGCCGTCGGCCGAAACGATGCCCGTCCGGAACGTCAGTGAAGAAATATGTCCCTCGCCGACGGCGCGCACGCTCATGATGAAACGCCGCGAGTACGGCGCAACACCGGATTGATCAGGGTGTTCGACGATGCTCGGATTGAACAAGGCCGCGGCCTCGAACGAATACTCATGCAGGAAGTAGGCACCGACCAGCCGCCGCTGCGCCTGGGTGAAATTCGCATGCGAGGCGAACGCATCCTCCATTTCGTCCGCACGCGCTTCGCATGTCTCGATCAGATTGCGATGGCGGCCCTGAAAATTCTGCAGAACATCGGCCAGGTGCAGTTCAGCCGTGGCACTGTCGAGTGCCAGGACGCGGTCGACGATATGGTTCGCCCGCGTCTTGTCCGTGGCGTTGAGATCGCGCGGTTCGACCGCGGGCCTGAACGGGCGCACGACGACCCGCGCCGGGTTGGGACGCAGCGAGAGTGGCTGCCGGTTGAGAAACGTGGCTTGTGACAAAACGCCCCCGGTCCGTCTGGACGCAGTTGAGGAAGAATTCAGGCGCGTAGGACCCGCAGCGGCGTGGCCTTGGTGCGATTGCCGCCGAGGCGTGCAAGCTGGCGTATTTCGGCGAGACCCAGCAGCCAGGACACCGCAGATTCGCCACCCCGATTTTCGTTGACACGGTCGGGATGCAGCCCATCGCGACAGCCGCCGGTGTCCAGATCGACCAGCGGTGCCGACAGATCATTGCTGCCGAGAAACCACGCGAAGGCCCGCTGCGCATCGGACTTCCATCTTGCGTCACCGTCGGCTCGCCAGGCCGCGAGACAGGCGGAAATCGCAGCCGCCGCTTCGAGCGGTTGCTGATCGAACGATCTTGGCAGACGATGCTTGTCGCCAAAGCTTTGCGAACCGACGGGGCGGAAATGTCCTGCCGCGGTTCGCTGCAGCGCCATGAGCCAGCGCAATGACCGCAACCCCGCTGCCACATAGGCCGGTACGCCGACAGAAACGCCGGTGGCGATCAGGGCCTGGGGCAGCCGTGCGTTGTCGTAGGCGAGCACGTCCTCGAACCACACCCAATCCTTCGTCTCGACCGCGGCGAGAACCGACATCAATCGGTCCGCGAGCATCCTGCGCATCGCGGCGGCGCGTGAATCCTGCGGAGTCACTGCGCAATAGGCATCCAGTCCAAGGAGCGTGAAGGCCCAGGCGCGTGGCGAGCGAAAGTCCTCGGCGATGGATGACGCTTCGGCAAACAGCGCGGCGGCCCATTGGCGCCGTGTGGCGCTCGGGTCGTTGCGTGAGCATTCGCCCACTGCCCAGAGCGTTCGCCCGTTGCTGTCCTCCGAGCCGCTGTCTTCGAGCCAGCGACGCTCGAAGCTCATGAAGTTGCGAAACCGCCGCGTGTCAGGATTCCACGCGTGCTGCACGAAGGCGGCGAAGCACGAGGTCAATGCCTCGGGCATGCGCTGCTCGCTGCCGGTATTGAGCGCGCACGCCACCAGCAGCGCCCGGGCGTTGTCATCGACACAGTAGCCGTGCGCGCGATCCGGGATCGAATGGATGGCGTGCTGGAACAGTCCGGTGTCGTCGCACATGCAAAAAAAATGGGCCAGTTGCATCTGCGGGAGGGGCGGGCTCTCCTGTGCCACTGCGCTCTCGCTCTGCGAGGCGATGACTTTGAGTCCCTGTGCGCGTCGTGCCTTCTCGAAAGTGGCGAGATAGCGCTCCGCGGTCCGTTCCCAGGTCATCGAGCGGCTGTTCGAATAGGCATCCGTGCGCATCGCGTCTCGCCGGGCATCGTCGGTGAGCAGGTGTGCAATCTCGGCGCCAATGGCCGTCGCATCGCCGAAGGGCACCAGGACGCCACGCCCGTCAGCAAGCAGCTCGCGCGCATGCCAGTACGGCGTGGACACGACCGCTTTTCCCAGTCCGAAGCTGTAGGCCAGCGTGCCCGACGTCATCTGCGCTTCGTTGAGGTAGGGCGTGACGTAGACATCGCACATCGAGATGAAGTCGAGCAGCGTGCGCTGATCGACGAATCGATCGAGGAAAACGACATGCTCCTCGAGACCCAGTGCGCGCACCCGGGCCATCAGACGCTCGCGATAGGCTTCGCCTTCGCAGCGCACGAGGTTCGGATGGGTGGCGCCGAGCACGACGTACACCGCATCGGGCCGGCTCTGCAGAATCGACGGCATGGCGTCGATCATGACTTCGATGCCCTTGTTGGGAGAGAGCAGTCCGAATGTAAGGATGACGGCTCGCTGGCTGAAACCCAGTCGCGTCTTGGCGTCGTCGGGCTCGAGGAAGGCGGAGTCGGGAATCCCGTGCGGGATCACTTCGATCTTCTCCGCGGACACGCCGTAGACGTCGCGCAGCAACTCCCGCGCCTTTTCCGCCATGACGACGATCTTTGATGACACCTCTACCAGCCGCATCATGACGGCGCGCTGCGCGGGCTTCGGTTCGGCGAGCACGGTGTGCAGGGTCGTGACGATCGGCATCATCAACCGCGACAGCAGTGCCATCAGGTGGCCGCCTGCCTCACCGCCGAAAATGCCGAATTCGTGCTGCAGGCAGACGACGTCGAATTTGCCTGCATTCAGGAAGTCCGCGGCAGCCTCGTACTCCGCCGGCTGCTCGTCGTTGATCTGCAGTCGGACGGCGGACGGATAGTCATAGACCTGGCCATGGTCGGACATGGCAACGATGGCGACGTCGACATCCTCGCGTGCCCGGGCAACCGCAAGTTGCAGATCGGTGGTGAAAGTGGCGATGCCGCAGCGCCGCGGAAGCGAATTGCCGATGAATGCCAGACGATTGAGTGCGGTCATGCTGCACCTCCTGAAGGTAGTGCCGCATCGGGGCGCGGCCGGATGGTGAACTGGATGCCGCCCGGTCTCAGGCTTGCTTCGCGCACCTCATGGGCTTGCCGCTGACGCTGAACAGCGTGGGCGGTGGTACGGGGCCTGCACGTGCGAGATGCACGTGCAGGCATTTCCAGATCCTTCAGCGACGCGAGGCAAAGTTGCCGTTGCCACCGCGAGGCTTGTCCTGCGCCTCGTTGACCTTGAGCGGACGACCGCCCATGTCCTGGCCATTCAGGCTCTGCATTGCGCGTGCCGCATCCGAGTTCGGCATTTCGACGAACGCGAAGCCGCGCGGTTGCCCCGTGTCGCGATCCATGATCATGGCCACGGAGTCGACGGTGCCGTGCTGTGCGAACAGCGTGCGGACGGCGTCTTCGGTTGCGGAAAAGGGCAGATTGCCAACGTAAAGTTTGCTCATGGATCTCACTCACTGGTAAACGCGAAACGCGAGATGATCGCGGCGTGCAACGCGTATGAAAGACAACAGCGAACACACGCTGTTCGCGTCGGCATGGAAACGATTCGGTTTACTTGAGTTGACCGCAATGCCGCAGAACGCGCCGGTCAAAGAAAGATAAAGAGAAAGGTTCGGACCGAAGGCACTGTACAGGGTTCGTGCCTGTTCCGCTTGGATTTGTTACCCCGCAGCCGCTCTCTATCGAGGTATCGCCTCGCTACGATCGCCCCGCGATCCGTGTATCTATTCACACTACGCGGGCGCACACTGCCTTCAGCTGCCCGTGCCGTGCCGCGAACTGATCCAGGTGTTCGCGAGACAGGCACCTTCGTCGCGACTGGGCTGAGTGGCTCCGCGCGACCCTTCATGGCGCTGCGACAGCGCAAGGATTTCCATTTGTACACGACGAGACGAGTGAGTGCGTACGCATTCGCGTTGCTGATGCTGTTCGCGGCAGGCACGGCGAATGCCGATCAGGCGACGCTGCCGGAACATGCGCGTGCGACCCGCTATGGAGGCTGGGATTGCGAGCGTGGATTTCAGCGCAATGGCGCCACCTGCGTCGCGGTTCATGTTCCCGAGAATGCCTATCTGGGCGCCTATGGCAACGCATGGAAATGCAACCGCGGCTTTCGTGTCGCTGGCGACCGCTGTGTTGCCGTGCTTGTGCCGCAACACGGATACCCCGACGACGATGGGCGTAATGGCTGGAAATGCGATCGTGGCTATCGCGAAGCCAATGACCAATGCGTGCGTATCGTTGTGCCCGACAACGCGCATGTCATCGACGCTTCCTACGGGCAGGGCTGGGAATGTGCACGCGGCTACCGACAGGAACAGGCAACCTGTATGCAGGTGAAAGTTCCCGCGAATGCATTTCTGGGCCGCAGCGGCACTGACTGGAAATGCGAGCGCGGCTTCATGGCGGCAAATGGTGTCTGCGTGGCCGTCGATGTTCCCTCGGGCGGTTATCTCGACTCCGCGGGCACCGGCTGGAAATGCGAGCGTGGCCTGCGTGCCAAAGGATCGGCCTGCGTTGCGCTCACGCTGCCGCAGAACGCGCATCTCGATCATTCCGGCAATGACTGGCTCTGCGACAACGGCTATCGCAAAGAGTCAGCGTCGTGCATAGCCGAGGAGAGCTGAGATCATGAACGCAGTTGCATCGATACTTCCGCTGGTCGAATGGCCTCGCATGCCGGTCGCCGTCCGTCCCTTGATTCGCAGCGTCGAGGCGCCTTCGCACGTCAGCCTGGTCCGCGGTCTTGCCGGGCGGGGTCAGCACGATCGTTTCTTCTGCGACCTGTCGGCTTGGGACCTGATGCTGGAGGTGGCCGTGTCCTTTGGATGGAAGCAGCGCGGCACTACCTATGCGCCAGGCGGATTTCCCGCGGCAAACAATCACGTCGCCGCAGATTCGGTGACCCGGCACAACTACCAGCCCGGTGATTCGCGCGATCCCAAGTGCGTCGACAGCGTCGATGCCATTGCATGGGCGGCGGCACTGAGCGCAGCGCACCGTTCGCCGCATCTGGCCGGCATGCTCGAGGCCACATTGATGTTGCCCGCCGCACGCAACAGGCTGCGATGGGCCACGGTGCGCGGTTCGCCCTTTGCCACTGTCATGGATAACTTCACGACCTATGCCTTCGCCGGCGAGTTCGAGTTTTCACGGACGGAAGTGCACTAGAGAAAGTGCTGCGGTGCGAACGCCGGATGCGGGGGCATTTGCCGCAGCATCCGACCGGACAGACGACCGCTGTTGATCTGATCGCGCACCTCACTTTGCGCTGAGGCCCGCGCATGCAAAGAGTGCGCGTGATTCGATCTCCGGAACCGCGCGCAACCCCGAGCGTTTTATCCAGTGTTTCTTGCTGGGTAGCCTCACCCATTCGCGCAACTCATGCCTGCACATCCAGCCGCAACGACCACTGCCTGGTGGCTGTCCTCGGGGGAAGACCTGTGTCCCCATTGTGGGCAGCCCTATGTGTACGAACTGGAGTTCCGGTGTCTCGAATGTGACGGGCCAGGATGCATGCACTGCAAGGAAGCTCATGTGAAGGGCCACCACATCTGCCCCGGCTGCGCGAGCGCTGCACGCAGCCAGCCCCCCAGGAAAAAATCCGTCTCGAGGAGACAGTCGCGTGGCGGCTAGAGCGATCTGGAAGGGCGTTGTCCACATCGGAAGGCAGGAACTCGCCGTCAAGCTCTATTCGGCGGTCGAGGACCGCAGCGTTCACTTCCGGATGCTGCATCGGACCGATCACGCCCCGGTCGAGCAGCACATCATCCGCAAAGACACCGGCAAGGAAGTTCCGAAGGAAGACATCCGCAAAGCCTTCGCGATCACGGGCGACACCGCCGTGATCCTGGAGCCCGAAGAACTGGCGGAGCTGGTGCCGCCGGAATCGCGCGACATCGAGCTGTGCCGCTTCGTCAGCCGCTCGGCTATCAGCGATCAGTTCTTCGATCGTCCCTACTACCTCGGACCCGATCGAAGTGCCGCAGATTATTTCGCCTTGACACAGGCACTGGAACGTACCGGACTCATGGGCATTGCCCGCTGGGTCATGCGCAAGAAGCGTTATCTCGGGGTCCTCACGGCAGAGCAGGGCTATCTCGCCCTGACGACATTGCGTCGTGCAGATCAGGTACTGACTTTCTCGGGCGTCGAGCCCGCCAGAACGGTGGCGCCGAGTGCGAATGAGTTGAAGCTCGCCGAGCAGCTGGTGTCTTCCATCTCGGGCGACTTTGATCCCGGGCAATGGCGCAACGAATACCGATCGCGTCTGCGCAAGATGATCGAGGCCAAGGCCAGTGGCGAGAAGCTGCCGCGACACAAGGTGCCAAAGCCACGGCGATCGGCAGATCTTGCCGCCAGTCTCAAGGCCAGCCTTGCCGCGGTGAAGGAGCGGCGCGTTGCCTAGGCGTACTCGCACCCCGGCCGCCCGTGGCGCCGCGCCCGCCGCGCCTGTCCGATCCATCTGGAGTGGCACGATCACCTTCGGACTGGTCAGCATTCCGGTGGACTTGCTCTCGGCCGTGCAACCGCGGCACACCGCCATGAAGCTCGTCGACAAGGACGGTCATCCCCTGGGCCGACAGTATCGTTGCTCCAGGGACGACAAGAAGCTGGATGCCGACGAACTGGTGCGCGGCTACGAAACCGACTCGGGCAAGATGGTGCCCATCAGCGATGCCGAGTTCGAATCGGTCGCCCCGGAAATGTCCGGCGATATCGATCTGCACAGCTTCGTGCCGCTGGACCAGATCCCGGCGCTGTACTTTCAGAAACCCTATTTCCTGGCGCCGTCGGGCAAGTCCGCCAAGGCCTATCACCTGCTTGCCGCGACCATGGAACGCACCGGTCGGGTCGGCATCGGTGGCTTCATCATGCGCGGCCACGAATATCTCGTCGCCATCGTCCCGGATCACGGTGTGCTGCGTGCGGACACGCTGCGCTACGCCGATGAGATCCGCAGTCCCGGATCCATCGGTCTGCCCAAGGCATCGCGCGTCACTGCGGCCAGGGTGACGCAGTACGTCAAGGCGATAGAATCCCTCAAGCATCGCAGTCTCGATCTGTCCGAGTTCGAAGACCGCGACGCCGAGGCACTGGAGCAGCTGGCGAAGTCAAAGCGCAAGGACGAAGACCGCGTCATTCATCGGCGCGATCTCGAAGATGCCGAACCCGGTGGCGAAGCGAAAATCATCGATCTGATGGACGTGCTCAGGAAGAGTCTGTCGAAAAAAGTCGTGGTCAAGACCGGCGAGAGCGGTTCGCCGATCTCATTCGAAGCGCATCGTGCGCGCCGCGCCCGGTCGAAGACCAGTCCCGCCAAGCGAAGCACCAGCACCACGTCACGTAAAAAATCGGTACGACGCTGAGCCTTGCCGTCGACGAGAGAGTGCTTATGGTGCGCCACTCGCAAGCGGAGCCAGTATCTGTGCGGCCTTCGGCCTGGACGGCGGCGCGGCACTGTTTGTCGTCATATCATCTACACCGGCAAGCTGATGCTGTTCGGAAGTCGAAATTGAAACGGGCTGGCCGCTACGCTAGCTTCCGGTATCCATGGTCTTGATAGCGAGGAGACAAGCTCATGGCTACCCCAAGCTGCACCGAATGCCGGGAGGAACAGCGCGGCATTGTTGAGTTTCGGCAGGAGAATGGTTGCGTGACCTTTCAATGCAGTCACTGCGGCGCATCGGTCGAGGTTCGCGATGTGCCAGTCGTTGCGTTGCCGCCGACGTCTCCATGGGAGCGTGAGTCTCGGATCGGGGGCAACACTTGAAGAACGGATGGCTCGCTGCCCGAAGCACATCAGCCACCGCGTGAGGCCGTCACTTCTGAAATGATTCGAACCAGAAGCGCGGCGTTGCCAGATACTGCAGTGTCGTGATGCTCGCGTTGCTGATCCTCGTTGTGCATCACCCGCGCAATGTCCACATCGGGCGGTAAGGGCGCCATCGAAAAGCCGCACAACGGCGCCCCTCCCGGAAGTCAGTGTCTGGCCTGACCGGGCGGTCGCGCTGCAGTGCGTGATCGCGGCCGCTTGCCGCCGGACTCATCGGCGTCCGATTCGTCATCGATGCCGAGTTCCTCCATGAGTTCCTTCTTGCGGGACAGCAACTGCTCACCGATCTCCTTGAGATCGAGGTCGCTCTGCTTCAGTTTCGGGAAGAGTTCGCCTTCTTCCTCTTTCACGTGGTGCTTGATGTACTCGCTCAGCACCTTGACGGTCGCCTTGAAGAGTTCGTCGCTCTGGTCCATTGACTCGATCTGAGCGATGAGCTGCTTGGCGCTGGCGTGTTCCACATTGGCTTCGTTCACCAGTTCGCGATCCTCGTCCTCCAGAGCCCGCTTGGCGCGCGGATACAGAATTTCTTCCTCGATCTGCGCATGCACGGTCAGCATCTGGCAGACGCGGCGGGCAATGGCGCCGATTTCCTCCTCTTCGGCATTCTCGAATTCTTCGAACCATGCTTCGACCGTGCGGTGGTCCTGCTTGAGCAGGGAAACTGCATCAGCTGCCTTGCCCGCAGTGCGTGGCTGGGTTGCTCTGGCCATGGCTGTCACCTTTGAATGTGGAGAGACGTGAAGAGACGTGAGTTCGCGTGCGGAACCCAATGTGCGACGGATTCAGGGTGTTCCTGCTGCTGCATTGCGTTTTGAACGATGACGGAACGCGATGCGATGCACAGCGTGCGCGTGTGCATGGCGGTTTCTCCTCCGAGTCTTCGCCCCTTCGCCGCGTCTGTACTCGAATGCTTGGCATCCTGCGTACGTTTTCCTCGTAGTGAAAGCCGCATCGGGCACGGCGGAACTCCATTGCCGCTGACACCCTTGTGGTGTCGGTGTGCAGCGCCAGTCGGAGGCAGACACATCGAGCGGCGAAGGCGGTCCTGCGCCGGACAGTCATACATCTACGATGAACTACCAGGAGAAAGGTCATGGCAAACCAATCGCGTGATTGGCGATCCGAGAACTCTCGCGGGCAGGGACGTGGTCCACAGCGTTATCGCGATGAAGGGCCGCAGCGCCGCGAAGCACATCGATGGAGCGAAGATGAAGATTTCGGTCGCTCGGCGGAAGGGGTCGGTGACTATGGTGGCTATGGCGAGGAGGATTCCTCGTACGCCGCTCAACGAGGCCGCGGACGTGAGGACTACGGGTATCGCGGCGGCAGCGATCGCTGGGGTGACGGACCCGGGCGTCAGGAGAACGAATCCTCCGGGAGCGGATACTTCGGTACACAGGGTGGACCCGACTACGGTCGTGCTTATGGCTCGGGACGTTCGGACTTCCTGAGTGAAACTGGCCGTGGCGGTGAATACGGCGGCCGGCGCTTCGAAGGCGGCGGCAGTTCCGGTCGGCGCGACTACGTCGGTTCCTTCGGCGGTGGCGACCGTTCGGCGGGTTACGAGCGTCAGGACTACGGCAGTTCACGGGGCTACGGCACGAGCGGCTACGGCCCGGACAGCTACGGCTCGCAGCAGGACTATGGACGCGGGCGGAGTTTCAGCGGAGAGGGGCAGGGAAGCGCTTCGTCCGGCTACGGCGGGACGCGCGGCTCGCGCGAATTCGGAAGTTCCGGTGAATCATGGTCGCGTGGCGATAGAGAGTGGCAGGGCTCGGCTTCGCACCGCGGCAAAGGACCCAAAGGTTATGAGCGATCCGATGATCGTTTGAAGGAAATGATTTGCGAGCGTTTGTCGGACGACCCCGATATCGACGCGAGCGAGATCTCGATCAGCGTCTCGGGCGGCACGGTCAAACTGACCGGTACGGTGGAGAGCCGCGCCGACAAGTATCAGGTAGAGGAATTGGTCGAGCGCTGCGGCGGCGTCAAGGACATCGACAACCAGCTTCGCACACAGTCGCGCCAGAGAGACCAGACGCAAGGCGGGCAGTCGCAGGGACGTCAGGGGGTGTCGGGAACATCCTCGGGCTTCGGCGGCGCGGGATCCGAATCGAGTACGGGAAGTACGTCAACCCCGTCGGCATCGACCAGGAAGAACAACTGAGTGTTCGTTCTACGGGAGGCAGCTGTGGTGTGGCTGCCTCCCGGCGCGCCTTGCGCACGGCTACAGGGCATGCGGATCTGGAGCAGTCTCGATGAGTGAACCGGGCGAACACGGCGCGCCGTGGCGGGATGTGCCGCTGCCCGGTTTTCCGGCGCTGAGCGAAGATATTGATGTCGATGTACTGATCGTTGGCGGTGGGCTGACCGGCATCACCACCGCCTATCTCATGTCGCTCGAAGGCATCCGGGTGGCGCTGATCGAACGTGACCGGCTCGCCAGCGCCGATACGGCCCGCACGACGGCGCATCTGACCTACGTCACCGATGAAAGACTGTTTCGGCTGGCGGAGAAATTCGGCAGGGAGGGAGCGGCTGCCTGCTGGAAGGCAGGTAAAGTCGCCATCGATACGATCGAGGAAATCTGCAGGGCGACGGCCGCAGACGCGCAATTCGTCCGCGTGCCCGGGTATCTGCATGCACCGGTGGGCAGCGATCCAGCGAAGCACCAGGCGGACCTGCTGCGCGATGCCGAACTCGCGGTGCAGTTCGGTTTCGACGCCACGTTTCTCGACACCCTCGAGCAGGTGCAACAGCCGGCGGTACGTTTTGAACGCCAGGCCAAGTTTCATCCGCGCCGCTATCTGCAGGCATTGTTGCCGGCCATCAGCCAGCGCGGCGGGCGAATCTTCGAGAACACGACGTTCGAGGGGGCATTCGAGGGCGTCAGTGCTGACGCGATGACGGCGCGCGTGAACGGACATGCCGTTTCCTGTCGTTATCTCGTCATCGCGACGCACAATCCCTTGATGGGCAAGCGCGGCTTGTTCGGTGCCACGTTGTTCCAGACGAAGCTGTCTCTGTACACCAGCTATGTGCTGGGTGCGCGGCTGCCGGCCGATACCCTGCCTGAGGCGTTGTTTGGGACACTCAGGATCCATACGAATATCTGCGGGTGGACACGGCTGCAGATCATCAGTGGGTGATCTTCGGCGGCAGGGATGTGAAGACCGGCCAGGAATCCGATACCGAGAACGTCTTCCGGCAACTGCAGGCGCGCCTGCGCTCGATTCTGCCCAACGCGAACGTCGAACGACGGTGGATGGGGCAGGTCGTGGAGACCGACGACGGCCTGCCGTTCATCGGCGAAAATGAAGACAGGGAATTCATCGCCACCGGATTCTGCGGCAATGGTTTTACGTTCGGCACGCTGGCAGCGATGATGGCCCGCGATCGTTTTCTCGGTCGCGAGAATGCGTGGACGACTCTGTTCAGAACCGGTCGCAGTCCCTTTCATGGCGGTACATGGCGTTACCTTCAGGAGAATGCCGACTTCCCTTTCTACTTCCTCCGCGACCGGCTGCAGCGTGTGAAGGACGAACTGGATGACGTGCCCAAGGGCGAGGGCCGCATCGTGAATCACGAGGGGCGCAAGGTGGCTGCCTACCGCGATGCGCACGGAACCGTCACGCTCCTGTCCAGCCAGTGCACGCATCTGCGATGCCTGGTGCATTGGAACAGCGCCGATTCGACCTGGGACTGCCCCTGTCATGGTTCGCGATTCCATCCCACGGGTGAAGTGTTGAGCGGCCCGGCCGAGTCGCCGCTGCAGAAAGTGGATTGATTTCCCCGGCGTCGTCGGGATGGCGCCGTCGAGCCTCAACTGTCCGGGGACAGCTCTATCAGATTCTGTTCCAGCAGATACCGCATCGCGGCGGTTACTTCGCGCTGAACATCCTGCGCGTCTACGTCCTTTTCCTTGTCGCCCTTTTCTTTCGATAGACGCCGGCTCAACGATTCGACCGTATGCGCACTCTCGAGCAGCGCCAGCACGCGCTGCTCCATGTCCGATCGATTCGCGGCCAGCACGGCCTCCGTGGCGGGCCTGCGGATGTAGGCGGCGCTACGATGAAGTTGGGTCATCAGAATTCCTCCACGACACGAAGAGCCAATGGCCATTCCCCATGACGGGTTCCCGGAAATTTGCAGTGCTGCGCGGTTGTCGGGACTCTTGCTTGGTCAGCGCGACATTGCAATGCCTCACGGATCGCGTTTCAGGCTGACGGACGACGTCCTCAGCCGTCCACCGAAACACCGCTGGTTGGAGAGACGCTATGCCGTTCGCGCCACGCGCCGGAAAATTCGAGTACGGCCGGCAGTACCGCGATGAAGAGCGCGGGCGCAAGCGGTGGTCGTCGTCACATCGAGAAACAGGAACAGCCCGGCCGCGACACCGATGACGCCGAGCTGCGCCAGATGCAGCGTCGACTCCACCACGCCGGACGTATGCCGGATGTCGGTACGGCGGTGGCACCACAGGTCTGCTGCACCCGCGATCAGCCACAACGGATAGATGCCCCACGCCAGCAGGGCGGCAACCATGTCATGGGTTGTCATGCGTGTTCCCGGGCGGCTGTGCTGGTCTGTCGCTGCGCGTGCAAGCATCTGCGCGGTCGGTTTGTTCCTCCGGCCAGGGCCTTGTTGCAGTCCTGACGTGCGTCTCGCGAGCTCGTGTAGTTCCTGCACCCGGAAGCACTCGGCGTTCTTCCTTGTTGAAAGCCGCAATCGCTTTTCAGGAACAAGCCTTTAGTCCGCGGCTTGTTCCATGACGGAGTGTTGCAGCCGCTGCGCTCAGCGGATCTCGCAATACTGCCGACACCAGTCCTGTTACCGCACAGCGAGGAGAAGGTCATGGCACAGCAGTCACGTGATTGGCGGCGATCGGGCCCTCTGGGTCGCGATGATCAATCGCGCCCTCAATGGCATGGTGGGCATTACGGCGACGAAGAAGGAATATCCGATGCGCGCCGCTATTGGAGCGAAGAAAGCCGCGGATTCGTTGGCGGACTCGCTGGCTCGTCGGGCAACCGGGATGAAAATGAAAGCCGCCATGGCAGCGGTCGCGGCACCCGTGCGGGAAGCAACTACGGGAGCAGGGGTTTCAGCAGCGAGTCGCGCGGTCAGTCCTGGGGAGATCGCCAGAGCAGCCTGGAGGGCGCGTCGTCCTATGGCGAGCAAGGCCAGTCGTTCCGTGGTCGCGGGCCGAAGGAGTACCAGCGTTCGGACGAACGCCTCAGGGAAGTGGTATGCGAGCAGCTCCTCGACGATCCGACAATCGATGCGAGCGACATCAGCGTGAGTGTCAGCAACGGTACAGTCACGCTGACCGGCATGGTCAACGATCTCGGTAGCAAGTATCAGGTCGAGGAAATGGTCAGCGAGTGCGGCGGAGTGTCCGAAGTCGAAAACCAGTTGCGCGTACAGCGCGGACAGGCGCAGCCCGGCAACGATTGATCGACAGGGAACTTCGCATCTTCATCGACGATGGTTCCGCATCGGAAAAAGGAAGAAGAAGATTTCCACGGGGTACACGGGGAAATATGACCGAAGGAAATCCCGCGGGGCGGGGGGGTGGAAGAATGCATTTTTACGGTCTTTTCTCGCCCCGCGTTACCCCATCCCGCGGGATTTCCTTCCTGATCTCGGATCGGGGACCAACACACGCCAAGTAAGTGCCATTGGCTCTGGTGCGGCTGTGCGATCGACTTGAGCAGAGGCGCAGTACAATGCGCTCCTTCGCAGGCGTTACACAGTTCGTTAGAGGAAGTCATCGATGCGCACATTGTTTGTCTTGCTGTTGCTCCTGGCACTCGGTGCAGGGGGTGCCTGGTACTACGCCGGAAAAACGCCCGGGCCGCAGATCCAGATCGTGCAACCGACCAAGGGCGTGGGGCAGTCCGGGCAGGGGGTCGTCGAGGTGCTCGCGCCCATGGATCAGCTCGAGCGGCTGGACATCACTCTGGAGCAGGGCGAGCGCAGGATTCCGCTTTACGAGCTGAACTCGGGCGCCGGCAGCGCTCAGGTCGAGCAACTTGCGGATCGGGTTCGAATCACGCAGGCCATCGGCAAACGCGACCTCCCGGACTTGCAGGGCGGTGCGGCGCGCCTGGTCGTCAACGCCACGCGGCCCGTGCTGTTCGGTTTCAGACGTGTTTCATCCAGCGCCTCGCATGACTTTGAAGTGCGCCTGATTCCGCCGCAGCTGTCAGTGCAGTCGCTGCACCATTTCATCAATCATGGCGGCTCCGAGATGGTGGTGTATCGGGTGTCTGAAGGCGCGTCCTCGGGCGTGCGCGTGGGCGATGAGGAATATCCGGGATATCCGGCCGCTGGTGCGGGCCTGACGGGTGCCAGCGCCGATCTGCATGTCGCGTTCTTCGCATTGCTGTGGAATCAGGACAGGAGCGTGCCCATCAGCTTGTTTGCGCGCGACGACTACGGCAACGAAGCGCGGGCATCGTTCGACTACCGCGTGATTCCCAAACGTTTCAGGAAGAGTCGTATCGAAATCGACGATCGCTTCCTGACCAAGGTCGTGCCGTCGATCCTGCAGATGACGCCGGATTTCACGGTCCAGGATCCTGCCGATCTGGTCGGCTCTTTCCTGCGCATCAATCGCGACCTGCGTCAGCAGAACAACGCCGCCATCGCGTCCCTGGCTGCACAGAGTTCCGGGCAAACGCTGTGGCACGGTCCCTTCAAGCAGCTGGTCAACAGCGCCGTCGAGGCGGGCTTTGCCGACCAACGCACCTATGTTTATCGCGGCAGTGAAATCGATCAGCAGGTCCATCTCGGCTTCGACCTCGCGTCGCTGTCCAATGCGCCGGTGCATGCATCGAACCGCGGGGCGGTGGTCTACGCGGCTCCTCTGGGGATTTACGGCAACTGCGTGATCCTCGATCACGGCATGGGCCTGCAATCGTTGTATGCGCATCTTTCGTCGATCCGCGTGAATGTCGGTCAAACCGTGGAGCTGGGCGAGGAACTCGGGCGCAGCGGCGCGACGGGATTGGCCGCAGGCGATCACCTGCATTTCACGATGCTGCTCAACGGCAATGCCGTCACGCCGATCGATTGGTGGAGCAGGCAGTGGGTCGAGGACCGGATCATGCGCAAGCTTCGCGAAGCGGGGCAGAGCGCGCAGTAGGCCTGGCTTCGCTGCAGACTCCGGGCTGCCGTGACCTTCCTTATTCTGTGAAATGCGTGGCGGGTCGCGTTGTCGCGATGCTGTACGTTGGCCGCCCCCGTGATCAAAGCGGACGAAGTGGGGCCGCCGAAGGAGACTCTGAATGAAAACTGAACGTTTGGGTGCCTGCCTGTTGAGTTGTGCGATCGCGGTGGCGCTGTCGGGATGCGATCGTGGTGATCCGTCGCATTCGTCGCAGAGCGCCGCCGAGCAGTCCGCAACCGTTCGGGCGGAAGAGCTGCAGGCGCGCGAGCAGCAGCTCGCACAGCGCGAAGCAGAAATCCAGGCGAAGGAGGCCGAACAGGAGCAGGCGCGTCAGGCGGAGATCGAAGCGCAGCAGCGTGAGGCAGAGAAGGCAGCTGCCGCCAGGGAAGCCGCTGCAAAGCAGGCGGCAGCCAGAAAAGCGGCACAGACACAGGCAGCATCGGCACAGGCAGCATCGGCACCCCCGGTCGTTGCGCCGAGCGCGCCGGTGAAGACAGCGCCAGTGCCAGTGGCCGTGGAAGTCCCGTCCGGCACGCAGCTGCTCGTGGCGCTTGCGGCAGATCTGTCGACGAAGACGGCCAAGGTGGGCGAGTCTTTCGAAGCACGGCTCGTTTCTGACCTGACGAGCAGCGACCGGGTGGTCGCACCCGCCGGCGCTCGTGTGAAGGGCACCATCACCGAGGTCATGTCAGGCAGCAGTGCCATCGGCGCCGTGCCGATGCTCGGCCTGCGCTTCGATCAGCTCGAACTCGCCGATGGCAGCCATGTTGCGATTCGCGGCGAACTGCAGCAGCAAGGCCAGAGCGAAAAAGGTCGCGACACGGCGAAGATCGTCGGCGGTGCTGCCGCCGGTGCGGTGATCGGCCATCAGATCAAGCATGGCACCAAGGGCCAGGTGATCGGCGGAATCCTGGGTGGCGCCGCGGGCGCAGTCGTGGCCAAGAACACCGGCACGGAAGTGCAGCTGCCGGCGGGCTCTCAACTGAGCATCGTGCTCGCCGAAGGATTCGTCGTCGGAAGCCGCTAGTGTGATGTCCCGTAAGTCTCTTTCCGTTCGTCCCGTCGAAGGACTCTTGTCTTGATTTACAGACGCTTCGACCCTTCGTCAGGCTCAGGGCTCAGCGCGAACGGACCAAGACAAGTTTCTTTCGGGACACGACACTAGCCCGCTGCGAGCGCTCGTGATGGGTGAGTGACGACGTCACACATTCCGCCAGCACCGCAGCCCGCACACTTCCTCCATGCAGGGATCGGCCGGTCCGTAGCGAACGTTCAGAGCTGCGGACCGGTCTTCGAAGTCAGCGAATCCGCGCAATTTCGCGACCGCCTGACGCGGAATCGCGAATCCTCACCCCGCTGGTCGATCGCCGACGCTCGCACCCGCAGATCTTGACGCTACGAAACCGGATGACGAAACTGGTCTGGCCAATTTACGGAAGAGGCCAGATATGTCCGCTGCAATGAAGATCATCTCTGCACACGTCATCGTCACCTGTCCGGGCCGCAACTTCGTCACGCTGAAGATCGTCACCGACCAGGGCGTGTATGGCATCGGCGATGCGACCCTGAACGGTCGCGAACTGTCGGTGGTTTCGTATCTGCAGGATCACGTGATCCCGTGCCTCATCGGCCGCGATCCGCGTCGCATCGAAGACACGTGGCAGTACCTCTATCGCGGCGCCTACTGGCGGCGCGGTCCGGTGACGATGCGGGCGATCTCCGCAGTCGATACGGCGTTGTGGGACATCAAGGCGAAGATGGCCGGCATGCCGCTCTATGAATTGCTCGGCGGTCGCAGCCGCCAGGGCGTGCTGGTGTATGGGCACGCCAACGGCGGCGATATTGCCGAGACCGTCGACGCGGTGGGCTCTTATATAGAGATGGGCTACAAGGCGATTCGTGCGCAGTCGGGCATTCCGGGCGTGCAACTCGCCTACGGTGTCGGTCGCGGCAAGCTGCACTACGAACCTGCCGACGCGGCACTGCCCACCGAAACGGTCTGGGACACGCCGAAGTATCTCGATTACACACCGAAGCTGTTCAACAAGCTGCGTGAGACCTATGGCTTCGATCATCACCTGTTGCACGACGCGCATCACCGCCTGACGCCGCTCGAAGCGGCGCAGCTCGGCAAGTCGCTCGAACCGTATCGCCTGTTCTGGCTGGAGGATCTGACACCGGCGGAGAATCAGGAAGCCTTCAAACTGATCCGCCAGCACACCACGACGCCGCTGGCCGTGGGCGAAATCTTCAACACGATCTGGGATTGCAAGGATCTGATCCAGAATCAACTGATCGACTACATCCGCGCGACCGTGGTGGGGGCGGGCGGTATCACGCACCTGCGTCGCATCGCCGACCTCGCGGCGCTCTATCAGATCCGCACCGGTTCGCACGGCGCAACAGATCTTTCTCCGGTCACGATGGGTGCGGCATTGCACTTCGATACCTGGGTGCCCAACTTCGGGATTCAGGAGTACATGCGCCACACGGAAGAGACCGATGCCGTCTTCCCGCATGCCTACACATTCGATGACGGCTATCTCGATCCGGGCGAGGCGCCCGGTCACGGCGTCGACATCGACGAACAACTGGCAGCGAAGTATCCATATCGCCCCGCATATCTGCCGGTCGCGCGACTGACCGACGGCACGATGTGGAACTGGTGAGCAATCTCGTGGCCACTGCAAACGCAAAAAAATCAGCACACCCGTCGCCTGCAAACCCGGGCCGGCTGTATCAGCAACTGGCACGCAGCCTGATCGCCGCCATCGATTCCGGCACCTACAAGGTGGGCGACCGAGTGCCCGCCGAACGTGAGCTGGCGGTGGAATACGACATGAGCCGTCCCACCGTACGTGAAGCGATCATTGCGCTCGAGGTGCAAGGGCTGGTTGAAGTGCGGGTCGGCTCGGGTGTCTACGTGAAACGCAGACCGGGCGACAAGGACCCGGCAGGATTCAACATCACCGCGTTCGAGCTGACCGAAGCGCGGCTGATGTTCGAGGGCGAAGCGGCGGCGCTCGCTGCAACGTTGATCACCGACGAGGAACTCGATCAGCTGGATGCGCTGGTGAAGCGCATCGATCGCGAGAACCGCATTGCCGGTGCGAACGAGCAGGCCGATCGCGACTTTCACCTGCTGATCGCCAGGGCGACACGCAATTCGGCCGTGCTGCTCGAAGTCGAATCGCTGTGGCGGTTGCGTCAGACCTCGCCGGAATGCGCGCTGTTGCTGGAGAAGGCACGCACGGCGCACGTCAAACCCGTCGTCGAGGAACACAAGGCCATCGTGACAGCGCTGCGGACACGCAATCCGGCGAAAGCACGCGCCGCCATGCGGGCGCACCTCAGCGCCGTGATGGAGCATCTGCTGTTCAACACGGAGCAACGGGCGGTGGACGACGCGCGTCGATCGCTGCAGCAGGCCAGGGCACGGTTCGGGCGTAGGCGGACCTGAAAACAAGGCGCACCGCCGCATGACCATCGAGCATCAACAATGTCATCTTGGCCAGGCCGCGGACCCTCTGCATTGCGTGGGCCGGGAAGGGGCCAGCGCCCGGCGGAGAATCGTCGGCTACAGTCATAACCTGTTGATTGGGGGAGGAAACGGGGCGCGCTCGACCGGCCCTGTGCCAATGCGCAAGCGAGCGGATATACTAAACAGCGTTGTTGTTTAGTGCTGCAGAATACGGCACCCATGCAACGACTCATCGCGTTCATCCGTTCGCGTTGCTTCGAACATTCTTCAGTGGGGATTCGTGATGCCGCCGCACGCTGCTACCAGGCTCGATATCGAGCCCGCCGTCCTGGTCAATATCTATCGACAGATGTCGCGGATCCGCGCCGTCGACAAAGCCGTTCAGGCGGGACTCTCGGGCGGCAAGTTCCTTTTCAGCTACTGGCCGATGACGGGGCAGGAATCCATTCCCGCGACGATCTCCCAGCTGATCAGCAAGCGCGATTACATGGTGACGACCTATCGCGGCATCCATGATCAGGTGGCGAAGGGCGTTTCGCTTGCAGGGTTGTTCTCCGAAGCGCTCGGTCGTGTGGACGGCGTGAACAAGGGCAAGGGCGGCTCGCCACACATTTCCGACCCGTCGTCCGGTTCGATGCTGACGACGGCCATCGTCGGTGGCGGTGCGCCGATCGCGAACGGCCTGGCACTGGCTGCGAAGATGCGCGCGGAAGATCGCATCACGATCGTGAACTTCGGCGACGGCGCAACCAGCATCGGCGCGGTTCACGAAGCCATGAATCTCGCTGGCGTGTGGAAGCTGCCGTTGATCTTCCTGTGTCAGAACAACCAGATCGGCGAGTACACGCCGATTCCGGGTTACACCGCGAGCAAGGACTTTGCGTCGCGCGCTGCCGGTTACGGCTTCAAGGGCGTGAAGCTCGATGCGAACGACGTGCCCGCTTTCTACCAGGGCATGAAGAAAGTCATCGAAGAGGTTCGTCGCGGCGAAGGTCCGATCTTCGTCGAGGCTCTCACGCTGCGACTGGGGCCGCATGCAGGCGTGGGCGACACGAAAGAGCTGTCGCGCGAAGCGTTGCAGGCCGCCAAGGAGGCCTGGCCGGTTCCGCGCGTGCGGGCTCAGCTGATCGAGGCCGGCATCTGCACCGAAGCGCAATTGGCGGAGATCGACGAAGCCGCGCGCAAGGAAGTCGATGAGGCGATCGCCCATGCCATGGCGGCGACGCCAACGCCGCGCGAGGAGACGTTGATCGACGTCTACGCCGATGCCAGCGTGCCGCCGCGCCGCGGTCACTATCCGCGCCGTGAGGCGGAAGTGGAGCCGCCGACCGGTTCCGGCAAACCCATTCTCATGCTGGAGGCGATCATCGATGCGCAGGATCTGGCGCTGTCCCAGGACAAGGGCGTGTTCCTGCTGGGTGAGGACATCGGCGATCCGCCCGGTGGCGTCTTCGGCACGTCCAGGGGATTGCAGACCAAGTATGGCCCGGAGCGCGTGCGGGTCACGCCGATCGCCGAGACGGCGATCATCGGCGCGGGCATCGGCGCCTCGCTCGTCGGCATGCGCCCCGTCGCGGAAATCATGTTCAATGACTTCGCCGGCGTCTGTCTGGACCAGATCTTCAATCACGCGGCCAAGCAGCGCTACATGTCCGGCTCCGCCACGCATGTACCGATGACCATCCGCATGATGGTCGGCGGCGGTACGGGCGGCTACGGCGCCCAGCATTCGCAGTCGCTCGAAGCGTGGCTGCTGCATACGCCGGGGCTGAAAGTCACGTTCCCGAGCACTCCCTTTGATGCGAAGGGACTGCTGCTCAGCTGCATCTTCGATGAGGATCCCTGCGTGCAGCTGGAATCGATCAAGCTGCTGCGCGGCGTACGCGGCGAAGCACCGGCCGGCGACTATCGCATTCCGCTGGGCGTGGCGAAGGTGCGGCGCGAAGGCACCGATATCACCGCGATCACTTACGGCTGGCAGGTGCAGGAATGCCTTGCGGCGGCTGAAGAGCTGGCGAAGGAGGGCATCAGCGTCGAGGTGATCGATCTGCGAACCCTGGTGCCGCTCGACTATCACCGTGTGCTGGACTCGGTGAAGAAGACCCGTCGGGCCATCGTCGTTCACGCCGCCACGGAGTTCTGCGGCTTCGGCGGCGAGATCGCCAGCACCATCAGCGAGGAACTGTTCTCGACGCTCAAGGCACCGGTAGGCCGGTTTGGTGCGGACTTCGCGCCCATCGCGTACTGTCGCGACATCGAGCTGAATCAGATTCCTCAGGCAAAATCCATCGCCGCCCGTCTTCGCGAAGTGGTCGCTTACAAGTAATCAGGATCGAAATCCATGGCAACACAACTCACGATTCCCCGCCTCGAGATGTCCATGACGGAAGGCGTGCTTACCGAGTGGCTCGTCGCTGACGGCGCCCAGGTGAACGAGGGTGATCCGATCTATTCCCTCGAGACCGGCAAATCGATTCAGGAGATCCAGGCGCCGGCCTCAGGCAAGCTGACTCAGAAGGCAACCCCGGGCGAGACGTATCCCGTGGGAACCGACATCGGCGAGATCGCCTGAGAAACCCTGACAGGGCAGTCGTTTCCGAGACGCATAACCCGTGGCCAAGGAACATTCTGCCCAGGACCAGTTTCTGGAAGCGCTCCGCAAGGAGCGCATTCCCGTTTCCATTTTCCTCGTGAACGGCGTCAGGCTTCACGGCGAGATTGCTTCGTTTGACAGCTTCGTCGTGCTGTTGAGGGAGCGACAGGATCACGTCGTGTACAAGCACGCAATCGCCAGCATCGTCCCCGGTCCCGCAAATGAGCACTCCGTGTCGCGGTTCAGCCGCGGCCGGCACCGCGAGCAAACAGCGGCGCCGGAAGGTGGGCCGCAATCGAGTTGAGTTTCCGGGCCGGAAGCCCGAACTGCGCGATCACGACGGTGGCGCAATAGTGCTTGCACACCATCATGGCGGTTCACGCCTGGTCCGTGTCAGAAGCGAAGTGGTGCCTCGTAAGCAGGCTGATGCGTCAGGCGCCTTCGCCGGCGATGACAAGGTATTCTTGTCGCCAGCTCAGACATCTCCTTCGGATCCGCAGAAAACCCGCAAAAAACGACGATGACGGAAAGCGCTGTAAAAATAGGCATTTTTGACGGGAAAC
>CAYWHG010000053.1:0-11290 GCA_964457865.1 uncultured Steroidobacter sp.
ATGTCCTATCTCGCTCTTGCCCGCAAATGGCGACCGCGCAATTTCGGCGAACTGGCCGGCCAGGAGCACGTCATGCGCGCGCTGACGAATGCGCTGACGACCGGACGGGTGCATCACGCCTTCCTGTTCACCGGGACGCGCGGCGTGGGCAAGACGACGATTGCGCGCATCCTGGCCAAGTCGCTGAATTGCGAAACCGGCATGACGGCGACGCCGTGCGGCGTATGCGCGGCCTGTAAGGAAATCGATGAAGGGCGTTTCGTCGATCTGATCGAAGTCGACGCCGCCTCGCGGACCAAGGTCGACGACACGCGCGAACTGCTGGACAACGTCCAGTACGCACCGACCCGCGGCCGCTACAAGGTCTACCTCATCGACGAAGTGCACATGCTGTCGGCGCACTCGTTCAATGCGCTGCTCAAGACGCTCGAAGAGCCGCCGCCGCACGTCAAATTCCTGCTCGCCACCACGGACCCGCAGAAATTGCCGGTGACGGTGCTGTCGCGCTGCCTGCAGTTCAATCTGAAGCGCTTCCCGCCCGGCCTGATCTTCAAGCGCCTGACCGAGATTGCCCAGGCCGAGAAACTCGATTTCGAACCGGATGCGCTGCGGTTGGTGGCGCGTGCGGCGGAAGGCAGCATGCGCGATGCGCTCAGCCTGCTGGATCAGGTCATTGCCTTCGGTGGCGCGAAGCTGACGGCGGAAGATACGCGCACGATGCTGGGAACGCTCGATCGCGCGCAGGTCTTCGACATCGTCGACGCAGTCGTATCGCGCGATGCCAGGAAGGTGCTGGATTGCGTCGAGCAACTCGACGAACGCGCGCCCGAGTATCGCCAGGTGCTGGCTGAGCTGGCGGCCGTGCTGCAGAAGATCGCGCTCATCCAGGCGGTGCCGGATCTGCAACTCGACGAAGCCGAAGACATCGAGACCTACAAGCGCCTCGCGTCGGCCCTGACGCCCGAGGACACGCAGCTTTTCTACCAGATCGCCATCGTCGGTCGGCGCGATCTGGAACTGGCGCCGGATGCGCGCGCCGGATTCGAGATGACGTTGTTGCGCATGCTGGCCTTCGGCGTGGCCGATGAGAACGTGGCGGCGTCGCCGTCACGTTCGACGTCTGCGCCCGCGCAGTCCGCGTCGGCGCCGGCACAGCGCAGCGCGCCTGCCGCGAGACAGGCCGCTCCGGTCAGCAATGACTGGGCCGTCATCGTTCCCAGCCTGAATCTGCAGGGTCCGGTGAGTCAGCTCGCTGCGCACTGTGTGCTCGCCGGGCGCGAGTCCGGCAAGGTGCGGTTGATCCTCGATCGGGACGGCGATGCATTCCATCGTCCGGCGCTGGAAGAGAAACTGGCGCAGGCGCTCTCCACGTACTTCGGCGAGCCGGTGAAGCTCGAGATCTCGTTGCAGGACGATACGCTCGCCGATACGCCGGCGCGACAGATGAAGGCAGCGGCGGACGATCGCCAGCAGGGCGCGCGCCATTCCATCGAGACGGATCCGAACATTCGTGCGATGCGCGAGGTCTTCGGTGCGACCGTGCAGCCAGATTCGATCAGACCCACTGAGTGAGTGACGGCACAGAGCCGGTTCGACACTCGTATCCGTCACGGGTCACTCGCCACAACTGGAGCATTCATGAAAGGCAACATGGGCAACATGATGAAGCAGGCGCAGATGATGCAGGCCAATCTGCAGCGTGCGCAGCAGGAAATCGCCAACCTTGAGGTCACCGGCGAGGCCGGCGGCGGCATGGCGAAAGTGACCATGACGGGCAAGCATCAGGTGCTGCGCGTCACGCTCGATCCCTCGCTGATCAGCGGCGATGACAAGGAAATGCTCGAGGACCTGATTGCCGCGGCCGTCAACGATGCCGTCCAGAAGGTCGAGCGCACGACGCAGGAGAAGATGTCGAGCGTGATGGGCGGAATGAATCTGCCGGCGGGATTCAAGCTGCCATTCTGAATGACTGTTGGCGGTTGACCGTTGACGGTTGACAGTCAGAACACTGCAGCTCTTTCCGGCTGTCAACCGTCAACGGTCAACCGCCAACCATGATCTACCCCCCCAGCCTCGTTCGTCTCATCGAAACGCTGCGTTCGCTGCCCGGTGTCGGGCCGAAGTCGGCGCAGCGCATGGCGTTTCATTTGCTGGAGAAGGATCGCAAGGGCGCGAGCGCAATCGCGGATGCATTGCAGAAGGCGGTCGCTGCGATCGGTCGCTGCCAGCGCTGCCGCATGTTCGCCGAAGCGGAGCTGTGTCCGGTATGCGCTTCGCGCAGTCGTGATCGCGGACTGCTCTGTATCGTCGAGTCGCCGGCGGATGTCGCCGCGATCGAGCAGTCGGGCAGCTATCGCGGTTGCTATTTCGTGCTCATGGGGCATCTGTCGCCGCTCGACGGCATCGGTCCCGACGAACTTGGCTTTGGTGAGCTGTCCACACTCTTCCTGGCGGGCGAGATCAAGGAAGCCATCCTGGCCACCAATGCCACCGTCGAGGGCGATGCCACGGCACATGTCATTGCCGAGATCGCCTCACGGCATCAGGTCAAATCCAGCCGAATCGCTCACGGCGTGCCGGTGGGCGGCGAACTCGAATATGTCGATGGGGGAACGCTTGCGCATGCGCTGGCAGGTCGGCACACGCTCGGATGAAGAATAAGAATTCAGAGTTTCACACGGAGTTCACGGAGAGCACGGAGTTCAGAATTTCCAATGTCCGAATGGCCGGTTCTCATATCTCCGTGGTCTCCGTGAACTCCGTGTGAAATCTTCTTCTTTCATCTACGCCTTTCGTAGTCCGGTGCCAGTTCGCGCATGATATTGAGCAGTCGTTTGTAGCTCTCATAACGCCGCGCCGAGAACGTGCCGCTGTCCACCGCGGCGATCACCGCGCATCCTGGTTCGCGCAGATGCAGGCAGTTATTGAAGCGGCACCCCGGTGACGTTTTCACGATCTCCGGCCAGCCGTGCTGTACGGTCGCATCGCTGACCAGCGCGGGGGCGAAGTCCCGCACGCCCGGCGAATCGATCAGTTCGCCGCCCGTAGGGATGCGGAAGAGGGCGGTCGATACCGTCGTATGCCGGCCTTCACCAGTGGAATCGGACAGCGTACGTGTCAGTTGATCGGAATCAGGGATCAATGCATTCGTCAGCGTCGATTTGCCGACGCCCGACTGACCGGCAAGCAGCATCGACTGGCCACGAACGAGCGCACGCAGATCATCGATGGCGTCGCGATTGAGCGCGGACACCATGACGACCGGGTAGCCGGCGGTCCGATATTCCTCGACGAGCGTCGCGAAGCCCGCCGATGCGGCGAGGTCGGACTTGTTGACGATCACTGCGCCGTCGATCTGCGAATAGGCGGCGGCTGCGAGATAGCGGTCGACCACATACGCGTCGACCGCGGGCTCGGGCGCGATGACGGCGGCGAGCAGCGTGAGATTGGATGCCAGGGGTTCAGTGCGGCCGCGACTGTCGGTACGCTGCAGCAGCGTGCGGCGCGGCGTCACGGAAATGATGCGCGGCGGGTCGCCGGAAGCGGCCGCGACCGGTCGTGGCATGCGCACATGCACCTCGTCGCCGCACACGACGGTCAGACGCTTGCCGAAGAGTTCGGTGGACAGGCGTTCGCCATCCGCGGTGCGCACAATGGCGCGACGTCCGAAGGACTCGACGACACGCGCTGAGAATTCGACCGGCGCGTTCATGAAGGTCATGGTCGACTCCGTCGTCGGTCGGTCAGGTACGTTGTGCTGCGAGCTGCTGCAGGCGGGCGATGCGGATCAGGGCAGGCGGGTGTGAATCGTAGAAGATCGAGTGTAGCTTGTCGGGCGTCAGGGTCGTCGCATTGTCGCGATAGAGTTTGATGAGCGCCTCGGCGAGTTCGCGCGCATCCGAGAACCGGGCGGCGAATTCATCCGCTTCGAATTCATGCTTGCGCGACCACCAGGCGCCGATCGGCGTGAGGAAGAACGTGAAAGTCGGCAGCACGAGCATGAACAGCAGTAGCGCGGCATGCGCCGAAGGCTGGCCGACGCCCAGCGCCGCATAGAACTGCGGCCAGGCCGCCAGCACGCCGAGGAGTGCCAGTCCGCCGAGTCCGAACAGCAATGACAGGATCAGGCGCGAACGGACATGATGGAGGCGGAAATGCCCGAGTTCATGCGCCAGCACGGCCTCGATTTCGGTCGCCTGCAGCCGTTCGACGAGCGTGTCGAAGAACACGATGCGCTTGTTGCGCCCGACGCCCGTGAAATAGGCATTGCCATGTACCGAGCGGCGCGAACCGTCCATCACGAACACGCCCTGCGACGAAAAGCCGCAGCGTTGCAGCAGCGATTCGGTGCGCTGCTTCAGCGCCTCGTCGGCCAGCGGCGTGAACTTGTTGAAGATCGGGGCAATGAATCGCGGCCAGGCCCAGGTGATGAACAGGGTGAACGCCATCCAGACGCCCCAGGCGTAGAGCCACCACAGCGAACCGGCGCGTTGCATGAGGTACAGGATCACGTAGACGAGCGGGCCGCCGAGTAGCAGCGTCAGCAGCAGTCCCTTGAGCAGATCGACAACGAACAGGCCTGCCGTCATCCGGTTGAAGCCGAAGCGCGCTTCGATGCCGAAGGTGCGATAGATCGACAGCGGCAGTCCGATGGCCGACATCGCCAGCAGCGTTGACAGCACCACGGCCGTGCCGTGCCAGAGCGGTGCGAAGTTAACAGCCTGCCACGTTCGATCCATGAGCTGGATGCCGCCGCCGAGCGTGAAGGCCAGTGCCACTACCGCATCGAGCAGGATGTCCCAGCGATTCAGACCGGCGAGCGCGACGGTGTAGTCGGCGGCCTTGCGGTGCGAGTCGAGATCGACCTGGCCTGCGAACGCAGCCGGCACCTGGTCGCGATGCTGTGCGACCGCCGCCCTCTGCCGCTGATTGAGCCAGCTCCGCAACAGCGTCGACAACATCAGCAGCAGCACGAACAGCAGGGTGAACCAGTGCATCGGGACTCTTGTGAATGAGCGAATTCGTGCAGAAATGGGCCGATCGGGAGCTTAGCGGCTGCTGTTATGATGGGCAACGCCACGACAATCGAAGGGGACTGATGTGAACGACCGCGATCCGAGCCGACTGATCTGGATCGACCTGGAAATGACGGGTCTCAAGCCCGACTCCGATCGCATCATCGAGATTGCGACCGTCGTGACGGACAAGCATCTCAACACACTCGCCGAAGGCCCGGTGCTGGCCATTCATCAGTCGGATGCCGTGCTGGACGCCATGGATGACTGGAATCGCCGGCAGCATGCGTCATCGGGACTCGCGGCGCGCGTGCGGGCCAGCACCGTGACGACGGCGGAAGCCGAACGCCGCACGGTCGAATTCCTGCGGCAGTGGGTGGAGCCCGGTGTATCTCCCATGTGCGGCAACAGCATCTGCCAGGACCGTCGATTCATGGCACGGGAGATGAAGGATCTCGAACGCTACTTCCACTATCGCAATCTTGACGTCAGTACGCTGAAGGAACTGGCAAGGCGCTGGGCGCCCGAAGTGCACGGCAGTTTCCAGAAGACCTCCACGCATCTGGCACTCGACGACATCCGCGATTCCATTCGCGAGCTGGCGCATTACCGCGCGCACTTCCTGCGGGTGCCTTGATGTCCAGGCCGCACTCGGAGGCGTGCGAGCGCAACAAGAAACCGATTCTCGAAGTACTGAAGGCCTGGTTTCTGCGGCCCGGGGGCGTGCTGGAGATCGGCTCCGGCACAGGCCAGCACGCGGTTCACTTCGCGGCGCATCTGCCGCATCTGATGTGGACGGCGACCGACCGCGAGGAAAACATCGAGGGCATCCGTCAGTGGGTCGAGGAGTCCACCCTGCCGAACCTGCGTGGACCGCTGGTACTCGACGTGCGCCAGGAGCCCTGGCCGGTCAGCGACACGCTGTACGCCTTCAGTGCGAACACGGCGCACATCATGAGCTGGCACGAAGTCGAGGCCATGTTCGCCGGGGTGAGCGTCGCGCTGGAGCCGGGCGGCTGCTTCTGCCTCTACGGGCCGTTCAATCGCGACGGACAGTTCACCAGCGATTCCAATCGTGCCTTCGATGAATCGCTGCGCGCCCGCAATCCGGAGATGGGCATACGCGATGACCGGGCGTTGCGATCGCTGGCAAGCCGCTGCGAACTACAGTTCGCAGCGGACTATTCCCTGCCGGCCCGGAATCGAGTGCTGATCTGGACGAAGTAGAACTCGTCAGACCTTGGCGCCCGCCAGGAACAGCCAGGTTTCGACGACTGTATCCGGGTTGAGCGACATGCTTTCGATGCCCTGTTCGACCAGCCAGCGGGCGAGGTCAGGGTGGTCGGAGGGGCCCTGGCCGCAGATGCCCACGTACTTGCCCGTCTTGCGGCAGGCGTCGATGGCCATCTTCAGCAGCGCCTTGACGGCATCGTCGCGCTCGTCGAACAGCTTCGCGATGATGGCCGAGTCGCGGTCGAGACCCAGCGTGAGCTGCGTCATGTCGTTGGAACCGATCGACATGCCGTCGAAGAACTCCAGGTAACGTTCCGCGAGCAGCGCGTTGGTCGGCAGCTCGCACATCATGATGACCTTGAGGCCGTTCTCGCCGCGCTTGAGGCCGTTGGCGGCGAGCAGCTGCGTCACCTGCTCGGCTTCCTTCAGCGTGCGTACGAACGGCACCATCACTTGCACGTTGGTCAGGCCCATCTTCTCGCGCACGCGCTTCAGGGCGCGGCACTCGAGTTCGAAGCAGGGGCGGAACGCCTCGTCGATGTAACGCGCCGCGCCGCGGAAGCCGATCATCGGATTCTCTTCGTGCGGCTCGTACTGCGGACCGCCGATCAGATTGGCGTACTCGTTCGACTTGAAGTCGGAGAGACGCACGATCACCGGTTCCGGGGCGAATGCGGCCGCGATCGTGCCGATGCCTTCGCAGAGCTTGTCGATGTAGAACGAGACCGGATCCGCATAGCCGGACATCTGCCGGCGGATCGTCTGCTGCAGGTCCTGCGACAACTTGTCGAATTCCAGCAGCGCGCGGGGATGCACGCCGATCATGCGATTGATGATGAATTCGAGTCGCGCGAGGCCGACACCCTTGTTGGGGATGCCGGCGAAGTCGAAGGCGCGATCCGGATTGCCGACGTTCATCATGATCTTGGTCGGAATCGCCGGCAGCGAATCGAGTTCGATGTTCTTCTGTTCGAAGGGCAGTTCGCCCTCGTACACGAAGCCGGTGTCGCCTTCGGCGCACGAGACGGTTACGCCCGCGCCTTCGCGGATCTTCTCCGTCGCATCGCCGCAGCCCACGACCGCAGGAATGCCGAGTTCGCGCGCGATGATGGCCGCATGACAGGTGCGCCCGCCGCGATTCGTGACGATCGCCGAAGCGCGCTTCATTACCGGCTCCCAGTCCGGATCGGTCATGTCAGCCACCAGCACATCGCCGCTCTGTACGCGCGTCATTTCCTTCACGTCGCGAATGATTCGCGCCGGACCGGCGCCAATGCGCTGGCCGATCGATCGCCCGGTGGTGAGCACGGCCGTCTTCTTGCCTTTCAGCGAGAAGCGCTGGATCGTGCGGCCCGCGCGGCTCTGCACGGTTTCCGGACGCGCCTGCAGGATGTAGATCTTGCCGGTCTCGCCATCCTTGCCCCACTCGATGTCCATCGGGCAGCCATAGTGTTCTTCGATGATGAGCGCCTGGCGTGACAGATCCAGTACATCCTGATCGGTAATGGAGAAGCGACGGCGATCTTCCGCGGACACATCGACCGTGGTGACGCGCGACGCGCTGCCCGGCGCCGCATAGATCATCTTGATGGCTTTCGCGCCGAGCGTGCGACGCAGGATCGCTTCCTGGTTGCCGCGCACCGCCGGCTTGTAGACGTAGAACTCGTCGGGATTCACCGCGCCCTGCACGACGGTTTCGCCAAGCCCGTAAGACGCAGTGATGAACACGACATTGCGGAAGCCGGAGTCCGTATCGAGCGTGAACATGACGCCGCTCGAACCGACATCGGAGCGCACCATGTATTGAATACCGGCGGACAGCGCCACGAGATCGTGGTTGAAGCCCTGATGAACCCGATAGGCGATGGCGCGATCATTGAACAGCGAGGCAAACACTTCGTGCACGCACTTCAGCAGCGCGTCGCGGCCGCGCACGTTGAGGAACGTTTCCTGCTGGCCGGCGAACGATGCATCGGGTAGATCTTCTGCCGTAGCCGAGGAGCGCACCGCGACTGCGATGTCGCGACCGCCGCTCATTTTCTCGAAGGCTTCGAGGATTTCCTGTTCGAGACGCTGCTGGAACGGCGTGGCGAGGATCCAGCTGCGGATCTGTGCGCCGACCTCCGAGAGCTTGTCGACGTCGTCGATGTCGAGTGCTGCGAGTGCCTGCGAGATGCGGCCGGCAAGCCCATCGTGAGCGATGAAGTCCCGGTATGCCTGCGCAGTCGTTGCAAAGCCGCCGGGCACGGTGACGCCCATGTTGGCGAGGTGGCTGATCATTTCACCCAGCGAGGAGTTCTTGCCACCAACCGTGTCGACATCGTGTCGACCCACTTTCTCGAAGGGCAGGATATAAGCAGTCAAAGGGATTCCTCTTGATCTACGCCGTGCAGGGGTGAACACTCAAGGCCGGCGATTCTACGACGAACACGGGCCGCTCAGAACGCCTGGATGCGTGCGGGCACGAGTTATCGACCCGATGGCGTTGCAACGGGGAAATGAATGGAGAGACGGACAGTATTTTTCGTGTCGGACCAGACCGGCGTGACCGCGGAAACGATGGGTCACAGCCTCCTGACACAGTTCGATGGGCAAGCGTTTCGACAGGTGACTTTGCCATTTATATCCACGATTGACAAGGCAGAAGAGGCTGTCCGAAGGATCAATGCAACCGGCGAAGCCGAGGGTATTCGGCCCGTGGTTTTCAGTACGCTCGTCCAGGAAGATCTGCGCGAAGTAATCAAGCATGCCAACGGTTTGTTCCTGGATTTCTTCGATGCATTCCTCGGACCGCTGGAACTCGAACTGAATGTAAAGTCGTCGCGCGCACAGGGCAAGGCGCACGGCATGCAGGACATCGGTGCGTACACGCTGCGCATCAATGCGACGAACTTCGCGCTGGCCAACGACGATGGTGCAGTGGTCCACGACTATGACCGGGCGGATCTGATCCTGGTCGGTGTCTCGCGTTCTGGGAAAACGCCGACCTGCCTGTACATGGCCCTGCAATACGGCATCTTCGCCGCCAACTATCCGTTCGCCGATGAGGAATTCGAATCCGGTCGGCTGCCGAATTCGCTGATGCGTTACGAGAAGAAGCTCTATGGTCTGACAATTGCGCCCGAACGCCTGCAGCAGATCCGCACCGAACGAAAGCCCAACAGTCGTTACGCCTCGCCGGCACAGGTCGACTACGAACTGCGTGCGGCCGAAGGATTGTTCCGCCGCTACGGGATTCCCTACATCAACACGACCGAATGTTCGATCGAGGAGATCGCCAGCCGCATCCTCGACAAGACCGGTGTGGAACGTCGCTTGCGGCCGTGACGCAGGTCTCAGCGCAGCGGCAGACACGCAAATTTGCTGTGCTATATTCAAGTCATGAACGTCGCGGAGCTGCAGACTGACACTGACTGTGCAGTGAGCTGGCGGGCACGTCCCGCAAGCTTCGTGAGTCTCATGTCGCTCTACGAAAGCAACTACATCCGTCTTGGCTGGTTGATCGCCGATCTGTCTGCGATCGAGGACGCCGCCGTCTCGGTGGTGGCGAACGATTGTCCGCTGCATCTTCGTGTCGAAGAGCGCAGCCGCTACACCACGACTCTGACTCTCACGTATATCTTCGAGGACGAGACGACAACGCTCGCGGATCCGGATCTGCAGATCCGCATCTACCACGATGCGCGGCTGGCCGAAGTTCAGTCCTGCGCCCGCTGGCACCGTCACGCGATGCTCGAATCGCTCCGCTCGACACTGGCTCGCGCGCTCGGCGACCGCTGGCTGCGCAACGTCATGCTCAACAAGTGGCTGGACTATTGCGTCGAGCGCGGTCATCGGTTTGCAGGATCGCGCGCATCGCCCGCATTGACCGTGGCGCGCTGAATCCACTCACCCTTCCCGTCGTCGCAACGTCGCACCCTCCCTTATGGGTATCGGTATCTCGGATCGGCTGGGGCAACTGCTGGCGGGCACGCGGCAGGCCGATGAAGAAGAGCGGCTGCTGCGTCTTTACTGGAATCGTGCCGAGCTCAAGAAGGAACTGAGCCGGCTCCAGGATGAGCGCCACGAGCTGATCGAGGAACTCAAGAAGCAGGAAGCCGCGGCCCTGCGCGCCGACGAAAAACTGACTGAACTCGAGGTCCATCTCGGCGATCCCGACGCAGCTGCGCATGCGCTCGTCTATTTCCAGTTGCGTGCTTTGTGGCGATCGTGCGCTGCACGGCTCGCGCGTTTTTCAGAACAGTTGCAAAGCCAGCAGCAGGATCGTGAACGACGCCGTCAGTTGATCGAGTTCGATCAGACGCGGCGGCGTCAGGTTGCCGACCTGGATCGGCGAATCACGGAGGCGCGTGCCACCGCGGGCAAGCTCGAATCGCAGCTCAGGCAGCTCGAATCCCGGCTGGCTTCGCTGCGCGGATTCTGGAACTACTTTCGCCGCGGTCGACTCACCGAGGAGATCGCGGCACTGCGTCCGCAATGGGATGAGGCCGCGACGCGCGTCACCGATCTGTCGGACGATCGTGCCGATGAGGAAGAACAGCCGCCGCCGGCTTTCAACGGCATCTCCATCGATGGCAAGCGCATCGTCAATACCGCCGTGATCGCCTACGCGCAGCAACTCGTGGGGCTGTTGTCGGCTGGCGGACTTGCCATGCTCGCCAAGGAAGCGACCGCCAAGACAGTGTTCGATCTGCGCTACGGCAGTCGGGAAGACTGTGTGAAGCTCATGAGCCTGCTACGGGAAGCCAAGCAGATCGCCGGTCGGGACGGCGAGGATCTGAGCGGACTCAAGGAATACACCGATGCGTTGCGCGCTCGCGCGACCTATCGCAGCGATGCGGACACGACGCCGCTGACGGACTCGATCGGCACACTGTCGCCGCCGGCGTCCCCGGTCTCGGGGCTGGAAAGCATCAACCGGTCGGGAATCAATGTGCTCGTCGACGACTACTGGGACGTCTACGAAGCCTTGTTGAAGTAGGAGAGTCTGACGCTGACCGGCGGATGAGGTATCCGCCAGTCAGCTGCGCCAGTCAGCTGCG
>CAYWHG010000053.1:11390-27253 GCA_964457865.1 uncultured Steroidobacter sp.
CGCCAGTCAGCTGCGCCAGTCAGCTGCGTTCTCAAGGCGTTACGGGTGCGTTGCTGTTGTCGTTCTTGAGCTTCGACAGGTACAGGCTGCCGATGCCGCTCATGTCCGCCGCGATTTCCGCTGCTTCTGCGAGCGTCGGATCGGGAGCTTCCGACGCATTGAGATCTGACAGCTTGGCCAGGGGTGTCTGGCCGTGTGCTGCGCGACGCGTGTTCTCGCGTGCCAGCCGCTCGGCTTCCTGGGCTTCGCGCTCCGCGGTCCGCTGCTGCAGGTTCAGCGACACCTTTTTCTGGCTTCGGACTTTCTCGAATGAATCGAGATCGCCCAGCAGCGAAACGAAATCCGCGTTCTGGGTAATGCGGCGCTGATGCGCCTGCTCCAGCGTGGCGACCGCCTGCGTCAACTGGGCTTCGCGGCCGAACTCGACGGGACGGATGCGATCCCAGGGCAGGGCGCTTTCGCGCGTGCTCTCGCCGACTTCTTCGGTGCTGATCGCGGTCGGCATGGAAATGTCCGGCTGTACACCGCGATGCTGCGTGCTTTCGCCCGTCACGCGATAGTACTTGCCGATCGTCACCGTGAGCTGACCGAAGCCCGGCTCGGGTCCGAGAGCATAGCGATCGAGCGGGTAGAGGTTCTGGACGGAGCCTTTGCCGTAAGTCTGCTGACCGACCACGACACCGCGGCCGTAGTCCTGAATCGCTGCGGCGAAGATCTCGGAAGCCGAGGCGCTGAAGCGATCGACCAGCACGATCATCGGACCGTCCCAGGCGATCGTGGGCTCCGGGTCGTCGAGCACTTCGACGCGGCCGCCGGTCTCGCGCAGCTGCACTATTGGGCCGCCGGGGATGAACAGGCCGGACAGGGCGGTGGCTTCGGTCAGATGACCGCCGCCGTTGCCGCGCAGATCCATGACCAGCGCGTCCATGTGTTCGGTCTTCAGTTCCTCGATGAGCTTGCGGACATCGCGCGTGGTGCTGCGGTAATCCTTCTCGCCGGCCGACTTCGCCTCGAAGTCCTGATAGAAGCTCGGCACATTGATGATGCCGACCGTCAGTTCCTTGTCGCCGCGCTTTACCTTGCGAATTTCCTTCTTGGAGGCCTGGGCTTCGAGCGTGACCTTGTTGCGAATGAGGTAGAGATCCTTCTGCGGCGACCCCGGGGTCGCGCCCGCGGGCAGGATCTGCAGATGGACCGTCGTGTTGATCTTGCCGCGAATCAGCTGCACGACATCGTCGAGGCGCCAGCCGACGACATCGACCGGCTTGCCGCCCTTGCCCTCGCCGACGGCGACGATCCGGTCGTTGACGTTGATCTGGCCGCTGGCCGCCGCCGGGCCGCCCGGCAGCACGTTCAGCACCGTCACATAATCGTCGACGAGTTGCAGAGACGCGCCGATGCCCTCATAGGACAGGCTCATCTGGATCCGGTATTCCTCGGAGTTGCGCGGCGAGAAGTAGCTCGAATGCGGATCGAATACATGTGCGAAGGCATTCATGAACACTTCGAAGATGTCGTCGCTGGTGATCTGCTCGGTGCGCTTCAGCACGCGCTCATAGCGCTTCTGCAGCACATCGCGCGTCTCGCCCCAGGGCTTGTCCGTCAGGATCAGCGAGAGCGCATCGTTCTTGACGCGCTGGCGCCAGATCTCGTTCAGGTCCGCCTGCGATTTGGCCCAGGGGGCCTTCGTCCGGTCGAATTCGAAGTACTCGTCGACCGTGAAGTCCGGTTCCGTCTTCAGCAGGTCCAGCGCGTAGTTGATGCGCTCGCGGTTGCGTACCTGGAATCGGTTGAAGATGGCGAAGACGGGTTCGAGCTTGCCGGAGACGACGGCATCGTCGAGCTGGTAGCGATAGCGTTCGAACTCCGCGATGTCGCTGGCGAGAAAGTAGCTGCGGCCGCCGTCGAGCTGTTCGACGAAGCGGTCGAGCACCAGCGAGGAAACGGGATCGTTGATCGGCGACTGGCGGTAGTGCGAACGCTCGATCACGTTGCTGACCAGCTTGCTGACGCGCCGCTGGCGTTCCGTGGGCGACAGATCCTGTGTCGAGGCCGTGGCTACGGCATTGGCGACCGGCGCTTGCGCCGTGCCGGCCAGCAGCGCGCAGGCGATGAGCAGGGCGGGGAGGCTGAACAGCAGCGTGAAGCGGCGCGGCGCCGTGCTGGTGTCGCGGGGACTGGTCTGGCTGTCACGCGGAGGCTGGTACACTGTTGCTCGTCCTCGGTCTGTCGGCCAACGTCTCGGAGCCGGCGTCGGTTGCAATATCGAACGTTATTGTCTGCTGCGGCGGGAAACTCAAGGTGTCGCACCGCAAGTTTCAACTGTCGTCAACTCACGCACACCTGGTTCCGCGGAAATCGTCATGCGTCCACTCGCCGTACTCAATGCAATCCTGTTCGGCTCGGCCACAGCCATCACGTTCGGTCTGTGTGCGGTTCTGATCATCTATCTGGTCCTGCAGGGCCGACATCCGCAGTTAGCCACAGAGTTCGGCCCACTGCTGCGCAGTAGCGGCATGTTCGGCGTACTGGCGCTGGTCTCGGGTCTGAGCCTGTACGCTAGCCTGAAGGGACTGAACTGGCGCTGGACGGCGCAGATTGCGATGTGGATGACGCTCGCGGCCACAGTCGCGTTTTACTGGCCCCAGTGACTGCGGGGACATGAGGGAAAGCCCCAAAAGAGGATGGGGCAGGGATGGATTTCCCGCAGAGCGCACTGCGCGGAATGCGGCAAAGTCCGTCAGATTCAATCGCGAGCCCCCGTTCGCTGAACTTCGGTCGAGCGTACGCGGGCGGTACCTCGGCGGTCAATGAACTGGTCGCGATGGGCGATCGGTCGCGTTTCAGCGGCGGCCGATGCGTTCCCAGGCATTGCGCCGCTCGAAGGTGCCGCTGTTGTAAGGGTCGAAGCCCTTCTGCGGCGCAACCTTTGCACCGTGCGGAGACGCCGGAATGCGCTTGTCGATACTTGCGGACGGATTGCCTACAGGCGGCTGCGGTGCTGTTGCGGTAGGCAGCTCATCGTCACTGCCGTCATCCCGTCCGCCGAAGAGTCTGGCGAATCACATAAGTCGTCTTCCCGAGAAAAAGATCAGCGAATCTGCTTGTTGTGCGACAGAGCTTACCCGTCGCATCAGCGGGGTTCGCGGTGATGTCACGGAACTGTGAAAAGCATCACGCTTTGCAGAGCCTTGTTGTGCGTGTCGAAAAATCTTCCATTCAATCGAGACTGACGCGCGGTTCGACGCGGCGCGTGTCTGCGGACGGGCGCGGCGCGGATTGTCGCGGTGCAACATCGTCGTCGTCGGATCGGGCGAGGGGGCGCCGCAGGAACAGCAGCCTCACCACGGCGACAACGACGAGCGGCCCGAGCGCCAGCGCCCACGCGCGAATCACGCCCGAGGCCAGATCGCCGAAAAAGTCGCCATAGAAAGTGCCGACGCCGGCGTCCTTTCCGTAAGGTCCCAGCAGCGCGCTGCCCACCCAGTACACCAGTCCGGGCAGGGCGAAGAGGCCGAACGCCAGCAGGAGGCTGCCGAAGATCAATTCGAAACGCAGGCGATGATTCTGTCGCGGAGTGTCGAGGGGCGCTGACGGGGAACTGCGTGTCATGGTCGTCCGTGCGATTACGGGTCTGATCGATGGGCGCCGCATCTTGGGGGCTTCGCATCGTCGCCGCAACTGCGCTGCCGGCGGCAACCGCTATCATCCGCGTCGCCACCACGTTGAGGGAAAGCAGCATGAGCAACGACGCAGCCACCACCGGGCCTCTCAGAACAGCCGTCATCGGCGTGGGCTACCTGGGGCGCTTTCATGCCCAGAAGTATCGGCAGCTCGAAGGCTCGCAGCTCGTCGCGGTCGTCGATGCCAATGCCGAAGCGGCACAGAAGGTTGCCGCGGAGCTGGGCGTCGAAGCGATAACCGACTACCGCGCGATCCTCGACCGCGTCGATGCGATCAGCATCGCCGTGCCGACGCCCCTGCATCACGCCGTCGCGATGGCGGCCCTGCAGCGCGGCATCCATGTACTCGTGGAAAAACCCATCGCAACCAGCGTGGCGGAAGCGCGCGAGATGGTGGCAGCGGCGGCGCGTCATGGTTGCGTATTCCAGGTCGGGCATCTCGAACGCTTCAATCCGGCCATCGTGGCGGCCGTCAGCAAGCTCGACACGCCGCGCTTCGTGGAGTCGCATCGACTGGCGCCGTTCAAGCAGCGCGGCACCGACGTCAGCGTGGTGCTCGATCTCATGATCCACGACATCGACCTCATCCAGGAACTGGTCGGGCAGCCGATCGAAAGTATCGATGCGGTCGGCGCCCAGGTGTTTTCGGGCGAGATCGATATCGTGAATGCGCGTATCCGCTTCCGCGGCGGCTGCGTCGCCAATACGACGGCGAGTCGGGTGAGCCTCAAGCAGGAACGCAAGATCCGCATCTTCCAGGACGACGCGTACCTTTCCATCGACATGCAGCAGAAGATCCTGACCGTCATTCGCAAGAAAGATGCAGCGCCCGTCGAGTCGCCGGCGCAGGTGTCGATCGAGGAGGAGTCCTACGAACAGGGCGATGCGCTGCGCGACGAGATCGAGGCCTTCCTGCAGGCGATCAGGGACAAGACAGCTCCCGTCGTCACGGGCGAGGATGGACTGCGGGCGCTTGAGACGGCGACCAAAATCACCGAACTGGTGCTGGCGTCGGCGACTGCCCGGACAACTTAGTCCGCTCCAGAGACCGGAGCGGCTTGCCCGCGACCTTTTGTGCGGTGGACTGCAGCCGCTGCAGCGTGATTTCGCCGCCGTGCACGGCGAGTTCGCGCGCCACGTCATCGAGGCTGGCCTTGCCCTTCGTAAGCGAGCGGATCTCGGCATCCGCTTCCTTCATTACGATGACAGCGCGTGCCGTCGTCGCGCCCGAGGACTTCGCGTCGAATAGATTGATGGTGCGCCGCCCCCAGGTCTCCAGGCGCTGTATCGCCTCGTCGTATCGCCGCTGACTGACTCCGCCGGAACGATGCAGTGTTTCGATCGAGTAGTACTCGGCCAACCCTTCGACGATCCAGTCGCTTTCCTCATCGCCGTGGATACGCATCGCCACGTGCACGAGTTCGTGCAGCAGCGTGCTGGTGCGGTTCTCGCTGATCAGCGGCCGGCTGGCGTGAACGAAAAGCGAGGAGGGGCCGGACAGACCGCCGCGCCACATCGGGTCGCCGGCCGAGACCACGAGCAGGCGCCGCGGAAATTCGGGGAACACATTCAGCAGATACGGCAGATTCCAGTTCATGAACGACAGCATGTCCTGCCGTCGCGCGCTGTCGCCCGCCGGCGCCGCGATGATCGTCTGCACGCCACCGATCAGTTCGCTGCGCTTGCCCAGCTTGCCGACCAGCATCCAGCCGAGCGGCCGGTCGAAGCGGCGGTCGGGATCGTCGATCTGGAAGTGGCCGTTCGCCGCCGTCGGATAGGCGCTGGCGGCAGCCCAGTCCTTCGGTAGGTGGAATTCCAGCGTGGCGCGCGATTCGAGTCCGGCCGCGGCCGTGACACGGGCCCGCGGCACGAGGCGATCGGCCCTGAACAGCGCCCAGTCCCGCGTCATCCGCGAATCGAAGCGGCCCGATGAGCGCTCGTGGTTCACGACGAAGTCGTAATACAAACGCGAGTACTTGCCATGCGGACGCCAGGTGACGCTGTCGGCGGTGACCTCGACGCCGTCGGTCGACGTGAAATTGAGATGCCGCCGCGGATCGATCGCGAACACGATCTTGCCCGGCAGCTTTTCCCCGGAGAGCTTCAGTTCGACATGGAACTGACCGGCGTCGGGGCGTGCCTCGACGCGATAGTGCGCGTCATACGTTGCGGCGGCGGCGGGGAGCCAGGCGAGCAACGTTGCCGCAAGGACTGCAAGACGGGGCGCTGACGACATGAACGATTCCGCGAACATCAGGTGCGATGCAGTGTACCCGAGCCTTCGCGGCGGCAGCTCTTGAAACGGTTTGGCGGGGCCCTATTCAAGGGACGAACCGGGGCTGCAACCCGTGTGCGAAATTCACCGTTGTCTTTGTGGAGGCTGAAATCATGGCACTTGCCCGATATGAATCGTCCTGGGATGCGCTGAATCATCTGCATCGCCAGATCAATCGCATCTTCGATTCGCAGGCTGCTGCGAATTCCGAGGTGGGCTCCTCGGCGACGGCCGACTGGATTCCGTCCGCGGACATTCTCGAGTACGCCGATCGCTTCGTACTGAAGCTCGATGTGCCCGGCGTCAATGCCAATGCCATCGACATCACGCTCGACCAGGGTGTGCTGACGATCAGCGGCGAACGTCCGGCCGAGGTGGCGAGCAATGATGTCGAGCGCAGCCGGCGCGAGCGTCCGCAGGGTCGCTTCCATCGCCGCTTCACATTGCCGGATACGGTGGATGCCGCTGCCGTCCGTGCAACGGGTCGCGAGGGCATTCTCGAAGTCACGATCCCGAAGCAGGCGAAAGCACAGCCGCGTCGCATCGAAGTCGTGACGAACTGATCCCGACGGCAGACGGGCCGGACGCAGCCGTCCGGCCCGTCATTTCCTGCGCATTCCCGCAGGTCGCAGTGCGCAGGGAATACCGGTACGATCCTCCGACGTCGTTCGTGACTTCAGGGGGATGCGAGATGAGTGAACCGACCGCGGGCTTCAAGCCGAAAAAATCCGTTGCCTTGTCCGGTGTCACTGCCGGCAACACCGCACTGTGCACCGTGGGTCGCAGCGGCAACGATCTCCACTATCGCGGCTACGACATCCTCGATATCGCGAAGACCTCGGAGTTCGAGGAAATCGCCTACCTGCTGATTCACGGCAAGCTGCCGAATCACCCCGAACTCGCCGGCTACAAGGCCAAGCTCAAGTCGCTGCGTTCGCTGCCTGCGGCAGTGAAGTCGGTGCTGGAGCAGTTGCCCGCCGCGAGTCATCCCATGGACGTGATGCGCACAGGCGTGTCCGCCCTCGGCTGCGTGCTTCCCGAAAAGGATGATCACAATATTTCTGGCGCGCGCGACATCGCCGATCGACTCATCGCCAGTCTCGGTTCGATGCTCACGTACTGGTATCACTACAGTCACGCCGGGCGACGCATCGACGTGGAGACGGACGATGACTCCATCGGCGGACATTTCCTGCATCTGCTGCATCAGAAGCGCCCGTCGAAGGAGTGGGTGCATGCGATGCACACCTCGCTGATCCTGTACGCCGAGCACGAATTCAACGCATCGACCTTCACCGGCCGCGTCATTGCCGGAACGGGTGCCGACATGTATTCGGCCATCACCGGTGCCATCGGCGCATTGCGTGGGCCGAAGCATGGCGGTGCGAACGAAGTCGCGTTCGAAATCCAGCAGCGCTACGACACTCCCGAGGACGCCGAGAAGGACATCCGCGCGCGCGTCGCGAACAAGGAGGTCGTCATCGGCTTCGGCCATCCCGTCTACACCGTTTCCGATCCGCGCAACCAGGTCATCAAGGAAGTGGCGCGTTCGCTCGCGCAGGAAGCGGGCGACATGAAGATGTTCAGCATCGCCGAGCGTCTCGAATCGGTGATGAAGGACGCCAAGAACATGTTTCCCAACCTCGACTGGTTCTCGGCCGTGTCGTACTACCAGATGGGTGTGCCGACCGCGATGTTCACGCCGCTGTTCGTCATTGCGCGCACCAGCGGCTGGTCGGCGCATGTGATCGAACAGCGGATCGACGGCAAGATCATTCGCCCGAGTGCCAACTACACGGGGCCGGAGAACCTCAGGTTCGTGCCGTTGGATGAGAGGAAGTGATGGGGTGAACCGGTGATGAGGGTGATGACGCCAGCGTGCGACCTCTTGCGATATCACCTCATCACTTCATCACCTGATCACGAATCGAATCAATGTCCCACGACATCCGCTCCGCCCATCGCCCGGCGCCCGATCGCGTACTGATCGATATCGCCGACTACACGCTCGCGTACCGCATCGACAGCGAGACCGCCTACGAAACGGCGTTCTACTGTCTGATGGATACGCTGGCCTGCGGATTTCAGGCGCTGAAGTATCCGGCATGCACGAAGCTGCTCGGGCCCGTCGTGCCGGGCGCCACGATGCCCGGCGGATCGCGGGTGCCGGGTACCTCGTACGAACTGGATCCGGTGCAGGCGGCGTTCAACCTCGGCGCCATGATCCGCTGGCTCGATTTCAACGACACCTGGCTCGCCGCCGAATGGGGACATCCGTCCGACAATCTCGGCGGCATTCTCGCCGTGGCCGACTATCTCTCGCGTCGCAATGTCGCCCGCGGCGAGGCGCCGTTGACGGTGCGCGACGTCCTGACGGCCATGATCAAGGCCCACGAGATCCAGGGCGTGACGGCGCTGGAGAACAGCTTCAATCGCGTCGGGCTCGATCATGTGCTGCTGGTGCGCATCGCAACGACGGCCGTGGTGACGGCAATGCTCGGCGGGACACGCGAGCAGGTCATCAACGCACTCTCGAATGCCTGGATCGATGGTGGCGCATTGCGCACCTATCGTCATGCGCCGAACACCGGTTCGCGCAAGAGCTGGGCGGCGGGCGATGCCACCAGTCGTGGCGTGCGCCTGGCGTTCATGGCCATGAGCGGCGAGATGGGCTACCCCTCGGCGCTGACGGCGCCGACGTGGGGCTTCCAGGATGTGCTGTTCGACGGCCGGCCGCTCGCGTATTCGCAGCCGTTCGGCAGCTACGTGATGGAAAACATCCTGTTCAAGATTTCCTGGCCGGCCGAGTTTCATGGCCAGACGGCCGTGGAAGCCGCGCTCGCATTGCATGAGCAGGTGAACGGACGGCTCGACCGCATAGAGCGCATCGTCATCGAAACCCAGGAATCCGGTGCGCGCATCATCGACAAGACCGGGCCGCTGGCGAATCCGGCAGACCGCGATCACTGCATCCAGTACATGGTCGCCGTGGCACTGATCTTCGGCCGCCTGACCGCGGAGGACTACGAAGACGCAACCGCCAGCGATCTGCGCATCGATGCGCTGCGCAGCAGGACCACGGTCATGGAGAACACGACCTTCACCGAGGAATATTTCGCGCCCGACAAGCGCTACATCGGCAACGCGGTGCAGGTGTTCTTCGACGATGGCACACACACGCCGCGGGTTGCAGTGGACTATCCGATCGGGCATCGGCGACGCCGTGCCGAAGGTATCCCGGCACTGCGCCGGAAATTCGAGGCCTCGGTGCTCGCACACTTCACGCCGAAACAGAGCGAGTCCATCAAGGCGCTGTTCGCCGATCGCACGCGACTCGAAACGATGGCCGTACAGGAGTTTGTGGCGGGCCTGATAAAGAACTAAGCTTGCGGCTCGCGGTCTTGAAGTCCGGCGCAGAACCGGGCGGCGCCGTCAGCGGAGTGAGGAATGCGGAGCTCTTACAGAGCACTGTTCGTCGGCAGTCGATCGGAAAGTCATGCGTTGTTGATACGGATGCTGGAAGGCTCCGACATCAGCGTCGATGATGTCGTATCTCAGGATGAGGCCATCGCCAGCGTCGCGCGGCGCACCCCCGACCTGATCGTGGTGTCGATCGATGCCGATGCACGGCCGCTGGCCGATCTCTGCCGTATTCTCAAGCTCAATCCTGCAACCGTCGCCGTGCCGCTGCTGGCGCTGGCACGCACCGCGCGTTCGCGGCTCGCGGCCTTCGGCGCCGGTGTCGACGATTTCCTGACCCACCAGATCCGTCGCGAAGAATTCCTGGTTCGGGTTCATGGACTGCTGCGTGCCGCAGCCTCCCGACGACAGCTCGCCGCCGAACAGCTGGCCGACGAAGTCCGCCAGCGCGAAGCCATCCGCGCCGCCTTCCGCCGCTACATTTCGCCGAAGGTGGCCGATCGCATCCTGGAGAATCCGGACCTGCGCGATTCCGTGCTCACCGGCGTCAATTCGCGCACGCCGGCGGCGGTGATGTTTGCCGACATGCGCGGCTTCACCGCGCTGTCGGAGCGCCTCGCGCCGGGTGAAGTTGTGGCGCTGCTCAATGAATTCTTCGGTTTGCTCACGGACGTGACGTTCGAATACGACGGCAGCATCTTCAACATGGCCGGCGACAGCCTGCTGGTCGGCTTCGGTGTGCCGGTGGAGCAGGCCGACGGTGCACAGCGTGCGATGCTGGCAGCGCGGCAGATGCTGCTGCGTTTCGGCCAGCTCGCGGATCGCTGGCAGGCGACGCATCAGATCGAAACAGGCCTCGGCATCGGCATCAATGTCGGCGAAGTCATCGCCGGCAACGTCGGCTCCGCGTCGTACATGAACTACACCATCATCGGCGATACGGTGAACGTCGCAGCGCGTCTCGCGCAGCGCGCGCGCGCCGGCGAGCTGCTGTTCTCGCAGGCCGTCATGACGGCGCTCGACGGCTTCGGCATGGAGGTCGAAGCATTGCCGCTGCCACCCATGGTGCTGCGCGGCCGTTCCAATCCCATCGACATCTTCTGTGTGCCGAGCGAACGCCGCATCGATTTCAGGCATTGAAGAAGAGAAGAGGGGTGACGAAGGTCACGAAAGTCACCCTCGTCACTCTCGTCACTCTCGTCACTTGGGCGAGTCGCGAATCGATCTGAGCAGGGCAGGCGGGCATACTGCGCGCTCGATACCGCGAACAGGAATTCCGATGCCGAGAGTCGTACGACTTGCACTGACAGTGCTCACGCTGGCCTTCCTTCATGGCTGCGTGAGCACGCCGCAGCAACAGCCGCCGCCGGTGACGACGCCGCCGAAAGTGCTCTACGAACCGGTCGCGTGGGACAAGGTCGACGGCTGGCGGGCGGATCCGGTGCAGGAAGCATGGGCAGCGTTCCAGCGCAGTTGCCGCGGACTCGCAACAAAGCCGGCATGGACGACGGTGTGTGCGGCGAGCCAGTCGGCATCGGACGCACGACAGTTCTTCGAAGCCAATTTCGTGCCGTATCGCATCGTGCAGAGTGCCGGCCTGGATCAGGTGATCGACACCGGACTGATCACCGGCTACTACGAGCCGCTGCTGCGCGGTTCGCGCAAGCCGACAGCGGCGTTCCCGGTGCCGCTGTTCGCGCCGCCGGACGATCTGCTGACAATCGATCTGGGCGAACTGTTTCCCGAACTCAAGGGCAAGCGGGTGCGCGGGCGGGTGCAGGGCAGGAAGGTCGTGCCGTACTACACGCGTGCGGAAATCGCCGGCAAACCCTCGTTGCAGGGCAAGGAACTCGTCTGGGTCGACAATGCGGTCGACGCATTCTTCCTGGAAGTGCAGGGCTCGGGCCGCGTGCAATTCGCCGATGGCAGCGTGGTGCGCATGGCGTATGCCGATCAGAACGGCCAGCCGTATCGATCGATCGGACGCTACCTCGTCGATCAGAAGGAAATGACGCTGGACCAGGCCTCGGCGCAATCAATCCGTCGCTGGGTCGAGGAGCATCCGGAGCGCAAGCTGGAAGTGCTCAATGCCAATCCCAGCGTCGTGTTCTTCCGCGAAGAAAAGATCGAGAACCCGTCCGAAGGACCGAAGGGTGCTCTCGGCGTGCCGCTCACCGCCGGCCGCTCGCTCGCCGTCGATCCGCAGTTCGTGCCGCTCGGCGCACCGGTCTTTCTCGCCACCACGCAGCCGAACTCGACCGAACCGCTCAAGCGCCTGGTGATGGCCCAGGACACTGGCGGCGCAATCCGCGGCATCAACCGCGGCGATCTGTTCTGGGGTTTCGGTCCCGCCGCCGGCGAATCCGCCGGCCGCATGAAACAGCAGGGACGCATGTGGCTGCTCTGGCCGAAGGGCCTTCCCTTGCCGTCGCCCTAGGGGATTCGGATCGGATTTCACACAGAGAGCACAGAGAACACAGAGTTCGAGACAAAGAACCGGAGAATTCTCCACGGAGGACACGGGGAACACGGGGCTCGGAACAGAAATTTCTTGTCCCCGTGTTCCCCGTGTCCTCCGTGGAAATTTTTCTTCTCTGTTCTTGACTCTGCGTTCTCTGTGCTCTCTGTGCGAAATCTTCCTCTCAAAAGAATCCGAAGCGCTTCTTCATGACGTTGCGGCGTGACGGGTCGACGAGGTCGTTGACGCGATGTTCGAGCAATCGCGTCAACAGGAATTCCATGCCCTGCTCGGCGCGCGCGTCGAGTTCTTCGCGATAGAGCGGGATCGCGGCATAGAACTCGATGTGGCGTTGTGCGATGTCGAGTGCGTAGAACTCTTTCGGCACGAGCAGCGACGGCGCGAGGATGACGCCGCAGAGTTTGGAGTCCGCGGTGTAGGGCAGCGGCGGATCGCCGTTCGGTACCGTATCGCCCCAGGCCAGCGACTGGCCGGTCTTCTGCGGCATTGCCGCCAGATCCGCGAGCAGCCGGATCGGCCAGTAACGCGGGTCGGACGGAGCCAGGTCCTCGAGCTTCCATTGCTCGGGCAGCGTCATCATGAGTTCGATATGCGTGGGCGCGTCTTTCCTGAGGGGAGTCATCGCCGCATCGCTCATGCCGGCAGTGATGAGCACGTGCACCGGGCGATCGAAGGCGGCGTCGACACACAGGATGTCGATGCCGCCTTCCTGAAAGATCCGGGTGACGGGGCCGAGGTGCCGCTCGACGTGGGCCTGGATCTGCGGTCGGCTGGCAAGGATCGGTGATGAATCGCGGGTCACGCGCTGCTCCGGGAGAACGGCGCGTCGATTCTACGGAACCTGCCTCAGACCAGCGACCTGCCTTTCGGCACGCGGACCACCGCCGTGCCGGCGATCTTGTCGTGCCAGCCCTGGCGATCGGGATCGACGGCGATCCAGATGAAGCCCAGGCCTGCGACGACCAGCGACAGGAAGCAGCCCAGCGCGCGCGAGATGGCGGTGGCCCAGTCCACTTCGCGACCATCCACCCGCACGATTCGCAGGTTGCAGAGAATGCCGCCGACGGTCGTGCCCTTGAGCTTCCACATGACGGCGCCGTAGGTGGCGAGCAGCGGCAGGAACATGCCGTCGCTGGCGCGGTCTAGTCCCAGCACACCGCAGAGGATGCCGACCAGGATCATGTCGATGAGCAGCGCGGCCATGCGGATCCAGAAGCCGGCGCGCGGCAGCGTGGCATCCGGCACCGAGGGCGCGGGTTCGACGGTCGCGGCGGCAGGCGCTGCGGTGTCCATTGCGGCGACGGTGGCCGGATCGACCGGCGCATCGGCGACAGCGGCTGCCGGCGCGGCGCTCACTGCGGCGAGTTCGCGCTTCTTCTGCGCGGTCAGCAGCAGTGTGTAGACCACCACGCCGAGTCCGAGGATGCCGAGCACCTTGTAGGCGATGAAGCCCACGAACGGGATGAGATAGAGCACCAGCATGATCGTGCCGCCCACGGCCACGGCGATGGCGTAGTCGGCCGGTGGGCTCGAGATGCTGGCGAAGCGGGTCAGGCGCCGGCCGAGCGCGGCCAGAATCACGGCTTTGCCAAACAGACCGGCGACGAACAGGGCGATCCAGAAGAAGGGCACCAGCGCGACGCCGACGACGGTGACGAACAGCACCATCGTCGCCACCGGCGTGAGGATCAGCGTGAGCAGCGACGCCACCAGCGTGGCGCCCGGCCGCGTTTCGATGGTCGTGACGCACTTCTCGACGCTGCTGGAGAACATCACTGCGAGCAGCACGTAGAGGGTAAGGAAGCCGATGGCGAGGCTCCAGGCCCAGCCGAGGCCGGGTTCGAGCGCCAGCGGCCGGCCAAGCAATAGACAGTGCTTCAGCCAGGGGCGCAGCCATTCGAAGTGGCCGATATCGAGCGGCAGCATCACCTGCTGGGTGCCGCCATCGACGATGGCCGCGGGGTCGCGCTTCAACGTGCCGCCGACGACGACGACCTCGCCGCCGACATCGGCGTTCGGACCGAGTTCGGCATCGCCGAAGATCGCCACCACGTCGCCTTTGACGCGGCTGTCGACGTAGGTGTTGCCGAAGATGGCGACCGCGCCGTCGCCGACCGGTCCGGTGACATGCGTGTTACCGAAGATCGAGACCACGGCCTCGCGGACTTTGCCGGCGCTGGTCGAGGAACCGCCGATGGAGATGACCGCATCCACGACTTCGTCGGGGCCGACGTTCGAGTCGGCGAAATTCAGGATGACGTTGTGATTCCTGCTGCGCCGGTCGAAGTCCCAGTCGCGATCCACATCGACTTCGGCTTCGACCCTGACCCCGGAATCGTCGGGTGCGGCGGCCGGTGCCTGCGGCTTTTCCACTTCGACGGCGGGTGCAGGCGGAGGCGGCGGCGTTTCCTGCGCCAGCGCCACGGCCGACAGCCAGGCGAGGCCCATCGCCGCCAGCCATTGCCGGCCGAGGCGCCCGCAGGAGAAAGGAAGGACAATGGAAAGTGCGGGCATATTCATTTCAGCGATTCGCATAGAGGGTGCGATAGGCGGCGGCACCGATGCCGAACAGGACGATGTACATGACGGCCATGACGGCGATGGCGCCGTAAATCCAGACCGACGGAATGCTGTGGACGATGAACGAGAAGGCACTGGCCGTGGCCTTGACGGAAGCGGCGGCCGGCGACAGATCCGATTCGATGCCGGAGATCGTCGAGGCCGAGCGGCCGAACAGCCACTCGGTGGCACGGACGGCAAGGCTGCCCAGTGCGACGCAGGCGGCCAGGAACGCGATGCGCACGATGGCGGGCCAGTCGCGATAGCTCGACTGCCACCAGGGTTGGGCAGCGCGGCGTTCCAGTTCTGCGAGCACGCGGGCTTCGAACGATGCGGGCGCACGGCGCGGCGGCAGATCCCGCAGCACGGCGTCCGTGAATCGTTCGAGGGATTGATGGTCGGGTGTGTTGCTCATGAGTATTACTGCAACGCTGCACTGCTGAGTTCGCTGCGGCCCAGGGCCTTCGCCAGTGCGGCACGCGCGCGATGAATGTCGACTTTCACTTTCGCCAGCGACACGTTCAGCTTCGTGGCGATTTCCTCGTAGGGCATTTCTTCGAAGTGATACAGGACCAGCGGCATGCGCTGGTGATCCGGCAACCGCTGCAGCGCCTGATCGACCAGGCTGCGGCGGCTTTCGACGTCGAGATCCGCCAGCAGCGTTTCGGGCGCGGCGAATTCGACTTCGGGGCTGTCGTCCTCGGCATTCTCCGCGCGCATCTCCGAGAAGAAGCGCCAGCGCTTGCGGTAGCGCGAGGCATGGTTGAGCGACAGGTTGGTGGCGACAGTCTTGAGCCAGCCGCCGGCGGTCGAACTCGCGCTCAGGTGGTCGAAGTTCTCATAGGCTTTCAGGAAGACTTCCTGGGCAATGTCTTCGGCCTGCGCGTCGTTGGCGACGATCCGCGCTGCGGTTGAAAAGACCATGTCCTGATAAGCACGCATGAAGCCTGCAAACTCTCCGGAACGCTGCGGATTCCAGCCTGGTTTAGCCACTGTGTAATGTCTTCGTTTATGGCCAGAACCCGGGGCAGGACCCGAAGTTACAGGTTTGTGTCGTGGCAGCTGCCCGTGGGGATTCTGACCATGGGGCGGGGTCGGGTAAACCCCTAGGGAAGGAGCGGATGCTCGACGGGGAGGGTCAGCAGTCGAACGGCAGCCGACCCGCCAGTCCGGGCACGGCGTGGACCAGCCACGGTCCTGCCAGCGTCAGCGCGGCACTGACGAGCAGGATCGACCCCGCAATCTGACGCGCCGCGGGTCGAGCTGCCGCGGCTGCCAGTCGCGGCGCGCCGAGCGCCGCCGCGAACAGCGCCGGCGCGGTGCCGAGACCGAACGCCGCCATTGTCAATGCGCCGCGCACCGCATCGAACTGCAGCGAGGCCATGACCAGCACCGTGTAGACGAAGCCGCAGGGCATCCAGCCCCACAGCGTGCCGAAGGCGAAGGC
>CAYWHG010000054.1:0-25353 GCA_964457865.1 uncultured Steroidobacter sp.
CCTGCGATCTACAGCACTTCCGCCGATCGGAGCTCAAACGTGTCGGACAGTAGTGTCGCGCGGCATCGATTTCTTCAACTCCTCGTACGCCGGCAACAACTGGGATCGCTACGACGATCCGCGGCGCGTGAACCAGACCGGCTTCACTCCGGTGCAGGACACCGACAACTGGGGCGTTGCGCTGAATGCGAAGTACAAGACGGACTGGTTCAACATCCAGTACATCGGCGGCTATCGCGATCTGCACTACACCAACAGCCTGTCGAACAGCGGACGCAACTATGACTTCGACGGCGACGAGTACGTGGTCGCGGATCGCGGCGGGGTCGTCGATCCGGACGGTCCGCTCGCCGACGACTGGGTGCAGGAGCGCTACTACGGCGCCTACGGCTCGCTGATCTGGGACGCGACCTCGGAAAGCCGCACGCACGAACTGCGCTTCACCTCGCCCGACACGGCCGAGCGCTTCACCTGGGCATTGGGCTTCTACAAGTTCAAGGAAGAGCAGCAGGTGTTCCTGGGCATTCCGCTCGACTATTCAACGGACCTGCCGTATCTCGAATTCAACCAGAGCCGCGTCGTCGGCGAATCCGATTCCGCCTATCTCGATCTGACATTCAAGCCGACCGACAGACTGAGCCTGACCGCCGGCGCGCGCTATTCCGACGAGAGCAAGGAACGCGACGGTTTCAATTTCATCGCCGGTCTCGACACCAATGGCGTCGCGATGCGCACCGGCACGCCGGGCTTTCGCATGACGGGGCTTGGTCGTACGGTGAAGAGTCCGGACGCCGACGGCGACGGTGTGCCGAACACGCTCAACGACATCGTGCTGCTGTTCCAGGGCGGCGTCGCTGCCTACGGCATCAACGATACGCTCGATGAGTTCCTCGCCGGCGACTGCGTGCAGGCGAGCCAGTTCCAGGGCACCTGCGCCAACTATCCGGGGCTCGGCCTGGCCTGGGGCAGTGCGACGGTGCAGTCGGGCGAGAACTCCGACTCGTACATCGACTGGCGTTTCCGCGCGCAGTACGACCTGACCGACGACAACATGCTGTATTTCCTGGTCGCCACCGGCAACAAGGCGCCGAGCTTCAACGACACGGTGGATCTCGACACCGGCCCCGGCGAGGACCTCTACACGCCGCCGGTCGGACCGGAAAAGAACACCATGTACGAAATCGGTTCCAAGAACACGCTGATGGTCGGCGGCAATCCGCTGATCCTCAATGCCTCGGCGTACTACCTGAAGTACACCGACCAGGTGTTCAGCACGCTCGTCGGCATCCAGCTGCTGGATTCCGATCCCAGCAACGACTTCGGCTGCGAGGACGACAATCCCGCCACGCCCTGCTCGACCATCACCTTGAACCAGAACATCGGCGAAGCGATCAACATGGGCCTGCAGCTCGATGCGTCCTACAACTTTGGCGCCGGCTTCAACGTCGCCGGCACGCTGCTGTGGCAGGACACCGAATACCAGGACGGTTCCATCGTGAACGACGGTCGTCGCAACAGTCCCGCAGGCGGCACGTTGCAGGTCGATCTCGCCGGCAACGAACTGCCGCGCACGCCGCCGTGGTCGCTGAACCTGCGCGTGGGACAGGAGTTCGCGCTCGGCTCCGGCTCGATGGACTGGGTGGTCTCCAGCACCTACAAGAGCTCGTACTATCTGACGGCCTTCAATGGTGGTGCGGGCGAGGACGGCGCGAAGGAAGTGACGACCGTCGATGCGAATGGCATCGCGACCGGCTACGGCGCCGACATGCTGCGGCTGTATGACGAAGTCGATGGGTATTTCCATGTCGATCTCGGCATCGGCTACACCACCGGCGAAGGCAACGTGCGCATCGAGGCGTTCGTCAACAACGCCACCGACGAAGCACACGCCACGCAGGCCACCATCGACGGCGGCACGCAGGAGTTCGTGTTCAATCCGCCGCGCACCTACGGCGCACGGATCCGCGTCGGGTTCTGAAAGTAAGACTGTGGCTCGGCCGTCGGCACGCGATTCCCTCCCCCCTCGCGTGCCGGCGGCCCTGCCGCAGTCTGACTCTCTTACGGGGAGGGTTGGGGTCGGGGCTGTGGGGCCGGCTTTAGCCGGCCTTTTATAAGAGTCAGGCTGAAGCCTGACCCACACCCATCTTGTTCAATCAGCACTGGAATCCCATGATCGACTACCGCCGACCGATGAACGTATTGCAGTTTCTTGCGGCACTGCTGCTGGCCGCAATGCTGTTGCAGGGTTGCACTAAACACGATGCCGCCGCGCCGCCCGCGACGCCGCAATCGGCCGAAGTGCACTGGCCACAGGTCACCTCACCGGTCACGAAGGATCCGCAGCTGGAAGACCGCATCGCCGCACTGCTCGCGCAGCTCACGCTCGAACAGAAAGTCGGCCAGATGATGCAGCCCGACATCCGCGATGTGACGCCCGACGACGTGCGCAAGTACCGCCTCGGTTCGATCCTCAACGGCGGCGGTGCCTTTCCGGATCAGAAGAAATATTCGAAGGTCAGCGACTGGGTCGCGCTGGCCGATCGCTTCTACGATGCCTCGATGGATACGAGCGGCGGTGCGCCGGCGATTCCCCTCATCTGGGGCACCGACGCCGTGCACGGCCACAACAATGTCATCGGCGCCACCCTGTTTCCGCACAACATCGGCCTCGGTGCCGCCAATGATCCCGAGCTGATGGAACGCATCGGTGCTGCGGTCGCCGTCGAAGTCGCGGTGACCGGCATCGACTGGACGTTCGCGCCGACCGTCGCCGTGGTGCGTGACGATCGCTGGGGTCGCACCTACGAAGGGTTCTCCGAAGATCCCGAAATCGTGCGCGCCTACGCGGGACCGATGGTGCGGGGCATTCAGGGTGCGCCGGGCACGGCGGAATTCCTCGACAGCAGCCGCGTCCTCGCCACTGCCAAGCACTACATCGGCGACGGCGGCACCGATCTGGGCATCGATCGCGGCAACAATCGCGCGAGCGAACAGGCGCTACTGGACATTCACGGTCAGGGCTATCTCACTGCGCTCGAAGCCGGTGTGCAGACCGTCATGGCGTCCTACAACAGCTGGCAGGGGCTGAAGCTGCACGGCCACAGGTACCTGCTCACCGACGTACTCAAGGACAGGCTCGGCTTCGACGGCTTCGTCGTCAGCGACTGGGACGGTGTCGACGAAGTGCAGGGCTGCTCGAAGGACAAGTGTGCCGATGCCATCAATGCCGGCGTCGACATGATCATGGTGCCGAAGGACTGGAAGGCCTTCATCGCCAACACCGTGACACAGGTGCAGTCGGGCGACATTCCGCAGTCGCGCATCGACGATGCAGTCACCCGCATCCTGCGGGTCAAAATGCGCGCGGGCCTGTTCGAGAAGGGCCGTCCGTCATCGCGTCCATTGGCGAACAAGACGGAACTGCTCGGCGGCGCCGAACATCGTGCCATCGCACGCCAGGCAGTCAGCGAATCGCTGGTGCTGCTCAAGAATCGCAATGGCGTGTTGCCGCTGCGTCGTGACCTGAAGGTGCTGGTGGCCGGCGCAGGGGCGGACGACATCGCCCGGCAGTCGGGCGGCTGGACGATTTCCTGGCAGGGCGACGGCAATACCAACAAGGATTTTCCCGGCGCCACCTCCATCTTCGCCGGCATCAAGTCAGTGACGCCGAAGGCCGTGCTGAGTGTCGACGGCAGCTACCACGACAAGCCGGACGTCGCCATCGTCGTGTTCGGCGAGGAGCCGTACGCGGAGTGGCACGGCAACGTGAAGACCATCGACTACCGCGGCACGGAAGAGACTGTGCTGCGCAAGCTGCGGGACGCAGGCATTCCGGTCGTGTCGATTTTTCTGTCGGGACGGCCGCTGTGGGTCAACCCGGAACTCAATGCCTCGGATGCCTTCGTCGCGGCCTGGTTGCCGGGCACGGAAGGCGGCGGTATTGCCGACGTGCTGTTCCGCGATGCAAAGGGCGAGGTGAACAAGGACTTTAGCGGCAAGCTGTCGTTCTCGTGGCCGCGCTCGGTCGAACAGACGACGGTCAATCGCCACGATGCCGACTATGCGCCGCTGTTTCCGTACGGCTTCGGCCTGACCTACGCCGAGCAGGACACGCTCGGCGACGATCTGCCTCTTTCCCGGTCCGTGGCCGCGGAGTAGCGCACGATGACGACGCGACCGGCGATCGGCACCGTGGCGGCAGCGGCGCGCGTGTCGATCAAGACGGTCTCGCGCGTCATCAACAATTCCGATCGCGTGACGGCGGCGACGCGCGATCACGTGATGAGCGTCATCCGCCGCCTCGGTTACAGCCCGAGTTCCAACGCGCGTCGGCTCGCCGGTCATCGTTCCCTGCTGGTCGGACTGCCCTTCGACAATCCGTACGCGAGCTACGTGACGGAAGTGCAGGGCGGTGCACTGGCGAGCTTTCGCGCGGCCAACTACCAGGTCGTCAGTCACGCCTGCGATTCGCAATCGCCGTCGCTCGGCGAGGACATCCGTCGCTTCGTCGGCAGCGTGCGTGTCGATGGCGTGATCCTGACGCCGCCGCTCTCGGATGCGGCCGCGGTCATTGAGGCTTTGACGGAGGACGCGATTCCGTTCGTGCGCATCGCCCCGACCAGCCGTACCGATCCCGAACGCAGCGTCTTCGCCAACGAGCGCGAATCCGCCTGCGCCATGACCCGGCAACTGGCGGCGCTCGGCCATCGGCGCATCGGTTTCGTGCTGGGCGATCCGCGACACTCCGGAACGGCGCAGCGCCATGAAGGCTATTGCGATGGCTTGCAGGCCGCCGGACTTCCGTCCGATGCCCGCTGGGTCGTCGCCGGCGACGGCTCGTTCGAAGCGGGGATCGCGGCGGCGCGCCGGCTTCTGCGGCTGCGCGGTGCTCTGCGACCGACCGCCATTTTCTGCAGCAGCGACCGGATGGCTGCGGGCGCATTGCATGTCGCCCATGAGCGCGGCATTGCCGTACCGGCGCAACTGTCGATCGCCGGTTGCGGCGACGAACCATTGGCCAGCCAGGTCTGGCCGCGGCTCAGCACGATTCGCCAGCCGCTGTATGGACTGGCGCGCCAGGCCGCGGCCTTGCTGGTTGCGAAACTGCGGCCCGATTCTTCTCCCGCGGCGCTCGAACCCGTGCAGTCCTCGCTGATCCTGCGTCAGTCGACCGGCCCGGCGAGGGATGCGCGCGCATGAAAAATCCTCTCGGCCCGCTGCTTCGGGTCATTCGCGTCGTAGAATCCCCGCACAAGGTCGCAGCGACGATCCCCGGCGGCGGGGGCGGATAGCAAGCAACAACTCAGGCAAGACTCAGCATGGCCAATGCCACGATCCGGGATGTTGCTGCGCAGGCGCGGGTGTCGATCAAGACCGTCTCGCGCGTGATCAACAACGTCAAAACCGTGCAGCCCGAAACGCGCGAGCGCGTGCTGCGCGTCATCAGGAAGCTCGACTATCACCCGAATCCGTCCGCGCGCGGCATGGGCGGCAAGCGCTCGTACCTGATCGGCGTGCTCTACGACAATTCCTGTGCCTACTACGCCACCGGCGTGCTGGCGGGTGTCATCGAGACCTGTCGCGCGGCGCGTTACCAGGTCGTGCTGCATCCCTGCGATTACCAGTCGCCCGGTCTGGTCGACGACATCATGCGCAACGTGCGCCAGTCGCGCGCCGACGGCGTGATCGTCACGCCGCCGCTGTCGGACATCGGCGTGATCCTCGCCGCCTTCAAGGAACACTCCGTGCCCTTCGTGCGCATCGCGCCGGCCGAGCACGAGAACGATCTGCACAGCGTCTACACCAACGATCGCGAGAGCAGCGCGCGCATGACCGAACAGCTCGCGCTGCTGGGCCATCGTCGCATCGGTTTCATCATCGGCAATCCCGATCACGCGGCAGTGGCGGATCGCTACAGCGGCTATCGCGACGGCCTGAAGGCCAGCGGCCTCGCGCTCGACAAGAAGCTGATCGTGCAGGGCTACAACTCGTTCGCCTCGGGCGTCGAGGCGGGACGCAAGCTGCTGAACCTGCCAGCCGATCGGCGACCGACGGCCATCTTTGCCAGCAACGACGAGATGGCGGCCGGCGTGCTGTCGGTGGCGCACGGCATGGGGCTCGCCGTTCCCGAGGATCTGTCCGTCGCCGGCTTCGACGACGTGCCGCTGGCCAGCCAGGTCTGGCCCGCGCTCACCACGATCAAACAGCCCGTGCCCGCGATGTCGGCGCACGCCGCCGAACTGCTGTTGAAGTTGTTGCGCGGCGAGCCGGACGAGCGCTCCGGCCAGATCATGGAATCCTCGCTGACCTTCCGGCAGTCCACCGGTCCGGCGCCGGGACGGCCGATGACGCAGCGCGTACGCACTACGCGAGCCGCGAGAATCCGCGAAGGCGAGACGTCCTGATCGTCAGAAGAAGAGAAGAAGAATTTCCACGGGGGACACGGAGAACACGGGGCTCGGAAAAGAAAATTTCTTGTCCCCGTGCTCCCCGTGTCCCCCGTGGAGAATTCTCTTGTCTTAGCTCTGTGTTCTCTGTGTGAAATTCTTGCCCTAAGCCGCCGGTGGCTTGCGGAACTTGAGCGTCATGCGATCCGATTCGCCGATCGCCTCGTACCTCGTGCGATCGAAATCCGGATCATTGGCATCCGCACCTTCGCTGTAGGGACGCGTGCGCGAGGTGGGCGGCAGCGTCCACACGCCGAAGGGATGATCGGCCGTGTCGGCGGGATTCGCGTTGATCTCCGATTTCGCGACCAGTTCGAAGCCGGCCTGCTGCGCCAGCTTGATGACGTGTTCTTCCGTGACATAGCCGCTCGCGGCTTTCGGATCCTGCTCGCCGGGCTTGGCGCGATGCTGTTCGACCGCGAGGATGCCGCCCGGCTTCAGCGCGCCGTACAGGTCCTTGAACACCTTGTCCTGGATGCCGTTGCCCATCCAGCCGTGCACGGAGCGGGCGGTGAGAATGAAATCGAATGTGTCGGCGGGCAGCGGAGCCGACCTCTGTCCGAAGTTGACCAGCGCGACCGTGCCGTAGACATCGGGCTTCGCCGCGAAGCGCGCCTCGAAATCCGCGCGGCCCTTGCGTGCGCCTTCCGAAAGTTCAGGATTGTCGAGATCGGCGCCCGTGGCGTAGTACCTGCCGCCCGTTGTGTGCGCATAGGGTGCGAGGATTTCCGCCCACCAGCCGCCGCCCGGCTGCACTTCGAGAATGGTCATGCCCGGCTGCAGTCCCCAGAACTCCAGCGATTCGGCCGGATGGCGGAACAGGTCGCGCGACTTGTCTTCGGCCGTGCGCGTCTCCGAATTCACGGCGACCACAATGGCGCTTTCAGCGGCGGGCGGCGCTTCGGCGGCGGGAGGAGCGACCGCAACCTGCTCCGTCTTCGAACAGGCGGCCAGTGTGGCCAGAAGTGCCAGCGACGTGATGCGCGTCAGGTTCATCTCGATTACCTCGTCTGCAGGGAAAGAAACGATGCGCAGTTAGGACGACATCGCCGCGTGTGTCAACGGATACACGAACAGAGAAAGAGAATCCGTTTGCCCTGAGCGTGTCGAAGGGCTGCCGCTACGGCACGCCGTCGTAATCGATGCTGTCCCACGATTTCACGATCTGCCGCGCCAATTTGCCGGATGCGGTCAGCGAAGAGTCCGGCCAGGGTCCCTGCGCTGCCGCACCAGGTGCGAGCGCGGAGGCGGCTTCCTTCTTGTCGTTGAGCGCCCAGTTGCAATGAGACAGCTGGTTCGTGCGCAGGAATTCCATCCAGCGTTCGGTTTCCTTTGCGGCGACACGACCATCGGCGCGTGCGCTGACCGTTCCCCACTCGGTGACGAACAGTGCGATGCCGGCCGCGAGTGCCTTCTGTGCCTTCTCGCGCAGCGCCTTGCCGTGACTGCCGGCATAGAAGTGCAGTGCGTAGGCGATGTTGGCGTGATCGCGGATCGGATCGGCGGCGGCCTTGTCGACATCCTGCGACCACGTCTGGGTGCCGACCACGATGAGATTGTCCGGATCGATCGCGCGGATCGCGGCGATCACCTGCAGGGCATACGGCTTGATCGTGGATGACCAGTCGGCATCGTCGAGCGGTTCGTTGTAGATCTCGTAGATGACGTTCGGCGTGTCGCCGTAGCGCTGCGCCATGGTCGCGAAGAAATCGACCGCTGCGCGCGTGTGTTCCTGCGCGAGATGCGAGTGCCAGTCGATGATGACGTACATGCCGTTGGCGATCGCTGCATCGACGACGGCGACCGCCTTCGCCGTGTTGCCGGCCGGATCGCCGACATAGCCGCCCGGCGCCTCGACACCCATCGCTGCACGGATCAGGGTTGCATTCCAGTCGCGCTGTACGGCGGCGACTGCGCCGGCATTGTAGAAGCGCTCGCCGCCCCAGCCGTTGTTGCTCCAGAACAGGCTCGGACCCGCGAGCGATACCGGCTGGCCGTCCTGGTTCACGATCCGGTTGCCCTTCACCGCCAGCGCGCCATGCGTCGCGACCGCGGTGGCCGCCGATGCCGCCGCCGCGAACACGAACATGCACAGCAGTGTGGCGAGCGATGCCATCCATCGATCGGGGCGTACGCGTCGTTGCGTCATGGTGCCGGCCTCCGCGAGCTGCGACTACCGTAGTGGTGCATCCGCGCCAGCGTCAATCCGTGCTGGGCGTCGGTCGGAAAATTTCCCGGCTGAGGGCGGCCGGCGGGTTATACCTCGCCCAGCACCAGGTCGATGAGTTGGCGATACATGCCGATCCCGGTGGCGATGAGCGCATCGGGAAAATCGTAGTCGGGACTGTGCAGTGCGGGTGTTTCCGTTCCCGCGCCGAGACCGAACATCGCGCCTTTGGATATCTGCGTGAACAGACCGAAGTCTTCCGACCAGCGCTGCGACGTTTCCATGGCCTGATAACTCAGGCCGAGCGCCGCGGCGGCACGCTTGATCTGCAGCACCGCGTACGGATCGTTCACCGTCGCCGCGAATTCATCGTGCCATTCCAGCGTTGCGGTCAGGCCATCGCGCTGTGCCGCGCTGTTGACGAGATCGCTCGCCTGCTCGCGCAGCTGGCGCAGTCCGGCGTCCGTGGCCGCGCGCAGCGTCGCGAGCACTTCCGCCTCGCCGGCGGCAATGCCGAACGAACGCTCGCCGAGAACCAGGTGCGTGAGCGTGGCGAGCCGGAAGGTCTGCGGATCGGTGCGGTGCGTGAGCGTCGGCAGTCCCTGCAGCAGTGCGATGACTGCATTGACCGGACTCAGGCCCAGTTCGGGCTGCGAGGCATGCGACGTCCGGCCGACCAGCTTCGCCTGCATGCCGACGGAAGCCATCGCAAACGTTCCTTCGCGACTGACGACCTGGTGCAGCGGATAGCCAGGCAGGTTGTGAATGGCGAAGCAATGGTCGGGTGCAATTCTCTGGAACTGCGGATCGCGGCGAATGGCCGCTGCACCGTCTCCCGTTTCTTCGGCCGGCTGGAACAGCAGCACGACGCGACCGTTCGGTCGTCGCTGCCGCAGCGACGGCGCGAGTCCCGCCACCATCGCCATGTGCCCGTCGTGCCCGCACTTGTGTGAGACGTGCGCATGCTCGGAGCGATGCGGAAAATCATTGATCTCCTGGATGGGCAGGGCATCCAGTTCGCTGCGGAACAGAAGCGTCGGACCGGGCTCGGCGCCATTGAAAAGCGCCGCAACGCCGGTACCACCGAGGCCGGTGACGATCTCGTCGGGCTGAAAGTCAGCGAGAAACCCGACGATGGTACGGGCCGTGGCGGATTCCCGATGCGAGACCTCGGGCTGGCGATGCAGCAGATGCCGCAGCGTGATCGCATCGCTGACGGCGCGATCGTCGAGAAGCGTGGTGTCGTTCATGCCTGCGCATCATCGGCGCGTCGTTTGCGGAGTACAAGGTCGGAGAGTAACCGCAAAGAACGCATAGAACGCACAAAAGAGGGAGAAAGAAATAGCCGCAAAAAGCACAAAAGGCGCAAGGCCAGAAGAAGGCGAAGCCCTTGGTGCTCCCTCCTTTTTCTAGCTTTGCGCCTTTTGCGCTTTTTGCGGCCAATTCTCTGTTTTGTGTTCTATGCGTTCCTTGCGGTTACTGCGGTGGCTGTTCTTTTTCCGACTACCGCTGCATGAACCGGTTGATGTCCTGCAGACCATCGACGTACTTGAACGTGCCGTGCTGCTGGATTTCCTGGGCGGCGGCGATCAGGCCGCTCATTGCAGCGCGGTGCAGGGAGGTGGCGAGGCTGATGCGTTTGACGCCGGCGGCTTCGAGTTCGGCGCGGCTGAACGACTTTCCCGGGACGCCCACCATGAAGTTCACCGGCTTCGAGACGCTGGCGCAGACTGTTTTCACGGCATCCAGGTTTGGCAGCAGCGGCGCGAACAGCACGTCGGCGCCGGCTTTCTCATAGGCCTGCAGACGCTTGATGGTGTCATCGAGATCGGGATTGCCGCGCAGGAAGTTCTCGCAGCGTGCCGTGAGTGTGAACGGAAAGGGCAGGGCGCGGGCGGCGACCACGGCAGCGGCCACTCGTTCGACGGCGAGCGAGAAATCGTAGAGGGGCCGCTCGCGATTGCCGCTGGCATCTTCGATCGAGCCGCCGACCAGTCCCGCGTCTGCGGCGAGGCGAATCGTTTTCGCGGTCGCATCCGGCGCATCGCCGAATCCCTTTTCCAGATCGCCGGACAGTGGCAGTCCGGTGGCGCCGGCCATCGAACGGATCTGTGTCAGGGCCTCGTCGAGCGTGACATGGCCGTCCAGCCGGCCGAGAGTATTGGCCGACGCGCCGCTCGACGTCGCCAGGGCTTCGAAGCCGAGGCCGGCCACGATGCGGGCCGAGCCGGCATCCCAGACATTGGCGATGACGAAGGAGCCGGGGCGTCGATGCAATGCCTGGAATGCGAGCGCACGATCCTGCTGGGATGAAGTCATGGGTCACCTGTCGATGAGTTGCCAACACGAAGCCTGACGCGAACGATCGCATCCGACTCGCCATTTTCGGATCTCATCACCGCGGTTGTGTGGCGGCAATGACGTCTCGTCCAGACCAGGAGTGCTTCGACCGGGCTCAGCACGACGGAGAAAGAGTTAAACCCTTATTCCGTTCGCCCGTCGAAGGGTCCGTTCGTGCTGAGCCCAGTCGAAGCACTCCGATTCCTGTCTCATTCCCGGCGCACTCTGCATCGTCTTCGGCGTCGTATGTCTCACGATGGCGGATGCCGGATGACTTTGCTGTAGTGTCTGCCGTCTCCCCGCGAAGGCAGGCTCGTCATGGATCTTCAGCTTACTGATCGTCTGGCGCTCGTTTCGGGCAGCACGGCAGGCATCGGCTTCGCCATCGCCGAATCACTGACGCGCGAAGGTGCGCGGGTCATCGTGAATGGCCGCAAGCAGGCGGCGGTCGATGCGGCGATTGCCGCCATCGGTTCGTCGACGGGCCGGACACCGCTTGGTTTCGCCGGCGATCTGAGCAGGAGCGAGGTCGCCGCGGCGCTGGTGAAGCAGTATCCCGACATCGCCATCCTCGTGAACAACCTCGGCATCTTCGAGCCCAGGGCCTTCGAGGATATTCCGGATGCCGACTGGCTGCGCTTCTTCGACGTCAATGTGCTGAGCGGTGTGCGGCTGGCGCGCCTGTGTCTGCCGTCGATGCGCCGCGCCGACTGGGGCCGGATCATTTTCATCTCCAGCGAAAGCGCGGTGCAGATTCCCGCGGAAATGATCCACTACGGCATGACCAAGACAGCGCAGCTCGCAGTGTCGCGCGGCCTCGCCGAATCGCTGGCCGGCACCGGGATCACGGTCAACAGCATCCTGCCCGGACCGACGAAATCGCGCGGTGTCGGCGATTTCGTCGAGACGCTGGCGAAGTCCGAGGGCAAGACCTTCGAGGCATTCGAGAAAGAGTTCTTCGAAAAAGTGCGCCCGACGTCGCTCATCAAGCGTTTCGCGACTCCCGAGGAAGTGGCGTCGATGGTGACCTACGTCGCCAGTCCGCTGGCTTCGGCCACGACCGGCGCCGCGCTGCGGGTCGACGGCGGGACGGTGAAGAGCGCGGTGTGATCCGCGATTCCAGAGCGCTCGTTTCGGCGCAGTGACTGCGGTCAAACACAACAACGATTCTCAGGGGGATTCATGCACCACGCCCGATTCGCTCTGGTGGCCGCGGTTCTACTGTGCGGCGCCTGTCAGAAATCGCCGCCCACAGCTGCCGTACCCGCAGCCTCGGACTTCGTCACGATCGAGGGCACGCAGTTCCGCTGGCGCGGCAAGCCCTATTACTTCGTGGGCACGAATATCTGGTATGGCGCCTACCTCGGTTCGGACGGCGCCACCGGCGATCGTGCGCGACTGGTCCGCGAGCTGGACCAGCTCAGGGATCACGGCGTGACCAACATCCGCGTGCTCGGTCTTGCCGAAGCCAGCGAACTCAGGCGCGCCGTGCGTCCGGCAATCACGACATCGCCGGGTCACTACGATGAGGCGCTGCTGGCCGGCCTGGATTTCTTCGTCGCCGAAATGGGCAAGCGCGACATGAAGGCGGTCGTGTATCTCAACAATTTCTGGCAGTGGTCCGGCGGCATGTCGCAGTACGTGTCGTGGTTCGCCGGCAAGCCCGTGCTCGATCCGGACGTGACGGGCGACTGGAACGGCTTCATGAACAACTCGGCGAGCTTCTACGCCATCGACGCCGCGCAGGCCGCATTCCGCGATGCCATCAGGATGCTCATCACACGCCGCAACACCGTGACCGGCCGGCTCTACAGCGAAGATCCGACCATCATGTCATGGCAGCTGGCCAACGAACCGCGTCCCGGCAGCGATGCCGACGGCCTGGCCAATGCAGCGGTGTTCAATCGCTGGATCGACGAGACGGCCGCCTACATCGAATCGTTGGCGCCGCGGCAACTCGTCAGCACCGGCAACGAAGGCTGGATGGGCACTGCCGGCAGCAAGGATCTCTACATCGAATCCCACCGGAGCGCACACGTCGACTATCTGACGTATCACATGTGGGCACCGAACTGGAGTTGGTTCGATCCGCAGAAACCGGCCGAGACCTACGACGACGCCTGGCGCAAGGCCAGCGACTATCTCGACTGGCACATCAATGTCGCACAGCAGCTCGGCAAGCCCATCGTGCTGGAGGAGTTCGGCATGAATCGCGACGACGGCGCCTTCAGCCCCGACGCGTCAACCCATTACCGCGATCGTTACTACAAGGACATTTTCGACGTGCTGTACAAGCGCGCGGCGCAAGGCGCGCCGATCGCCGGCTCCAATTTCTGGGCCTGGGGCGGCGCCGGCCGCACCACCAATGCCGACTTCATGTGGAAGCCCGGCGACGCGTTCGTCGGCGATCCGCCGCAGGAGGCGCAGGGTCTCTACTGCGTGTTCGACACGGATACGTCGACGATGAACCTGGTGAAGGAACATGCGCTGCAGATGCAGGCGCTGAGTCGGTAGACGGGCGCCGAAGGTTGCGGAGCGGGCGAAGACGATGCATTCAGATGGTCGCGTCTCTGCATGCCGTCCCCACGGTCGGTCCACACCAGTACGACAATACGATCCTTCAGGTTCCCAGGCTCACGAGACGTTGCTCTCCATATGCTTGGCGCGTGTTCACTCTCCCACCATCACCAGTCCGCCGCGCGGCGCAAGCGTGATCTCCAGCGTCTTGCCTGCGTCGACGCGCACGCTCTGCTGACGGAATGACAGGTTGCCGCCGTCGCCGTCGGTGATCAGTTCGCCGCTGCGGATCGGCAGCGACAGTTTCAGCGTGCGCAGTTCGCGGTCGGCATTGATGCCGGCGATGTACCACTTCTTGCCGCTGCGCCGGGCCAGCACGACGTACTGCCCGGGCAGGCCGTCGATGAATTTCACTTCGTCCCAGATGCTGGGGACCTGCTTCATGAACTCGCGGACGTAGCCGGGTGCGTGCTGCATGCCCTCGGGAATCTCGGCGTAGTGCGTGATGCCCGAAGTGAACAGCACCGACAGCGCCAGCTCGAACGTGCTGCTGGTGCGGCGTTCGATGTTGTTGATGCGGTCGAGAACGACCGGCGTGAAATCCATCGGATCGAACACATTGCGCGTGAAGGGCAGCATGGCCGCATGCGTCGGTTCGTCCTCGGCGTTCTTCTGTTCGAACGTGACGAACTCGAGGCCGCGCACGGCTTCCATCGTCATCAGGTTCGGGTAGGTGCGCTGCCAGCCGCGCGGCAAGGTCGAGCCGTGGAAGTTCATGAGCAGACCGGCCTGGGCGGCGTCCTGCAGGATGTCGTGGTAGTAGGCGATGGCGGACTGGCCGTCGCCCGGCAGGAAATCCACTTTCAGTCCGACGGCGCCGAAGGCCTTCACGCGCGCAAATTCCCGCTGGCGGCTTTCGCGCGTCAGCAGCAGGTTGCGCGGTGTCTGCGGCGCGCTGTTCCAGTCGCCGGCCGAGTTGTACCAGACCAGGATGCTGACGCCCTTGCCGCGCGCGTAGTCGCACAGCTCCTTCATTTTCGCGTCGCCGATCTGCGTGTCCCACAAGGCGTCGATCAGCGTGTAGCGCCAGCCCATGTCGGCGGCGTAGTCGATGAAGCGTTTGCTGGTTGCATAGCTGGTTTCGGCGTCGCCGAGCAGTGGCCAGCTCCAGGACGCCTTGCCCGGGCCGGGTCCCGGCACTTTCGCTCCTGTCGCCGGCTTCTCTGCGAGATCAGTGCCGAGGGTCGACTCGACGATCGTCTTCAGATCGCCAATGACGATCAGACGCCAGGGTGTCTGCCACGGCAGCGTCGATTGCGGATTCACCGGACCGTTCTGGAAATGCTCCAACGGATCCGGAAACGCGACGCGATATTCAGTGCTGCGCCAGTCATTGCGCAGCCGTGTGCCCGCATAGTTCCGGTCGAGCCCGGACTCGCTCACGAGCAGCCAGATGTCCTTCGTGCGAAACAGCGCGGGATACACCCAGCCCGCTCCGGTGGGTGAGGGCGATCCCACGGCAATCTCGCGGCTGTAGATTTCCTCGTAGGAAGGATTGGTTTCTCCCCAACCGCTTTTGGCGGCGGCAATCGGCTGCAGCCACGCGAGCGTACCGGGCAGGAAGTTGAAGGAACTCTTCTCGTCGTTGAGGCGATGGACGCGAGCATCGGATTCCGGAAACCGGTAGCGGAAGGCGACGCCGTCGTTGGCGACCTGGAAAACAATCTCGAGTTTCTGGCCGGCGGCGGTGCCGAGGGTCAGCGAGCGACGGTTTGCCTGGTAGTGATTGAGCCGCCGTTTCGATGTCAGCAATTCATAGCGGTCGTCTACCGATTCGGCGGGCGAGATGGATTGCAGCCGCAGCCCGCGGGAGAAATCTGCGTCCTCTCGCACCAGTCCCAGCGAAGAAGGCCGCAACACCTGCGCACCGCGATGCTCGATCGAATACATGGCCGAGCCGTCTTCGTTCATCTCCACGATCGCGACCAGCTGCCCATCGGGGCTCGCGATGCGTTCGGTTCCGTGCGTGGCCGTCGCATATAGGGCAGGGAGGATCGCCAAGATCGACAGACGTGCCGAAATCATGCTTGAGATCCCCCGATTCATTTGTCAGAGTTATCAACTTCTGGCATTTGAATCGCTGCGCCCTCGCAGTGCAAGTCCTTTGGCGCGGTCCCGCCCCTGCACCGATGGGCGGCATGAGCCAGCACGTTCGAACAAGCCGCGGTGAATGCGTGCAGGTATTGTCAGTGCCCGCAGGTACCATCGAGTCGTTCCTTCCCGTCCTCAGCTGGATTTCGTCATGAGTCAACATCACTCGTTCGAACTGACCGTGCCGGTCAGCCCTGTGGATCATCAACTCGGCCCCGATCACGCGCCCGTGACCCTCGTCGAGTACGGCGACTTCGAGTGTCCGAACTGCAAGCAGGCCGCCCCGGCCGTGAAGCTCCTGATGGAGCGGTATGCCGAGCGCGTTCGCCTCGTCTTCCGTCATTTCCCGCTCGAGGAAGTGCACCCACATGCCCGTCATGCTGCCGAAGCGGCGGAGGCTGCGGGAGCACAGGGCAAGTTCTGGGAGATGCACGATCTGCTGTTCGAGAACCAGCGACATCTGAAGCAGCAGCAACTGCACAGCTATGCCGAGCGTCTGCAGCTGGACATGGCGCGATATACCGCGGAGATGGATGACGAGATTTATCTGCAGCGCATCCGCGAACATCAGAAGAGCGGACATGACAGCGGCGCGCGCGGCACCCCCACCTTCTTCGTCAACGGCCGGATCCAGGACGTCTCGTTCGGTATGAAAGCGCTGTTCGATGCCGTGGAAGCGGTGCTGCGACGTTGAGACATCCCCATGAGCACCGAACCTGAACTGAATGCCGCGCAGGCACTGTACGAAAGCCGCCGGCCGCAGATGTTTCCCAAGTTGTCGGCTGCGCAGATCGAGCGGCTGTCCGCTCACGGGCGCCGCATTCCGACGCGCGCCGGCGAGGTCCTGGTCGAGTCGGGCCAGCGCAACCGCAACCTGGTCGTCGTGCTGTCCGGCAGCCTGGATGCTTCGCGAACGGGTCCGAACGGTGCGCAGATCACGACCCTGACGCACGGCGATTTCGGCGGCGAGATCAGCACATTGCGCGGCATCAACGGGTTCGTCCGGATCAGTGTCATCGAGCCTGGCGAGGTGCTGCTGCTCGAAGGCGACAGTCTGCGCAACGTCATACAGACCGACGCTGAACTGAGCGAGATCTTCATGCGCGCTTTCATTCTGCGGCGCATGGGCCTGATTGCCAGCGGCAGCGACGTCATGCTGATCGGTTCGCGACACTCGGCGGATACGCTGCGACTGCGCGAATTCCTGACGCGCAATGCCTATCCATTCACGGCGGTCGAGTTCGAGAGCGATCCCGGCGTACAGGAGCTGCTCGAAAGATTTCAGGTGCAGGCGAATGAGCTGCCGGTCGTGATCTGTCGCGGCGACAAGGTGCTGCGCCGGCCGCGCAATCGCGACATCGTCGAATGCCTGGGGATGAATCCGCAGATCGATCTAGAGAAGGTGCACGACATCATCGTGATCGGTGCAGGTCCGGCGGGATTGTCGGCAGCTGTGTATGCGGCATCCGAAGGACTCGATGTGCTCGTGATCGAATCCGTGGCACCGGGCGGTCAGGCCGGATCGAGCTCGAGGATCGAGAACTATCTGGGGTTCCCCACGGGCATCTCCGGCCAGGCCCTGGCAGGTCGCGCGCTCGTGCAGTCGCAGAAATTCGGCGCTGTCGTGCATGTGACCTGGCAGGCAGCGAAGCTGCATTGCGATCGCTGGCCGTATGGCATCGAACTCTGCGACGGCCGCATCGTGCAGGGCAAAAGCATTGTCGTCGCGTCCGGTGCGCAGTATCGCAACCTCGCGCTCGACAACCTGCAGCGCTTCACCGGACTCGGCATCTACTACGCGGCCACTCACCTGGAAGCCAGACTCTGCAAAGACGAGGAAATCGTCATCGTCGGCGGCGGCAATTCGGCGGGACAGGCCGCCGTATTTCTGGCGGGCTCGTGCAAGCACGTCAACATCGTCGTCCGTGCCGCAGGTCTTGCCGACAGCATGTCGCACTACCTGATTCGCCGCATCGAAGAGAATCCACGCATCACGTTACACCCCTATACCGAACTCACCGCGCTCGAGGGCGATGAGCGACTGGAGTACGTGAGCTGGTTGTGCCGATCCACGGGTGAGCATGTGAAGGAGCCGGTGGCGCACGTGTTCCTCATGACCGGCGCCGTGCCGAATACCCAGTGGCTGCAGCAATGCGTGCTGCTGGACGAAAAGGGTTTTGTGCGAACGGGCACGGATCTGACTCGCGATGAGCTGGCGAATGCGAAGTGGCCCCTGCAGCGCGCGCCGTTTCTTTCCGAAACCTCGCTGCCTGGCGTCTTCGCTGTCGGCGATGTGCGTTCGGGAAGCGTGAAGCGGGTCGCGTCCGCCGTCGGCGAAGGATCGATTTCCATTCAGTTCGTGCACCGTGCGATGCCGGATCTGATGGCGCTGCATGCCAGGGCTGAAGCTGTTGCCGTCGGACAGGTCGCGTGATGACGCGGGGCTTTCAGACAGCGAGCGGTCAATTCCGGCCAATCGCCGGTCAATGGTGGTCCGACTCACCAGCGTCGATGCTTTCATATGCCTCGACGCGACGCATCGCCTGACGGGATTGCGCCGCTGGTCGAAAGTTTTTTCAATCGGGCTGTCGCAAATCGGCTGCTTCATTCGTCTTTATCGATGAAAGCCGCTGTACTGTCGCATTAATCGCGGAGTGTTGAACTTCGCATGTGCAACGGTGGTCTGTCATCACCTGGCCCCGTTTCGAACACATGATCGGGTTGACGTCATGAATACCTATCCTTCACGCATCGTCTGTCTGAGCGCAGAGACCGCCGAGACGCTGTGCCTGCTCGGCGAAGGCCAGCGCATCGTGGGGTTCGCCGGTACGATCGACCGGCTGCCGGATTCGCAGCACAAAAAGCCACGCCTTCCCGTTCACGGCGTGTCGCGCATCGATCACATCTGCGCGCTGGAGCCCGACCTCGTGCTGGGCTTCGGCGAATCGCACGGTGAGGCACTCGGCGCGCTCGCGCAGCACGGTGTGGCCGTGCATCTGTTCAACCAGCGATCGGTTCGCGGCATCCTCGACATGATCCGCGTCGCCGGGGCGATGGTCGGCCGGGAAGCCGCGGCCGCGCACTACGCCAGCACGCTCGAGTGGCGGATCGAATCGATCCGCAGTCGCGCGGCACAGGAAGCTCGCCCGCGCATCTATTTCGAGGAATGGGATGAGCCGGCCATCAGTGCAAGCAGCTGGGTGTCCGAACTGATCGCCATCGCCGGGGGCACGAACTGCTTCGCCGATCTGGCGCGCCATCCCCGGGCCGAACAGCGAATCCTGCAGGACAGCGACGACGTCGTGCGCCGTGCGCCCGACATCATCGTCAGCGCCTGGAACGGCAAGCCGTTCCGCCGCGAGAGCATCGAACAGCGCAGCGGCTGGCATGCAATGCCGGCGGTGCGCGATGGCGAGATCCACGAGATCCGCGCGACCTCGATCCTGCATCCCGGCCCCGCGGCGCTCACCGACGGACTCGATGCCCTGCATCGCATCGTCGATCTCTGGCACGAACGCCGCGGCCGTCTGTTCCGGACGCCGATCGCGCTCGATACGGTCGAGGCGGCGGAGCGCGTGGCGTGACGACTTCACATTAATAATGTGCGGTGGCTGGCGCATGGCTTCCGTTTCCCGATGCCGCTGCGCCATACTGCCGCCATGCATCGGTTCCACCACCGCTGGTTCTGGCTGGTACTGATCGCGTTCCTCGCAACGCGATTGGTCGATGTACACCTGCATCTGTGCTTCGACGGCCAGGAGCCAGCGTCGGCGGTTCACATGGCAGACGGCGCGGTGCATGGCGATGCGCATCATGTCGACGAGGATCACGCGGATCGCGACGTCGACATGTTCGATGCCATCCTCCTGAAGAAGCTTGCAGATCCGTCCGACGCGCTGCTGGCGGTGTTCGTCGCGACACTGCTTTTGAGTCTGCTGCCCGCGCGTACGCGCCGGGTGCCGCTGCGCACTGACCCGCCGATTGTTCTTCGCTCGCTCCTGCTGTTGCGGCCGCCGCTGCGCGGCCCGCCGCTCTGATCCCTCCGCTCTGAATCGGTTCCCGATCATGTTCGCGTGCGCGCGCCTCCGGCGTGTCCACGCCCGGAGGTCATCATGGAATTCCTGTCGGCACGCGCCATGGTCGCGTGCATCACGGCGTGCTGGGCGTTGTCATGTCCCGCCGCCGGGTCGAAATCACTCACATTGCGAGAGGCCGTTGAGCTCGCGACGCAGCGCAATCCGGAACTGGCGGCGTTTGCGGATCACTCGGCTGCAGCGCGCGAACAGGCATCGCTGCAGGCGCTGTCGCCGGCGACGTTTGTCGAACTGCAGTTCGAGAATTTCGCTGGCACCGGCGCTCTGTCGGGTACCCATGCACTCGAAACGACCCTGCAGCTCTCCCGCGTCGTCGAGCTGGGCGACAAGGCCCGGCTGCGGCAGCAGTCCGGCGACAGCGAACTTGATCGCATCTCAGCGGAACAGCGCGCGCGTCGCGCCGATGTGCTGGCGGAGGTGGCGCGCCGCTTCATCGAAGTGCTCGCCGATCAGGAGCGGCTCGCTGCCACGCAACGCTCGGTGCTCCTCGCCGAGCAGACGATCCAGGCGGTGCGGTCTCGCGTCGAAGCAGGCGCGGCCTCGCCCGTGCAGTCCAGTCGTGCCGCCATCGCGCTGGCGCGCGCACAGATCGCGCAGGAACACGCCGAACACGGGTTGCTTTCATCGCGTGTCGCCCTCGCCGCGTCATGGAACGACGAGACGCCGATGTTTTCCTCTGTCAGCGGCGATTTCTTCGAGGTCGACGCGCCGGAGAGCTTCGATCGATATCGGCAGCGGATCGATCACAACCCCGACCTGCTGGCATTCGCATCCATGCATCGCGCGCTGGAGGCGCGGTCGCGCCTCGCCGACGCACAGCGGCGGCCCAATCTGACCTTCAACGTGGGCGTGCGGCGCTTCGAGGCGCTGGACGACAGTGCGCTGGTCGCCGGCATCGCCGTGCCCATTGGAACGTCGCGGCGGGGAGATCTCGAGCAGCGCTCCGTGCACGCCGAACGCTCTGCGCTGGTACTCACGGAGCGCTCGCGCCGCATGGAACTGCATTCGACCCTGTTCGGGCTGTACCAGGAACTCATGCATGCGCGCAGCGAGACCGAGGCACTGCAGAAGCAGGTGCGTCCGCAGGCGCGCCAGATGCTGGAGACGACTCAATCCGGCTACCAGGCGGGACGTTTCTCGTTCCTCGAACTCGCCGATGCACAGCGGCAACTGCTGGAGATCGAACTCGAAGCCATCGATGCCGCAGCGAATTTTCACCTGCAACTGATCGAGATCGAACGCCTCACCGGGCAACCGGTGGCCGGTCCTGCACAGGAGTCGTCGCCATGAAGCTCATTCCTCCGATGCTGCTGGGCCTGCTCCTGCTGGGCGGCTGCTCAAGCCATGAGGATGGGCACGGACACGACGAATCCGGTCACGTGCATGGCGCCGCGGAGTTCGAGCGCGGGCCGCATGGCGGTCGCCTGCTGCGCGATGGCGACTTCGCGCTGGAACTGGCGATCCATGAGGCGGGCGTGCCTCCCGAGTTTCACGTCTGGCTGTACGAGGGCGACAAGCTGCTGCCGTCGGCAGCCGCCGATGTGCGTGTGCGGCTCACGCGGCTGGATGGCGAGATCAACGAGTTCGCCTTTCAGGCGGATGGCGAGTTTCTGCGCGGCGACGGCGTCGTGGCCGAACCGCATTCGTTCGATGTCGTCGTGTCCGCGCAGGTTGCGGGCCAGGCGCACGAGTGGTCGTACGCATCGCATGAAGGCAGAACGCAGATCGCTGCGGCCACGGCCAGCGCGATGGGCGTCGCGGTGACGAGTGCAGGGCCAGTGGTATTGCAGGAGCAGGTGATGCTCTCCGGGACGGTGCAGGCCGACCCGACGCGAATCTCGCGGGTACGAGCGCGCTATCCGGGTGTCGTTCGCGAGATCGCCGTGCAGCCGTTCAGCGAAGTCGAACGCGGCGCCGTGCTCGCGCAGGTGCAGAGCAACGAGAGCCTGCTGAACTATCCGCTCACGGCGCCGATCGCCGGCACCATCGTCGATCAACGAGCGCAGATCGGCGAAGCGACGGGCGAGGCAGCGCTGTTCACGATCGTCGATATCACGCGAGTCTGGGTCGAACTCGATGTCTTCCAGCGCGAGCTCGACCGCATCGAAGAAGGGCAACGCGTGGATCTCGTGGATCTGGACGGCAAGTCGATCGGCAGCGGTCGGATTGCGCGCATCGCGCCGCTCGCTGTGCATGGCAGCCAGAGCGTGCGTGCGCGCGTCGTCATCGACAATGCCGCCGGCAATCTGCGGCCGGGTCAGTTCGTCACCGGCCGGGTGACCATCGCAGAGATATCGGTGCCGCTGGCAGTGGAGCGCGACGGCCTGCAGCGCTTCCGGGACTTCGATGTCGTCTTCGCCAATGTGGGTGACGTCTATGAAGTGCGCATGCTCGAACTCGGTCGCAGCGACAGCCGCCATGTCGAGGTGCTGGACGGTCTCAAGCCGGGGACTTCGTATGTCGCCGGCAACAGCTACCTGATCAAGGCCGACATCGAGAAATCGGGAGCGAGCCATGATCACTGAATCTTCCATGCTGACCCGCATTGTCGATTTCTCGCTGCGGCAGCGCTGGGTCGTGCTGGCGGCCGTCGTCGTCGTCGCATTGTTCGGCCTGGTCAATTTCCAGCGCCTGCCCATCGATGCCGTACCCGACATCACGAACGTCCAGGTGCAGATCAATACGGAGGCGCCGGGTTACTCGCCGCTGGAAGCCGAGCAGCGTGTGACCTTTGCAGTGGAAACGGCGCTGGCCGGGCTGCCGGCGCTGGAGTACACGCGATCGCTGTCGCGCTACGGTCTGTCGCAGGTGACTGCCGTGTTCAGGGATGGCACCGACATCTATTTCGCGCGACAGCTCGTGAGCGAACGTCTCAACGAAGTCCGCTCCAGCCTGCCGCAGGGCATCGAGCCGACACTCGGACCGATCGCGACGGGTCTCGGCGAAATTTTCATGTACACGGTGACGGCCGATCCGGGCAGCGGATATACGCCGATCGATCTGCGCACGGCACAGGACTGGATCATCCGCCCGCAGTTGCGCAACACGCCGGGCGTCGTCGAGGTCAACACGATCGGCGGCTACGAGAAGGCCTACGTGATCGCACCCGATCCGCAGCGGCTCATGGCCTACGATCTCACGTTCGGCGACATCGTGGCCGCCGTGGCAGGGAACAACGAGAACGTCGGCGCCGGCTATATCGAGCGCAATGGATCGCAGTACCTGATCCGCTCGCCGGGCCAGGTCACGAGCATGGAAGAGCTGCGCGAGATCGTGCTGGCCCATCGCCAGGGCGTTGGCATCCGCCTGTCGCAGGTCGCGAACGTGAGTGTGGGTCACGAACTGCGCGCGGGCGCCGCTACCCAGGATGGACAGGAGGTGGTACTCGGCACGGTGTTCATGCTGGTCGGCGAGAACAGCCGCACGGTGGCGACCGCGGCTGCCGCGAAGCTGGCAGCGATCGCGCCGTCCCTGCCCGCCGGCATGCGTGCGGAGCCCATCTACGATCGCACCGCGCTCGTCGACGCGACGATCCGCACGGTCACGAAGAATCTCGCCGAAGGCGCCTTGCTGGTGATCGCGGTCCTGTTCGCACTGCTGGGCAACATCCGCGCCGCGATCGTCACCGCCGCCGTCATTCCCATCGCCATGCTGGCAACCATCACGGGCATGGTCGGCTCGCGGGTTTCCGGCAACCTCATGAGCCTTGGTGCGCTGGACTTCGGCCTGATCGTCGACGGCGCCGTGATCATCGTCGAGAACTGCCTGCGTCATCTCGGCATCGCCCAGCAACGCGAGCAACGGCTGTTGTCTCTGACGGAACGACTCGGCGTGGTTCGCGAGGCCACGAGCGAAGTGCTGCGGCCAAGTGTCTTCGGCGTGGTCGTGATCCTGGTCGTGTACCTGCCGGTGTTCGCGCTGACGGGGATCGAAGGCAAGATGTTTCATCCCATGGCGTTCACCGTGGTGATGGCATTGCTCGCTGCATTGATTCTGTCGCTGACCTTTGTGCCTGCCGCCGTTGCGGTCTTCGTTCGCGGGCGCATTGCGCATGGCGAGAACCGCATCATGCAGGCCATCCGTTCTGCCTATGAGCCGGTACTGGCGGCGGCGCTGCGCGCCCGCGTGGCGACGCTTCTGGGAGCCCTCGCACTGGCCGCGCTGGCCACCTTCGCTGCGACACGCATGGGGCGGGAGTTCATTCCGAATCTGGACGAAGGCGACATTGCGCTGCACGCGCTACGCATCCCGGGCACCAGTCTCACTCAGGCCGTCGAGATGCAGAAAGTGCTCGAAGAACGGTTGGGCAAGGTGCCCGAGGTGTCGCATGTCTTCGGCAAGCTGGGTACCGCCGAGGTAGCCAACGATCCCATGCCGCCTTCGGTCGCGGACACCTTCGTCATCATGAAGCCGCGCCGCGACTGGCCTGATCCGGAGAAGGCCAAAGCCGCACTGGTTCACGAGCTGGAAGTCGCCGCCGCCGAGATTCCCGGCAGCAACTATGAATTCACGCAGCCGATCCAGATGCGCTTCAACGAGCTCATTTCCGGCGTTCGGTCGGACGTGGCAGTGAAAGTCTACGGTGATGATCTCGAACAACTCGCTGCCATCGGCAGCCGGATCGAGTCGGTGCTGTCCGGCATCGATGGCGCAGCGGACGTCAAGGTGGAACAGGTGACGGGACTGCCGCTGCTCACCATCGATCCGGATCGCGAGCGGCTGGCGCGTTACGGGCTGTCGGTGGCCGAAGTTCAGAGCGTCGTGCGCGCCGCACTCGGCGGTCATCATGCCGGCGTCCTGTTCGAGGGAGATCGGCGCTTCGGCATCCTCGTGCGCCTCGATGATGCGCTGCGCACGGATCCGGCCATGCTGGCGATGCTGCCGGTCAAGCTGCCCATCGCATCGCGCGAGGTGGCGGGCGATGCGGACGAGTTTGGCGAAGCGGCATTGCCCGAGTTCGTGCCGCTCGGAGAGCTGGCGCGCATCGAAGTCACGATCAGTCCGAATCAGATCAGTCGCGAGAACGGCAAGCGTCGCGTGGTCGTCACTGCGAATGTGCGCGATCGCGATCTCGGGTCGTTCATCGCCGCCGCGCGCCAGCAGGTGGCTGCAGATGTGGCATTGCCGCCGGGGTACTGGCTCGAGTACGGCGGCACGTTCGAGCAGCTCGAATCGGCGACGCAACGACTGGCGGTGGTCGTGCCGCTGACGCTGCTGCTCGTGCTGGGGCTGCTGTATGCCGTTTTCGGATCGGCGCGGGATACGCTGGTGGTTTTCAGCGGCGTGCCGCTGGCGCTGACCGGCGGCGTATTTGCGCTGTTGATTCGCGACATGCCGCTCTCGATCTCGGCGGGCGTGGGCTTCATCGCACTCTCCGGTATCGCGGTGCTCAATGGTGTGGTGATGCTGTCCTTCATCCGCGATCTGCGCGAACGTGGTGTCGCACTGGACGAGGCGATCGTGCAGGGCGCATTGACACGCCTGCGTCCGGTGTTGATGACGGCGCTGGTCGCCAGCCTGGGGTTCGTGCCGATGGCGCTGAATGTCGGTACCGGATCCGAAGTGCAGCGGCCGCTTGCGACAGTCGTGGTCGGCGGCATCGTGTCGTCGACATTGCTGACCCTCGTCGTGCTGCCGG
>CAYWHG010000054.1:25453-26847 GCA_964457865.1 uncultured Steroidobacter sp.
GTCGTGGTCGGCGGCATCGTGTCGTCGACATTGCTGACCCTCGTCGTGCTGCCGGCGCTTTACCGTCTGATGCACGGATTGCAACGCACGTCGGCGGGCGTTTCCGGATTGAAGGTGAGCGCACCGCAAAATCGCCGCATTTTGTGACCACGTCGGAACTTCCCGGACATGGACATCGTCTCTATGATCGGACCTTCCTGAGTCAACCGATCGCCAGCGGAGAAACCGATGACTTCGATCCTGAAAAGCCGCCTTTCCCGACGCACCGTGATCCAGGGGAGCCTCGCCGCCGGCATCGGTGTAGCACTCGGCGCTGTACCGGCGTTCGCCGCCGAATTGCCGTTGATCACCAAGCCGATTCCCGGGACCGGCGAGAAATTGCCTGTCATTGGCCTGGGAACGAACGCGTACAGCGTCACGACACCCGAGGACATCGCCGCCCGCAAGGAAGTGCTGCAGCACTTTCCCGAACTCGGCGCGAAGGTTGTCGATACGGCGCGCGGCTACGGCGAATCCGAGGTGGTCATCGGCCAGCTGGTGAAGGAACTCGGCAATCGCGACAAGCTGTTCATCGCCACCAAGACGCCGATCCGCGGCGACATCAAATCCGGCGATGGCGAAATCGAGGAGGCGTTCGCACGGCTGCAGGTGCAGAAGATCGACCTGCTGCAGATTCACAACTTCCACCAGATCGATGCACTGTTCCCGCGCCTCAAGGAATGGAAGCAGGCGGGCAAGGTGCGCTACATCGGCGTGACGACGTCCACCGATGATCAGTATCCGCAGATCATCAATGCACTGAAGACGCTGCCGCTGGATTTCATCCAGGTCGACTACTCCATCGACAATCGCGGCGCCGCGGACGAGATCCTGCCGCTGGCGCAGGAAAAAGGTGTCGCCGTGCTGATCAACGTGCCGCTCGGCGGCCGCCGCGGCAATGTGCTGTCGCAGCTCGCCGGCAAGCCGCTGCCCGGCTGGGCCGCAGAGATCGAGGCGACGAGCTGGGCGCAGGTGATGCTCAAGTACGTCGTCTCGCATCCGGCAGTCACCGTGGCGATCCCCGGCACGACGAAACTGACCCACCTGCGAGACAACCAGCTCGCCGCCCGCGGTCACCTGCTGACCGCCGACCAGCGCAAGCGGCTGGAGCAGGCGTGGCAGGCGGGATGAGCCGCTGAATCTTCCTGTGGGGCCGGCTTTGGCCGGCCTCCGGGTGTCAGGCCAAAGCCTAATGGCACTGCATTAGCGTCTTTTCTGCTGTAGGTCAGGCTTAAGCCTGACTTCTGAAGGCCGGCTGAAGCCGGCCCCACAGCAAGAAATGCAGCAGCATCGGCTTAATGCCAATGGCGCTTAGTTAAGCGGGTTGACAGTTGTCCGTTGACGGTTGACGGTCG
>CAYWHG010000055.1:0-1240 GCA_964457865.1 uncultured Steroidobacter sp.
TCGTCCCCCGTTCGAATCAGCATTGAATCGCGGCATCTTCTGCCCCGCTCGCCGGGTCCGCAACGACGTTTTCTTTGTGCGGCGGGACGCAGTATTGCGAACGGGACGTAGGAAGAGAGCCGGAGATTCTCCACGGGGGGCACGGGGAACACGGGGAACACGGGGACAGGAAGGCTAGAGCGGTGCTTTCCTGCCCCCCGTGTTCCCCGTGCCCTCCGTGGAGATTTCTTTGTTCCGGGTTTCAGGACAGCGTCAGCCGCTGACGAAATTCGCGCGGTGTGCGGCCGGTGGCGCGACGAAAGGCGAACGAGAAACTGGAGGGCGAGGAAAAGCCCAGCGAATAGGCGATGGATTTGACGCTCTGGTCGGTCGCCAGCATGCGCTTCGCATGATCGATGCGTGCCTGCGCCACGTGGTCGCCGATGGAATGACCGCGACTGACTCGGAAACCGCGCGTGAGCTGGCGCACGGACAGATTGCACAGCGCCGCCAGCTCCGACAGCGTCGGTGCTTCGCGGATTTCACGCAGGCGTTCGTCGATGCGACGCAACCGCCACGCCGCCAGGCCGCCGACCGCTGGCCCTTCCTGGATCGACGCGCAATAACGCGCGATCTCGATCACTGCCTGGCCGGCGATCAGTTCCACCATCGCCTCGCTGGCGAAGCCCGGATGTCGCAGTTCGTCCGTCAGGCGCGTCAGCAGGTTGCGGAGGTTGGCGTCGCCCACGTCGAGGCTGGCTTCGAGACGCCGGTCGGTCCATTCCAGTTCGCCTTCGAACCACTGCCGCATCGCCTCGGCATGGATGTGGCAGACCAGCGATCCCTGCGGCGCGCCGCCGCTGGTGGACACCTGCACGGTTTCCTGCGGCGGCAACAGGAATACGTTGCCGATGCGTTCGAAGCGGTGACGGCTCCAGTGGTCGCGGTAGCAGCCACGGGTATTGCGCGGACGCGGGGTGAGGCAGAAGTCGAGACGGTAATCGTCCTGCAGCCGCATGATGCTGTCGGTCGGATCGCTCACATGAAAGCAGGCGAGCTGGGCCGTCATGGTCGGCACGCGGACTTCCGCGTCGATGGTCACTGTCGGTCGGTCGTAGCTCACGGGACTGCCCCCTCATCCAACCCGCCGGTCTGTGCCGGCGACACGGCAATATGGCTCAAGTCGGCCCTCCGAGAGAAGCCGTTTTTCCCGGCCTTTCCTGACTTGAGGCGACAAAAACAGGGCCTGTATTCGACAGCG
>CAYWHG010000055.1:1340-26641 GCA_964457865.1 uncultured Steroidobacter sp.
TTTCCCGGCCTTTCCTGACTTGAGGCGACAAAAACAGGGCCTGTATTCGACAGCGGACGGATTGCCGGATGGACGTGGCTGGCCGAGACTGCCGGCCCCGTCGGCGATGCCGTCGACTGCGTAACCCGCCCGGCAAACCGATCCCATGACATCGAACACCCAACCCCGCATCGCCGTCGTCACCGGCGCCAGTTCAGGCGTCGGCAAGGCCGCCGCGCAGGCCCTGGTCCAGGGGGGGTGGCGCGTCATCGGCATGGGCCGCGACGTCTCGCGTTGCGCCAGCGCGCAGGCGGAGATCCTCGCGGCCGTTCCGGGCGCAGCGTTCGAGATGTTGCGCGCCGATCTGTCGTCGATGGCCGATACGGCACGCGTGGCGCGCGAGATCGCCGCCCGCACCGATCGCATCGATGCCCTGCTGAACAATGCCGGCGGCGTGAACAACCGGCTGATCATGACGGACGAAGGGTTCGAGGCGACGTTCGCGAGCAATCATCTCGGCCACTTCCTGCTGACCACCCGGCTGCTGCCGCTGCTCCGCGCCGCCGCGCGCAGCGCGGGGCCCGGCGCGGTGCGCATCGTCAACGTGTCTTCGAGCGGCCATGAATACACGCCCGGGATCGACTGGGGCGATCTGCAGCGCCTGAAGAATTTTTCCACGGGCGGCGCCTACACCAGCGCGAAACTCATGAACGTGCTGTTCGCGCGCGAACTTGCGAAGCGGCTGGCCGGCGACGGCATCGTGGCGCACGCGATGCATCCGGGCGTGGTGGCCTCGAACTTCGTCAGTCACGCCGATGACGCGATGCAGCGGTATATGGGCACGCTCGACGCGATCAGTCCGGAACAGGCCGCCGACACGCTGGTGTGGCTGGCGACGGATCCGGAACCGGGTCGCAGCAGCGGCGGCTACTATCACCAGCGGCAGCTCGTGCCGTCGAGCGCCGCGTCGCAGGATCCCGTCGCCGCCGAACGACTGTGGGTCGAAAGCGAAGCGCTGCTGGCACCTCTGAAGCTGTGAGGCATGCCGCGGTTGTGCTTCCCGCGGCCGGAATGCAGCATTCCGGCCGTTCCTCAACAGTGACCCGCGTTGCGGGCCTTTCCGCCCTGATCGAAAGTGGCTGCCCTGCCGGGCGCCGGACAACCCTGCTGCGCCTGGCGCGCAGATCTCGGAGTGAATGACATGAACGCCGCCGTGCGCCGCAAGCTCACGCATCTCGAACGCCTCGAAGCCGAGAGCATCCACATCTTTCGCGAGGTGGTCTCGGAAGTCGAAAAGCCCGTGATGCTGTATTCGGTCGGCAAGGACAGCGCGGTGATGCTGCACCTGGCCAGGAAGGCGTTCTATCCCTCCAAGCCGCCCTTCCCGCTGCTGCACGTCGACACGACGTGGAAGTTCCGCGCCATGTACGAGCTGCGCGACCGCGCCGCGCGCGATGCCGGGATGGATCTGCTGGTCTACCAGAACCCCGAAGCCCTGGCGAAGGGCATCAATCCGTTCGACCACGGTTCGTTGCACACCGACATGTGGAAGACGGAAGGATTGAAGCAGGCGCTCGACAAGTACGGCTTCGACGCGGCCTTCGGCGGCGCGCGCCGCGACGAGGAAAAGAGCCGTGCCAAGGAACGCATCTTCAGTTTCCGCAGCGCCAATCATCGCTGGGATCCGAAGAAGCAGCGCCCCGAACTGTGGAATCTCTACAACGCGCGCAAGGCCAAGGGCGAGAGCATCCGCGTGTTCCCGATCTCCAACTGGACCGAACTCGATATCTGGCAGTACATCCATCTCGAAGGCATCGAGATCGTGCCGCTGTATTTCTCCGCACCGCGTCCGACGGTGAAGCGCGACGGGCTGGTTCTCATGGTCGACGACGACCGCTTCCAGCTGAAACCCGGCGAGACGCCGGTCATGCGCTCGGTGCGCTTCCGCACGCTCGGCTGCTATCCGCTGACTGGCGCGGTCGAAAGCGAAGCCGCAACACTGCCGCAGGTCATCCAGGAAATGCTGCTGACGACGACGTCCGAGCGCCAGGGCCGCGCCATCGACCACGATCAGGCGGCGAGCATGGAAAAGAAGAAGCAGGAAGGGTACTTCTGAGAAGGGGGTCGTGATCAGGGGGTAGGGGGCAGTCAGAAGTGCACGCCCCTCTCCCCTCTGACTACCCCCTACCCCCTATCTCCTAGTCACGACCCCCCTTTAATTTTATGCGCCACTCATCCGATCCGATCTACAAGACCGATGCCCTCATCGCCGAGGACATCGAGGCGTATCTCGAACAGCACCAGCACAAGACGCTGCTGCGCTTCATCACCTGCGGCTCGGTGGACGACGGCAAGTCGACGCTGATCGGCCGGCTGCTGTACGACTCGAAGATGATCTTCGAGGACCAGCTCGCCGCGCTCGAAGCCGACAGCAAGCGCATGGGCACACAGGGCGAGAACATCGACTTCGCGCTGCTGGTCGACGGTCTCGCCGCCGAACGCGAACAGGGCATCACCATCGATGTGGCCTACCGCTTCTTCGCCACCGAAAAGCGCAAGTTCATCGTCGCCGACACGCCGGGACACGAGCAGTACACGCGCAACATGGTGACGGGCGCCTCGACCGCCGATCTCGCCGTGATCCTGATCGACGCGCGCAAGGGCGTGCTGGTGCAGACGCGCCGCCACAGCTATCTCGCGCACCTGATCGGCATCCGCAACATCGTGCTGGCGGTCAACAAGATGGACCTGGTGGACTACAGCCAGGACGTCTTCGACAGGATCGTCGCCGAGTACAGGACCTTCGCGACCAGCATCGGCATTACCGACTTCGTGGCCATGCCGATCAGCGGCTTCAAGGGCGACAACATCACCGCGCCGTCGTCGAACATGCCCTGGTACACCGGCCCGGCGCTGATGCAGCACCTGGAGACGGTCGAAGTCGACACGACGGCGATGCAGGACCGACCGTTTCGCATGGCCGTGCAGTGGGTCAATCGCCCGAACCTGGATTTCCGCGGCTTCTCCGGCCTGGTGTCCAGCGGCACCGTGAAACCGGGCGATGCGATCCGCGTGCTGCCGTCCGGCAAGACTTCCACCGTCACGCGCATCGTGACGCTCGATGGCGATCTCGATCAGGCCGTCGCCGGCCAGTCGGTGACAATCTGCTTTGCCGACGAGATCGACTGCTCGCGCGGCGATGTGATCGCGCTCGCCAGCGATCCGGTGCAAGCGGCCGACCAGTTCGAAGCCACCCTCGTATGGATGGACGAGCACGAGATGCTGCCGGGCCGGCCGTACTGGCTGAAGATCGGCGCACAGATGGTAACGGCGACGGTACATGCGCCGAAGTACCAGGTCAGCGTCAATACCATGGAGCATCTGGCCGCCAAGACGCTCGATCTGAATGCGATCGGTGTGGCGACGCTGGCCACCGATCGGCAGATTCCTTTCGAGCCGTATGACGACAACCGCAATCTCGGCGGTTTCATCCTCATCGACAAGATGACGAATGCGACCGTCGCGGCCGGCATGATCCATTTCGCGCTGCGCCGTGCGCAGAACGTGCACTGGCAGGCGACCGACATCACGCGCGAGCATCACGCGGGGCTCAAGAATCAGAAGGCGGGCGTGGTGTGGCTGACGGGCCTGTCGGGTGCCGGCAAGTCGACCATCGCGAATCTGGTCGAAAAGAAGCTGGCGCGCATGAACCGTCACACGTTCCTGCTCGATGGCGACAACGTGCGCCATGGTCTCAACAAGGACCTCGGTTTCACCGATGCGGATCGTGTCGAGAACATCCGCCGCGTCGGCGAAGTGGCCAAGCTGATGACGGATGCGGGCCTCATCGTCATCACGGCATTTATTTCGCCGTTCCGTGCCGAACGCAAGATGGTGCGGCAGATGATTCGCGACGGCGAGTTCTACGAAGTGTTCGTCGATACATCGCTGGCGCAGGCCGAAGCGCGGGATGTGAAGGGGCTCTACAAGAAAGCGCGAGCGGGGCAGCTGAAGAACTTCACCGGCATCGACAGTCCGTATGAGAAGCCGGAGGCGCCGGAGCTGCGCATCGATACGACGCAGATGACGCCGGAACAGGCGGCGGAGGCGATTGTGGCGCTGCTGATTCCGTAAAAAAGAATGGCCGCAAGAAGACGCAAAATCACAAGGTTCGGATTCGGATTTCTTGACCTTGAGATTTTTGCGCCTTTTTGCGGCCATTCTCTTCTACAGGCACCGACTCACCCCGCCTTCGCCAGCGCCGGCACCACCTCATCCACCACGCGCCGCAAATACGTCCACGCCAGTTCCGGCGGACAGCCGCCGCACAGCGGACCCAACGGCAGCCTGCCCCACTGCTTCACGATCTGCACTGCACCGGCCACATCGACGACACGACGCGCGCCGTTCTCCTGGCGCAGTTCCTCGATCGTCGTACCGCGCGACATACTGACCGTCTCGCGTCCGGAACCCTCGTTCCAACCCGCGTAGGTCACGGCGTCGTGCAGCAGGTACGGGCCCACTTCGCGCCACCCGGCATCCACATCGGGGTTCACGAACACGATGTTCGGCGCCTCCGGCGACGGCAGGATGCAGGTGCCGGGCTCGAAGCCCGCATTGCGCGCTGCGGCGGCGTATTCCTCGCCCAGCACCGGCAGGTTTGTCTGCGCGAAAAAATTCACGCCCATGCGGCCCGCACGCCGTGCGGCAACTTTCGTCGCACCGCCCCAGGCAATCGTCGGCCGACCGTCGCGAAACGACGGCGGTGTGACGCGCGGCATGTCGCGTCCCTCGGAAGCCTGCCTCAGGATCGCGAGCAGCTGCGACAGTTTCTCGTCGGCAATCGCGCCGCGCTTTTCGTAGTCGAGTCCGTAGAGTTGGTATTCGGCGGGGCGATAACCGATACCGAGGATGAACGTCACCCGGCCGCGACTGATGTGATCGAGCACGATCATGTCTTCGGCGAGACGCACCGGGTCGTACATGGGCAGCAGCGCGCAACCGATGATGATCGGCGACTTCTTCGTCACCGCGGCAATGGCGGACGCCATCATGAGCGGCGAAGGCAGGTAGCCATCGTCGGCCGCGTGATGTTCGGACAGGCCGATGCCGATGCAGCCCTTGTCGTCGGCCCATTGCGCCATCTCGATCGCCGTCTCGTACATGTCGGCGATCTGTGCGGGCGTCTTTCCCGGCACCCGCATGTCAAAGCGCATCATGAACATCGAGCGTCCCCCATTGCCTGTACCGATGACTTTGAAGTACACGATGGACCGGCGCGATTCAACTGCGTTGCCGTCAGGAGCAACGACCGGCGCGTGCATGGCCGTGGACGGCGGTCATCGCATTGGCGGGCGAGCAGCGGATGAAGAAAGGAATAGCCGCAAAAAGCGCATAAAACGCAAATTCGGGAAAAGAAGTGCTCATTCTTATTTTTGCGTTTTTTGCGCCTTTTTGCGGCCATTCTCTCTCCTCTTCCTGACCGCCCGACCACCCGCCGCCGTTCTCAACAACGCATCGTGCTTCAGCAACCGCTGCTGCTCCACGCGGAAGCGCTTCACGATGGTTTCGGTATCCGCGTCCGGACAGACGCTGTGCTTCATGACGCGCGGGCCGATGATGGCGCTCGTCAGCAGGATCACGCTGTAGACCTCGGCGTCGACTTTCTCGCCGGGATGCTCCGCAGCGATGGTGGTGCGGATGCCTTTCACCAGCGCATCCCAGGCGGGATAGCTGCCGCGGATGTCGCTCACGCCGATCAGTTCCTCGATCCACAGCTTGATCAGCTCGGGGTTCTCCAGCACGAAGCGCGTGATGTAGTCGATGCGCTCCTCCTGCGACGCGATGGGATCGAACGCCTTCGCAAGTTGTTGCGATGACCACGCCTTCACGGCATCGAGCAGCGCCTCGCGGCTTTCGAAGTGGTAGTAGACCGTCGTGCGGTTGATGTCCATTTCCCGGGCGATCGCCGCGAGCGATACGGCGCCCGGGCCGTGCTGCGATACCAGTCGCACGGCGGTCTCGATCATGGCCTGGTGCGTTGCATCGAAATTCTTGTGACGGCGCTGGACTTTCGCGGGCATGGATTGGTGCGCTGCGGTTGACGACGCGCCTAGTGTAAGCGCCGGCAGGCATTTTCCGGTCGCATTGAAATTTCGACACTGCTGTCGTATTTTCAGACGACGTCACGAGACGACGTCAGAGGGAGCGCCGATGAGCGCACAGCCAGCAGAGCAGCCAGCGACAGCCTTCGGTACCGGTCCGGTGCCGGCGGGCCCCTATTACCGCGCCGACTATTTCGACCTGGAACGCGAGGCCATTTTCCGCCGCACCTGGCTGCAGGTCGGACATGTGTCCGAGTTGGCGCAGCCCGGCGACTTCATCGTGCGTCCCATCGAAATCGCCAACGCGTCGATCCTGATCACGCGTGCGAACGACGGCCAGATTCGTGCCTTTCACAATGTCTGCACGCATCGCGGCACGCAGCTCGTGGCGGAAGCCTGCGGCCGGCGCTCGTCCTTCAGTTGTCCCTATCATCGCTGGACCTTCGGCAATGACGGCCAGCTGCGCGCGGCGCCGGACTTCGAGCGCTTCTACATCGCGAAGGACCAGTGCAACCTGCCCGGCGTCGCCGTCGATGTCTGCGGCGGACTGGTGTTCGTCAATCTCGATCGTGCCCCGGCACAGGGCCTGCGCGAATTTCTCGGACCGCTGGCCGAAACGCTCGACCAGTTCCCGGCGGCGCGCGCCACGACCTTCGCCGAATACACCTACGAGATCGAGGCGAACTGGAAGCTGACCTACGACAACTTCCAGGAGAACTATCACCTGCGCTTCATTCACCCGCGCTCCGGCGAGGCCGCGACAGGACCGGACAATCCCTTCGGTTATCCAGTGCGTTACGGCTTCCACGGCCCGCATCGCACCCAGACGATCTGGTCGAATCCGGCGGCTGCGCCGCAAGGAATGCAGCGCCTCGCGTTCGGCAAGGCCGTGCAGTTCGCCATGGCCGAAGGCACGATGGCCAGTCCGAACGGCAAGAACTATCTCGCACTGTTCCCGAACTTCTTCATCCTCGGATCGCCCATCTCGCCGTTCTCGCACTGCGTGATGCCGATCAGTGCCACGCGCTCGCGCGGCGTCATCCGCCTCTACTGGAACGGCGAGGACGACAGCGCCTCGAAGCGCTTCGCCCGCGAATACTCGATGACCACGGCACTCGACATCCACTCGGAGGATCGCGCCGTCATCGAAGCCGGCCAGCGCGGCCTGAGCAGCGGCGCGCTCGACCACATCCATTTCCAGGAAAACGAAGTGCTGTGCCGACACCTGATGTTCATGGTCGACCAGCATGTGCAGGCCTTTGCGGCCGGCGGTGCACGATGAACCAGCTGCCCGCCGGGTTCGAATCGCTCGAACCCTTCGTCGCCGACTGGGCCATCGCCGGTGCCAACAACCGTTTGCGTCGCCGTCTCGCCAGCACGGAGTCGGAGCGCGTGGCGTTCTTCCATGCGGCGAAGGATCTGGTCGTGCCGGCACTCGACCATCTCGATCGCAAGCCACTCGCGGAACTGGACGAGCAGGAGCAGCGCCTCATGAACCTGCTGCTCAGCATCTGCCATGTCTCGCTGGCGGTGGAAATCCAGGGCGATGCCGAGGCGATGCATGCAGAGGGCGCGCGGCATCTGCGGATCACGCGGGCTACTGCGGATCAGCGATGCTGACAGTGCGAGAAAAATGGCCCGCAAAAAGGCGCAAAAAGCGCAAAGTCGGAGAAGAAGCCTCCGATCTGATTTTTTGCGCCTTTTGCGCCTTTTGCGGCCATTTCTTTCTGAGGATCGATAATGCACAGCGATTTCGGCACGATCATGCAACTCGGCTACATCGTCGAGGACGCGGAGGCCGCGGCCGCCGAATGGACGGCGCGCGCCGGTGTCGGGCCGTTCTATCTTCTCGATCGCAATGCCATGGACGAGTGCTACTTCCGCGGCGTGCGCACGCCCGCCGAACTGCGACTGGCCTTCGGCTACTGGGGCAGCGTGCAGGTGGAACTGGTGCAGCCGCTGAACGGCGGCACAGGCTTCTATCGCGAGGCGCTGCGCACCGCCGGCAAACTCAATCACTGCGCGACCGTCGTCGCCGATCTCGATGCGCTGCTGGACAAGCATGGCCTGCACGATCGGGTGGTGCTGAGCGGCGTCATGCCCTCCGGACTCAAGTTCGTGTATCTCGAAAATTACCTGCCTGGCGGCCTGCATCTGGAATTGATTCAGGCAACGCCGGGCACGCTCGGCGCTTTCAAGGGCATGGAGGCGATCGCGCGGCTGTGGGATGGTCTGAAGCCGCTGCGGCCCATGTCCGACATAGCGCAGGATCTGGCTGCGATTCAGTAGCTTCTGATCCCCCTTCCCCTGCCTGCGGGGACGGTTGGGGAGGGGCTCTTCCTGTGGGGCCGCTTCAGCCGGCCTGCAATGCCGAGGCCGGCTAAAGCCGGCCCCACAAGGAAGAGCCCCGGCATAGCCGTCCCTGCACCATCACTGCGGCCCGCCATCGACACTCATGAACGTTGTGGGCACTGGCAGGGCTGGCCACACTTGGCGGCAAACCGGTAGCGGCATTCCAGCGAGGGGGAATCATGGCCAAGGGTCTTTTCGATCTGACGGGCAAGGTCGCCGTCATCAGCGGCGGCAACAGCGGTCTCGGACTGGGCTTCGCCCGCGGCATCGCCAAGCAGGGCGGCATCGTGGTCATCTGGGGTCGCAACGCCGAGAAGAATGCGTCCGCGAAAAAGGAACTCGAATCGCTGGGCGCGAAAACTCTGGCGCAGCAGGTCGATGTCTCCTCAGAGGAGCAGATCATCGCGGCCTACGATGCCGTGCTGCAGGAATTCGGCCGCATCGACTGCGCCATCGCCAATGCCGGCCTGCCGCCGCCGCGCACCGGCACGCTGGAGCAGACCAGCAAGGAATATCTCTCCTTCCTCGATGTCAGCCTGCACGGCTCGCTTTACACGCTGCGCGAAGCGGCGCGTCACATGGTCAAGCGCGCCGAGGCCGGCGAACCCGGCGGTTCGCTGATCTTCTGCGGCAGCCTGTCGATGTTCAAAGGCCTGGCCGGCAAGATTCCCTACGCCGCCTCGAAGGCTGCGATGGGCGCGGCGATCCGCTGCATGGCCGTCGAGTTCGGCAAGTACGGCATCCGCGCCAACACCGTGGCGCCCGGCTACATCAAGACGGGCATGACGGGCGAATCCGCCGAACTGAGCCCGGTCGACAAATACTTCGCTGCGAAAACGCCGATCCCGCGGCCCGGCTATGCCGCGGACTTCGAAGGCATCGCGGCCTATCTGTGCAGCGACGCCTCGTCGTTCCACACGGGCGACACGATCGTCATCGACGGCGCCTCGCTCATCAACATGTAGGTCTCAAGGAGCACTTCATGGGACACATGCTCAACATCCACGGCGTGAACGATTTCCGCCTCGATCCGTACCAGACGCCGTCGCTGGGAAAATCCGACGTCGTCGTCAAGGTGAAGGCCTGCGGCGTCTGCGGCTCGGACCTGAGCTACGTCAAGATCGGCGGCATTCATCGCAAGCCCGGCGGCGTCACGCCGCTCGGCCATGAAGCCGCGGGCGAGATCATCGCGGTCGGCGCTGCCGTGAAAGATGTGTCGGTGGGCCAGCGTGTCGTCATCAATCCCATGAAGACACCGAGCTACATCGGCAGCGGCGGTCCGGAAGGCGCTTTCACCGAAGAACTGCTGGTGCGCGATGCGCGCGTCGGCGACAGCCTGCTGCCGATTCCCGACGACCTGCCGTACGAGATCGCGGCGATGACCGAGCCGCTCGCTGTCGCATTGCATGGCGTGAATCGCATGCAGGTGAAGCCCGGCGACAAGGCCGTGGTCTTCGGCTGCGGCCCGATCGGCCTGGGCATGGTGCTGTGGCTGGTGGATCGCGGCGTCAACGATGTGGTCGCCCTCGATCTGTCGCCCGAACGTCTCGAACGCGCCACGGCGCTCGGTGCGCGTGCCGTGCTCAATCCCGCGAAGGACGACGTACGTGCACGTCTCGCCGAACTGCATGGCACCGCGCGCGTGTTCAGCCGCGAATGCGTCGGCACCGATGCCTACATCGACGCCGCCGGCGCGCCGAGCATCGTTTCCGATGTGATCGGCATGGCGAAGTACCACTCGCGACTCGTCATCACCGCGGCTTACATGAAGCCGGTGGAAGTGAACCTCGGCGCAATGCTGACGACGGAAATGACCATCACCACCGCCGTCGGCTATCCGGACGAAATGCCGGACGTGATCGCCGCCCTGCCCCGCCTGCGCGACAAGGTCGCCAGCCTCATCAGCCACCGCTTTCCGTTCGAGCAGGTGGTCGAGGCGTTCAACGTCGCCGGCACGCCGCAGTCGGCGAAGGTCATGGTCGACTTCTGACAGAGAAACAGAGTTCTCCACGGGGGACACGGGGAGCACGGGGACAAGAAATTTTCTGTTCTGAACCCTGTGTTCCCCGTGTCCCCCGTGGAGATTCTTCTCTCTTTGCGACGCCGAGACCTCTGTGTGAAATCTCTGGAATCTATGGTTGTATGAGCACTCAATCCGACGACGGCACGCCGCCTCTCGCCAGCCTGGTTCGCGCCGGCGACCAGCAGAAGGAAGCCGGGCGCATCACCGATTTCATTTTCATGGCGAAGGACATTTCCAACGCCTACCTGGTGACGACGGCCGACGGCGATCTGATGGTCAACACCGGCTTCATGGACAATGTCGAGCGCAACAAGAAATTGCTCGCGCCGCATCGCACCGGCGCATTGCGCAGGATCATCCTGACGCAGGCGCATGCCGATCACTATGGCGGCGTGCCGGGATTCAGCGAGCCCGGCACCGAGGTGATCGCGGAACGACGCTTCGTGCAGACCTGGCACTACTTTGACGATCTGGGCCCGTACCTGAAGCGCCGCTCGGCGAAACTCTGGGCCGGCACCATGAATCGCGGCAGCAAGCCGCTGCCGCCGCCGGAAGTCGTTCCCGACATCGTCGTCGACCGGCGCCACGAATTCGAACAGGGCGGCCGTCGTTTCGAGCTGATCTCGACACCGGGCGGCGAGGCACTGGATTCGCTCACCGTGTGGATGCCGGACGAACGCATCGCCTTCACCGGCAACCTGTTCGGGCCGGTGTTCCTCGCCATGCCCAACCTCGTCACCATGCGCGGCGACAAACCGCGGCTGGTGCAACGCTATCTGTCGTCGCTCGACACGGTCCGCAACCTCGGTGTGGAACTGCTCATCACCGGTCACGGCGAGCCGATTCGCGGTGCCGACACGATCCGCGCAGCGCTCGACAAGATGCACGCGGCCGTCTCGTTCGTGAACGACGCCGTGATTGCCGGCATGAATGCCGGCAAGGACGTGCACGCGTTGATGCGTGAAGTGCAACTGCCGCCGCAACTCAGGATCGGCGAATTCCACGGCAAGGTGTCGTGGGCCGTGCGTTCGATCTGGGAAGAATATTCGGGCTGGTTCCACTACGACTCGACCACGTCGCTGTACGGCGTGCCGCGATCGAGCGTCAACGCCGACCTGGTCGAACTCGCCGGCGGCGCAGGCCCGCTCGCCGCACGCGCGCGCAGGAAGCTGGATGCGGGCCAGGCGCTCGAAGCGCTGCACCTGCTCGATATCGCGCTCGGTGTCGAAGCGACGCATGCAGATTCGCTGTCCGTGAAGAAAGACGCGCTGCAGCAACTGCTCAAGGAGTCCGGCGGCGTGAACCTGAGCGAGGCGATGTGGCTGAAGTCGGAGATCAATGCGGTCGAGGCGGCGCTAGCGGCGAAGGGCGAGTCTTAAGAGCAGGGCGGGAATGGCCGCAAAAGGCGCAAAAAGCACAAAGTCAGAAAATGAAAATAAAGAGTCTCTGATTTTCCTTTGCGCCTTTTGCGGCCATTCCTCTCCTCACGGATTGTCATCGACCCGGCGATCCCGGGAAACTAAGCCTCCAACGTATCAGCCAGGGGATGCAGATGATCGGCAATGACCCGCTCGATCTCGGCGGTCAGATCGCTTTCGTCACGGGCGCGGGACAAGGCGCCGGCCGCGGCATCGCGCTGACCCTCGCGCATCACAACGCCGGCGGCATTGCCGTCAATGATTTCGTTGCCGAGCGTGCTGCGGCAGTCGTCGCGGAGATCGAAGCGCTGGGTGTTCGCGCCATCGCCGTGCCCTGCGATGTGGGCGATCACGCAGCCGTCTCTGCGGCAGTTCGCGCTGCCACGGAAAAGCTCGGGCCCATTGCCCTGCTCGTCAACAATGCCGGCAATGCCGGACCGAATGCGCAGATCGGCTCCTCGCCCATGTTCTGGGAAACGCAGCCCGACGAATGGGATCGCTATTTCCATACCAACCTGCGCGGCGTCATGAACTGCTGTCACGCAGTGCTGCCCGGCATGACGGCGCAGAAGAAGGGACGCATCGTCACGATCGTGTCGGACGCCGGTCGCATCGGCCAGGTGCGGCTTGCCGCCTACGCCGCAGCGAAAGCAGGCGCCGCCGGCTTCGTGCGCGCAATTGCACGCGAGGCCGGGCGCTTCGGCATCACGAGCAATGCCATCTCGCTCTCGGCCCTCGAACCGCCGTTCGAGCCCGAGGCGATGGCGCAGTTCCTCGCCAGCGACCGGGCGAAAGCCATGCTCTCGCAGTACGTCATCCGCCGACTCGGCAAGCCGGATGATGTGGCCATGATGGCGCTCTTCCTCTGCTCCGACGCCGCCTCCTGGATCACCGGACAGACCTATCCCGTGAACGGCGGCTACAGCTTCGCGGCGTAACCGCAGCTACGTGCATTTCCCTCGATAACGGCATCACTGGAGGCTGAACGACCATGAGCATCGACCCGAAAGCGCTTGCCACTCTGATCGCCAAGGAAGAGATCCGCGAACTCGTGCTGCTCTATTCGCGCGGCGTGGATCGCAAGGACGGCGAACTGCTGAAGACGCTGTACACGAAGGACGGGACGGACGATCACGGCAAGCACTACAACGGCGACGCCGAAGGCTACGTGCGCTTCCTGGAGAAGTCGTTTCCGCATCTGCCCTACAGCGGGCACCACGTCTGCAATCACCTGATTTCCGTCGACGGCGATGAGGGCGAAGGCGAGGTGTACGCGATCGCGTGGCACCTGATTCCCGACGGCAAGGGCGGCATGGCCGAGGACTTCATGCTGGTGCGCTACATCGATCGCTATCGCAAGGAGGATGGCCGCTGGAAGTTCGCGAGCCGCGTGGTGGCGTTCGATCATCGGACGCAGCGGCCGCTGTCGACGCCGATGGCTGCGGTGACACCGGGGGAACAGGATGCAAGTTATGGGGCGCTGTCGAGTCGGTTGTTTGCGCGTGGTGCGCGCGCCTGAAGACGCTGTCTTCATCTTCCTGTGGGTCAGGCTTCAGCCTGACATTTTTAGGCCGGCTAAAGCCAGCCCCACAAAGAAGATGAAGATTCAGTCACCCTTCACCGCATGCTTCGCCGCGACGTAGCCCCACACGAATGACGGCCCGATACTCGCGCCCGCACCCGGATACGAACGTCCCATCACTGAGGCAGTCGATACACCCGTTGCATAGAGACCGGGAATCACCGAACCATCCTCACGCAACACGCGCGCGTATTCATCGGTGACCACGCCGCCATACGTTCCCACATCGCCCGGATAAACAGGCACGGCGTAGAACGGACCTTCGCTGATGCTGCCGAGCGTTTCCGACGGCCGGTGATATGGGTCACCGAGCCAGCGATCGTAGGCGCGCTCGCCGCGCTGAAAATCCTCGTCGCGGTTCTTGGCGACGAAGCCATTGAAGCGATCAACCGTGGCCTTGAGCGTCGCCGGCTCGATGTTGAGCCGCCGCGCCAGCGCTTCGATCGTGTCGGCCTTCCTGAGATAACCCGCGTCGTACCACTGCTGCGGTTTCGGCGTGCCCGGCATGGTGCCGGCAAACATGTACTTGCGCAGGTACTGGCTGTCGAGGATCGCCCAGCTGGGAACGGCGGGAACCGTCTTGTGGCGTTCGAGCATGGCCTTGCAATACGCCATGTAGGAGCCGCCCTCGTTCATGTAGCGCGTGCCGCCCTGGTCCACGAGGATGCAATGCGGCGCAGCGGTCAGCGCCTGCGCCGTCGGCTTGGCCTCGCTGTTCTCTGCGCCGGGCGGCAAGGTCTGCTGGTTGCCGACGCGTTCTTCCATCTGCGCCACGGCGGCACCGTGCCGCATCATTTCTTCGATCATCTCGCCGGTATCTCCCGGCGCAGCCATGCTCCACTTCGCCGACGTGCCCGGCACGTACTGGTCGCGCATGCGCTGATTGCGCGCGAAGCCGCCCGCATTGACGAGTACACCGAGTCGCGTCCCGATGCGGCGCGCGCCGCTCACCACCCCTTTCACCGCGCCGTCCTCGACGATGAGTTCGTCGACGGAGGATTCCGTTTGGATGTCGACGCCGCGACGCAGCGCCGCCTGCAGCATCCGACCCTGCAGCGCCGCACCGCCCGCGACCCATTGCCGGTCCGTTGCCCTGGCGATGAGCGCACGCAAGACGACGCGCGCACCGATGAACTTCGGCGCCCACGAACGAGTGACGAAGGCCAGCTCCAGCATTTCCGGCAACGTCGCCGGCAGGAGGTGAATGCCGAGCGACGTCATCAGTTGCTTCAGCGGCCACGGCATCAGGTACACCGGCGCCATGATGAAGCTCGGACGCAGCTTCGCCTTCCACTCGCCGAGCTCGTTCACGTCGAACAGTTGCGCAATCACCGTGCGTCCCGGCACCGAGCCGCCGGGACGATCGTCGTAGTAGTCGGGCCATTCACGCACGCGCGTCAGCGCGATGCCCTGCTGCGTGAGGAACTCGATCATTCCCGGTCCCGCGGTGAGATACGTGCGCCGGCGCTGCGGCGTGGAACCGGGGGCGGCGGGCGCATCGGCCGCCAGACTGTCGAGGTACGCGGTGGCCTTCTCCAGGCTGTCCTCTATGCCATCGCGCTTCATGAAGGGATTGTTGGGGATCCACATGACGCCGCCGGAACGCGCCGTCGAGCCGCCGACCTGCTCGGTCTTTTCGAGGATGAGCACGCTCTTGCCGGCTGCGCGCATGACGAGCGCTGCGCACATCGAACCGCCGCCGCTACCGACGACGACGAAGTCGAAGATCTCATCGAATCCGCTCATGCAATCCCCCGAGTCGGCGTTCATGATCAACGCCTCTTCTTTTTCCGGCCCCCTCCTCCGCGAAGCGGGGGAGGGTTGGGGAGGGGGCTGTGGGGCCGGCTTCAGCCGGCCTTTTACAAAAAGTCAGGCTAAAGCCTGACCCACACACCCCCTCCCTGCCCCTCCCCCGCTGCGCGGAGGAGGGGACGCTACCTCAAGCGAACTGCAGCCTCACGCCGCCTTGTTGTCGCCGGCCTTGGAGTGATGCGAGAACATCTTGAACAGGTCGCCCGAGGTCACCGTACGCTGCACTTCGCCTTCGGCCAGCGGCGCCGCGCCGCCCGAGGAGATCGGCGTCGTGTCGACACCGTCGCGGGCCGCCTGGGCACGCAGCGCGCCGACGGACAGATCTTCGCGCTTGTGATGCTTGAACGGATCGAAGCGGAAGAAGCGCATGGCGTTCTCGTGCGTGATCTTGTTGATCTGCGCTTCCTTGAGATGCTTGATCGTCTCCCACAGGCGCTCCGGCGCGTTCGGCCACAGCGAATCCGAGTGCGGGTAGTCGCATTCGTAGGCGATGGCGTGTTCGCCGATCCAGTCGACGTTGTGCAGGCCGAACTCGTCGTCGATGAAGCAGTTGAGGAAGTGCTGCTTGAACACTTCGCTTGGCTTCTTGTTGCCGAACTTCGAATGCGTCCAGTACTGGTGGCGGCTGTGGCTGAAGTCGGCGCGTTCCATGAAGTACGGCACCCAGCCGATGCTGCCTTCGGACAGCGCGATGCGCATGTTGGGATAGCGATGCAGGGCTTCGAGATTCAGCCAGTCGGCGGCGCCGACGACGATGGAGATCGGCATCGTGGCTATCCAGGCTTCGATCGGCGTTTCCATCGAGGCATGCGGCGCGGGATTGCCGGCGCCGATGTGCAGGCAGATCGTGAAATCTTCTTCCGCGATGGCCTTCCACAGCGGTTCCCAGTACGCATTGTGGATGCTCGGCAGGCCCTGCGTCGTCGGATTCTCGTTGATGGACACCGTCGAGCAGCCCTTTTTGCTCAGACGCTTCACTTCGGCGACCGTCTCTTTCATGTCCCAGGTCGGCAGCAGCGCGCAGGGAATGAAGCGGCCCGGATGCGAACCGCACCATTCGTCGACGTGCCAGTCGTTGTAGGCGCGCAGATGGACGAGCGACTTGGCCTTGTCGGCCGCCTTGTGGAAGCGACCGCCGTCGAAGCCGACGGCGCTGCCGAAGTTCAGCGACGCAGCGATGCCGTTGACGTTCATGTCGCCGACGCGGGCGTTGTGGTCGTAGCAACCCTTGCGCAGCTGTTCGAGCGAAGTCGGCTCCATGCCGTACTCTTCGAGCGGACGGCCGACGACGGCGTTGAGGCCCACCGACGGCATCTTCATGCCCTGATATTCCCAGTAGTTCGTGCCGTCATCGGTGGTCTTGAACTTGGGGGCGCTCGCGAGCGCGTCGCCGGACAGGTGCTTGTCGAACATGTCGGGCGGTTCGCTGATGTGGTCATCGACGCTGATGAGCACCATGTCGTTCATATTCATGTCGCTTCTCCTACCGAAATTCTCTGAGGTCAATGTCAGGATACGGCCGGCCGCGGTTCGAGCGGCTGTGCCGATCCCCTGCTGAAATCCCTGATCTCTCCGACGCGCCTTGCCGCGGTCCGGCGGTCAGGCTGAAAAGTGAAGCAGTTGCCGACGGGCATGCGCATCGCATCCGACTGCCGTTCCAGCGGAATGCGGCGTCCGTGGGCAATCATCGCGCCCCAGCGTAAGACTCGCGCCCCTTCCTGAAGTTGCGGACTCAACGAGCCGATCCACGACCCGAGCTTGTCCAGCGTCAGACCGGCGATCTCGACGGGCTGCGTCACGACGCCATCCTGCAGCGTCCAGTGCATCAGTTCCCGGTCATTGCGACGCAGCACCGCTTCGTTGCGACCGTCGACGGGATCGGACACCACGACGTCGTACACGAGCGGCTGCGTGTCGCGTGCATGCACGGCGCCGAGCGTGGCCAGGTCGTGCAGATGCGTGCAGTTCTCGCGCTTCTCGCCGCGATCGGCAAAGCGATCGAGCGCCACGCCGGTGAACGTTTCCTGCAGCCGCTGCACAGCGCCTGGACAGGTCGTCCAGGGGGCGCGCTCCATCGTTCCTTCGATGCGGGTAGCGACGCCGTCGCGGTGCTGCACGATGACGCTCATGCAATGAAAATCATCTTCGACCTGCGCGCGCACCGACCCATCGCCGGGCGTAACGCGGAAGCGCCGCCTGAATCCGGGAACCTGGTCGACTGCCGAAGTCATGGGTCAGTCGCGTGCCAGCAGCAGCGCTGTGGCCAGCGGCCCTCCGCCCGATGTCGCAATCGCGACGCGCGGATCGCCCGGAATCTGGCGGGCGCCGCCGTTGCCGCGCAGCTGCGTCACCGCTTCATGTGCGAAGCCGAAACCATGCAGGCGTCCGGCGCCGAGCTGGCCACCGAACGTGTTCAAGGGCAACTCGCCATCGCGTGCGATGCGCTTGCCGCCTTCGATGAACCGGCCGCCCTCGCCGACGTCGCAGAAGCCCAGCGCTTCGAGCCAGGTGATCGCCTGGAAACTGAAACCGTCGTAGAGCTGCACCGTGTCGACATCGGACGGCCTGTAGTCCGTGTGCTTCCAGAGTTCGGCGCCGGTCGGATAACACGCCATCCACTCGGCCTGGTCCCAGCTGTGACGCTCGACGACGCCGGCCATCGCGGCGATGCGCACCGGCGTGCACTTCACTTCGTCCAGCGCCTCGCCGGCCGAGACGATCAGCACGGTGGAAGCGTCGCTGTAGCGATCGCAATCGTAGAGACACAGCGGCGAGGAAATCATGCGCGCCGACAGATACGCGTCGAGCGATAGCGGTTCCTTCACGAGGGCGCGCGGATTCAGGACCGCGTTGGCGTGATCGTTGATGGCGATCTGTGCGAGCTGTTCGCGCGTCAGGCCATAGCGTTTCACATGGCGCATCGCGTACTGCGCCGTCCAGTTCGCAGCAGACGTTGCATTGAACGGCGCCACCCACTGCGAGTTGCCGTCGACCTTCTCGCGGCGCAGCGGCGGATATTCCTCGGGCCGCGCCATCGCCGCGGCTTCATACACGGTACGGAAGCAGATGACGTGGCGCGCGAGACCCGCACGCACGGCGGTCGCGGCCGCGACCACGGCGCCGAGCTGCGACGTGATTTCCGGACCGCCCGCATACCAGCGGGCGCGAATGCCCAGCGCATCGATGAGTTCATCCGCACCAACGGGCGAGAAGCCGAGATACGCCGCCATGCGGCCGGGGTACGTCGAGACGCCGTCGATCTGGCCGATGGTGAGTCCCGCTTCCTTCAATGCTTCGCGTACGGCGTCGAGCGTCAGCAGCAGCGGATGCCGCGTCAGCTTCATCCCGACCTGCGACTGGCCGATGCCGGAGATATAGGCGTCGCGCGCAGCCATCAGACGATCTTCTCGAAGAGCGGATACCAGATCTCGCCCTGCTGCTCGAACGTCACGCGCACACGATCGCCGATGTCGACCGCCTCGACGGGGCAACCCACGATGTTGGTCGTGAGATACACGCCGGGCGCACCGTCGACCGCCACGCGCGCGATCACGTACGGCACTTCCAGCGCCGGGTGCCACTTCTGGTAGTTGACCGTGAACGTATCGACGACACCCGTGCCGGCCACGGCTTCAGGCGCGACATTCTCCGAAAGACACTTGCGGCAGACCGGACGCGGCGGATGCACATAGGTGCCGCAGTCCTTGCAGCGATGCAGCCGCAACTCGCCCGCCGCGCCGCCCGTCCAGAAAGCGCGATTGTCGGCGTCGAGGCGCGGCTGCGCGCGCGGCGAACCCATTGCTCAGACGTCCCAGACCAGGTTCAGCGAATCGACGCCGACCACATGACCGCAATGGAAGGTCGGCGGCTTGGCCGGGTCGAGCCGGAACGTCGGCAGGCGCGCCAGCAGCACTTCGTACAGGACCTGCAGTTCGACGCGGGCCAGATGCGAACCGAGGCAGCGGTGCGGACCGGCATTGAAGGCGATGTGCACCTTGTTCTCGCGAGTCAGATCGAACTGGTCGGAGTCCTTGAACTCCTTCGGATCCAGGTCGGCCGCCGGCAGGAACAGCATGGCGCGTTCGCGTGCCTTCATTTCCACGCCTTCGAACGTCATGTCGCGCGCGACCATGCGCGGCGGAATGGTGAACGTGTAGCGGCGCAGCAGTTCTTCCGTCGCTTCGGGGATCAGTTTCGGATTGGCGCGCAGCTGTGCCTGCAGATCCGGATTCAGTGCGAGGTGGCGCACGCCGTGGCCGATGCCGTTCATCACGGTATCGAGGCCGGCGATGAACAGCAGCACGCCGTAGTTCTGCATGTCTTCGATGGTCGTCGGCCTGCCGTCGATCTCGATCTTCCACAGCAGGCTGATGATGTCGTCCTGCGGATGCTCACGCCGCGCGAGGAACGTCTCGTTCATGCTCGCGGCGATGTGCTGCAGCTTCGGAATCATGGCCTTCGGATCGGGCGACGGATCCGACATGTGCTGGGACACGATGGCGCGATACTCGTCCTGGCGTTCGAGCGGCAGTCCGAGCATCTTCAGGAACACCTGCACCGGCATCGGCTCGGCGATTTCCTTCATGAACTCGACCTTGCCGTCCGGCTTCACCCTGTCGACCAGTTCGGTGGCCAGCGCAGTGATGCTGTCCTTGATGGCGAGGATGGCCTTCGGCGAGAACACGCGCTGCAGCGGCGCGCGGTACTTGCTGTGCTCCGGCGGATCGAGATTGATCGGCACCGGGTTGGGGATGTGCGGCATGCCTGGCGGCAGGCGGGCCTTCATCGCCGCGAGTTCGGCGCGCGGAATGAATTCGCTGGTGAAGGCTTCGGTATCGCGTGCCGCATTGAAGTTGGCGGCATGACTCATCAGCATCCAGTGACCGCCGTTGCGCGGCGTCCAGAATACCGGGGGCGCGTTCTTCACCAGATCGAGCACGCGCCTGTGCGGATCGGCGACGTACGCCGGATCGCGGAACATGTCGAAGTCGTACACCAGTGCATCGGGCACGTGTGCCGGCTTCGGCACGGCGGGACTGACAGCGGCAGCTTGAGTCATCGCTTTATCTCCAACCGATATGAACCGTTGCGTTACGCCTTCTTGGCGCCGCCCATCATGGCGCTGAGATCGATCTGTCCGGTGGCCACGCCACCGAGGAAGCCGCCGTCCACGGGCAGTGCGACGCCATTGATGTAGCTCGCGGCATCGCTGTTGAGGAAGACCAGTGGACCGGCCTGTTCTTCCGGCGTCGAACGACGATTGATGGGCTGGGCCGCGGCATCGAGCACCGAGGCGGCAGTCGCGGCTTCGAACTCTTTCATCATCGGCGTCTGCGTCGGGCCCGGCATCGTGCAGTTGATGCGGATGCCCTGCTTGATCAGCGGCGTGGACATGAGCATCGTCCACACAATGATTGCTTCCTTGGAGAAGGCATAGCCTTCGCGCACGGTGTCCATGTTCGCTTCGCACCACTGCACGGCGGCTTCATACGACTCGGTCTTCAGCAGCTGCATGATCGTCGGCACGCGACGGCTCCAGCCGAGACCGCCGTTGGAGGAGATGCTGACGATGGCGCTGCCGGCGGACATCAGCGGCAGCACACGCTCGGTCAGCCGGCGCGTACCGCAGAAATTCACTTTCATGACGTCGAGCGCGCCTGCGGTCTGCGGCAGGCCGGCGCAATTGAACAGCGCATCGACCTTGCCGCCGATGGACTGCGCGGCCGCATCGATGGAGGCCGGATCGCGCAGGTCGACCTGGCGGAAGGAGGCGAGTTTGAGTTTCGTTTCCTTGTAGTCGAGACCGTGCACTTCGGCACCGAGATCGAGCAGCTGGCGGGCCGTCGCTTCACCCATGCCGGAAAAACAACCGCTCACGACGACGCGCTTGTTTCTGTAGCTCACGTATTCCCCCATCGATCTCTCCTCGGCAATGCCTGATTACGGCGACGGTCATGACGACCGCGCTGGTGATTACTCTTCTTCGATGACGATGATGCGCTCCGGGCAGGCGCGCGCACCCTTGCGGGCGAGTTCTTCCATGCCGGGCGGCACGTCGACTTCCTCGACCGCGATGTAGCCGTCATCGTCGAGCGGAAACAGTTGTTCGGACACGGCCGCACAGCGGGCATTGCCGACACAGGCGGACTTGTTGATGCGGATCTTCATGGTTCTACTCCGTAGGCAGCGTCGCTGCGCAGGCAGGCCAGTCGCTGGCGCCGCGTGGCATTTCCCCCAAACGCATGACCCTCTTCCGCGACTGCGCACGGGCCGATTGCAGCCGCATTCTAATCTCACAGTCCACGAAAAATGTACAACACTGATGATTAGCCAACGCCGGCGGACGCGATCATCGAAACGGCGCAGGCGGCCTGCGTCAACATCATCAGCCCAACCGATATTTCCTTTTGCAACATAAGCTTGAACCCGCCACCGAGCAGTCGCGAAATGACACCCCCGAGGATGCTTTTCGCCGCAGTGCAGCGCGGCCATTTCCCCTTGACGCTCTAATCAACAACGCTGATCATGCAAATACTAAGGGGGCTTGCTATTTTTCGCACGCTATCACAGCTGCGCATCGGTCGCGCGCCCCATGGGAGATTTTTTGGGGGAATTTTTTGGGGAAATTTTTTGAGGTGTGTCGACGTGACTCCCGGATGGACCGCGCAACCCCGGTTCGTATATCAACGTGAACGGCAGGCCGCCGCAAAATCCCTTACCTGACACAGAAGCATGGCCCTCTACACCACCATCCACCTGCACAACGTGCCCGCCGGGCGCGAATCCCATTACGCCGCCTGGTTCGACGGACCGCACCGTACGGCGCTGAGCCGACTGCGCGGTTTCACCGGCACGGATCGCTATGAAGTGACGTCCGAGCAGGTCATGCCGGATATCCCGCAGCCGTGGCGTTTCGTCAGCATCTATGACTTCGATCTGCCGTCGCCGGAAATCGACATCCCTGCCCTCGGACCGCTCGTCGCCGAAGCGCGCGACAGCGGCCTGATCGCCGACGACGAAACCGAACGCCTCTACACCTACAAACTGTTCGGCGACTGGAAGGCCAGCCCGAACTGGCAGCGCACGAAGCCGCTGTCAGGCGTGAGCATCATCCTCGGCAACTACGTCATCGGCCGTTATGCCGAGTACCAGAAGTGGTACGAGGAAGTGCACAGCGTCGAAGTGATCAACGTGCCCGGCCATGTCGCGATGAAGCGCGGCGAACTCTCGCCGGTGCAGATCGCGCCGCGACATTACTGTCCCGGCGATCAGCTCGTTCTCTGCGCGCAGCAGACCGACGACCTGCTGTTCACGATCAAGGATTTCAGTGCGCGTGCGCGCGGCGTCAGCCCCAGCGGTGTTGCCATGCAGCCGCGGTCGAGCGCAGGCTCCTTTGCGCGCACCGTTCATTACTTCCGGAAAGTGAGCGGCAAGGAATTCTGGGGCGGCGGCGTTGCCTACGCGGGCGACCTGTCCGTCTATCCGGGCAAAAACTGATAAGCGGATTGAATCTCGCGGAGTTTTCCTGCCGTGAGCGTCACTGTCGAACCGCTGGCCGGTTCCAACGAGGGGGATCGAACATTGTCGAAGGTAATCGTCATCACTGGCGCAGGTGTCGGACTCGGTCGCGCGCTGGCGCGTCGCTTTGCAGCGGACGGCGATCAGGTCGTCCTGCTGGGCCGCACACTTTCGAAGGTGCAGGCCGCGGCGCAGGAAATCGGCGAGCGCGCCATGGCGGTCGGCTGCGATGTGGCTTCGCCGGCCTCGGTGAAGGCGGCTTTCGCGGAAATCGCGAAGCGCCATCCGCGCATCGACGTGCTGATCAACAACGCCGCGATCTTCGAGCCCTTCCTGATCGCGGAAGCCACCGACGAACAGATCATGGGCACGATCGCCACCAATCTCGGCGGACCGATCCTGTGCGCTCGCTCGGCGATTCCCGTGATGGGCCGCGGCGGCCACATCATCAACGTCACCAGCGAATCGATCGTGCTGCCCTTCCCGCATCTGCTGATGTATCAGAGCTCGAAGGCAGGCCTGGAACAGTTCTCGTCCGGATTGCAGCGCGAACTCGAATCCAGCGGCATCCGCGTCACGACGGTGCGCGCCGGCCAGATGATGGAAGAAGGCAAGGTCTGGAACGTCGATCCGCAGGCACAGATGCGTTTCGGCAAGGCAGCGATGGAAGCGGGCCTGAACCTGCGCGAACGGCCCATCAGCCAGTTCACGTCGGTGACGAATGCCTTCCGCGCGATCATCGACATGCCGCCCGATCTTCACGCGGGGCATATTTCTCTCTCCGCGCGCAAACCCGGCTGACCGCGCCATGAACGAGACCTTCGACTTCGTGGTGATCGGCAGCGGCGGTGGTTCGATGTGCGCCGCATTGGCGCTGCGCGCCGCCGGCAAGAGCGTCGTCATCCTGGAGAAGTCGGATCTCGTCGGCGGCACGACCGCGACCTCCGGCGGCGTCATGTGGATCCCGAACAATCGCTTCATGAAGAGCGCGGGCATCCGCGACAGCGCCGACGATGCAGTGAAATATCTCGATGCAGTGGTCGGCGAGTTTCCTTCGCCGAATGGCGCCAGCCCGCAGCGGCGGCGCGCCTACGTGGAACAGGCGCCGCAGATGCTCGACTTCCTGGTCAGCCAGGGCATTCGTCTGCGACGTATTCCCTCGTGGCCGGACTACTACGCCGCTCCCGGCGAATCCGTGTCCGGCCGCTGCGTCGTTTCGGAACTGTTCGATCTGAATCAGCTCGGCGACTGGAAGGCGAAGCTGCGTCCGGGATTTCTGCCGCTGCCCGTGAATCTCGACGAGGCGATGGAGTTGCCGCTGCTGAAGCGCTCGTTCAGCGCCAAGAAAACCATGCTGAGGATCGTCGGCCGCACGTTCGCCGATCGCTTCAAGAAGCGCCAGCGCGTTGCGACCGGGCAGGCACTGCAGGCGCAGATGCTGAATGCGGCCGTGAAAGCCGGCACCGATATCCGTCTCAACTCCGCGGTCACGCAGCTCATCGTCGAAGACGATCGCGTCACCGGCGTGGTGGTCGGCAAGGATGGCGCCGGGCAGCGCATCGGCGCACGTCTCGGCGTGCTCATCAACGCCGGCGGCTTCGCGCGCAACCAGCGCATGCTCGACCAGTACCTGCCGGGCACATCGACCGAATGGTCGAGCGTCATCGCCGAAGATACCGGCGACCTGATCGAGGAAGGCGCACGCATCGGCGCCGCGCTCGCGCAGATGGGCGAACGCATTGGCATACCGGTCGCGTTTCCGCCGGGCAAGCCCAAGGCCACCATGGGCAGCGACGTTGCGAAGCCTCACTGCATCACCGTCGACCAGAGCGGCGTGCGCTACATGAACGAAGCCGGTTCGTCCGTTGAATACTGCCGTCGCATGCTGGAGCGCAACCCTCAGTCCCCGGCGGTGCCGAGCTGGATGGTGTTCGACAGTCAGTACATCAATACCCACATGCTCGCCGGTTCCATGCCCGGCCCGAAGAAACCGCAGGCCTGGTTCGACGAAAAATTCCTGCGCAAGGCCGATACGCTCGATGCACTGGCCGCAGATTGCGGCATGGATGCAGCGAAGCTGCACGTCTCCGTGGAACGCTTCAACGAATTCGCACGACGCGGTCGCGACGAAGACTTCCGTCGCGGCGAACACATCTACGAGCAATGGCAGGGTGACCCGCTGCGCGAATCCAGGTCGCTCGGCACGCTCGAACAGGGCCCGTTCTACGCCATACAGATCTTTCCGGGGGACGTGAGCACCTATGGCGGGCTCGTCACCGACGTCGACGCACGCGTTCTGCGACCCGACGGTTCCGTCATCGAAGGACTGTATGCGACCGGCACCTCGACCGCGTCCGTGATGGGCCGCGTCGAGCCCGGCGCCGGCGGCAGCGTCGGACCGTCACTTACGTGGGGCTACGTCGCCGCACGCCACGCGCTCCGGCAGAGCGCCACCACCACAGATTCAGCGCGCAAACTGGCTTGACGCGCATCGAGAGGATGAACCCATGACC
>CAYWHG010000056.1:0-26592 GCA_964457865.1 uncultured Steroidobacter sp.
GAGATCCAGCGTCGCGCGCAGGAAGTGATCGACCAGTGCTGGGCGATGGGCGAGGCGAATCCGATCCTGCTCATCCACGACGTCGGTGCGGGCGGCTTGTCGAACGCGATTCCCGAATCGATCGATCACAGCAAGCGCGGTGGCCGCATCGACCTGCGCAAGGTGCCGTCGGACGAACCGGGCATGTCGCCGCTCGAGATCTGGTGCAACGAAGCGCAGGAACGCTACGTGCTGGTGATCGCGCCCGATGAGTTGCCGCGTTTTGTACAGATGTGCGAGCGCGAGCGCTGTCCGTACGCGGTGGTGGGCGATATCACCGACGACGGCTGGCTGAAGGTCGCCGACCCGAAATTGCAGTCGGCACCGGTGGATGTGCCCATGAGCGTGATCTTCGGCAAGCCGCCGCGCATGACGCGCGACGTGAAAGTGCTGCCGTCGATCAGCGACGATTTCGATGTCGCGTCAGTCGACATCCGCGATGCGGCGTACCGCCTGCTGCGCTATCCGGCGATCGCGGACAAGACCTTTCTGATCACCATTGGCGATCGCAGCGTCGGCGGCATGATCAGTCGCGATCCGTTCGTCGGACCCTGGCAGGTGCCGGTGAGCGACGTCGCCGTGACATTGAGCGATTACAGCTCGAACACAGGCGAAGCGATGGCCATGGGCGAGCGCACGCCGCTGGCATTGCTCGATGCGCCCGCTTCCGGGCGCATGGCCGTGGCCGAAGCGATCACCAATATTGCGGCCGCCGACATCGCGAAGCTTTCCGACGTGCGGCTGTCCGCCAACTGGATGGCAGCCTGCGGCGAGCCGGGCGAGGACGCCGACCTGTACGCGACAGTGAAAGCCGTCGGCGAGGAATTCTGCCCCACGCTCGGCATCACGATTCCGGTGGGCAAGGATTCGCTCTCCATGAAGACGAGCTGGAACCAGCAGGGCGAGTCGCGCCGCATGGTGGCGCCGCTGTCGCTCATCGTCTCGGCGTTCGCGCCGGTGCAGGATGCGCGCAACGTGCTCACGCCGCAGTTGCGTACCGATCGCGGCGCCTCGCAGCTGCTGCTGATCGATCTGGGTGCCGGGCGCAATCGCCTCGGCGGTTCGTGTCTCGCGCAGGTGTACGGCCAGCTCGGTCGCCAGGCGCCGGATTGCGACGATCCGAAACTGCTGGCCGCATTCTTCGCCGCGATGGCGGAGCTGCGTTCGCAGGGACTCGTCCTCGCCTACCACGATCGTTCCGACGGCGGCCTGTTTGCGACGCTGGTGGAAATGGCGTTCGCGGGCCGCTGCGGTATCGACGTCGATATCGGCGGTTCGCCCGAAGACGCGGCCGCGCGTCTCTTCAACGAAGAACTGGGCGCCGTGATCCAGGTGCGCAGCGACGACGTCGCGGCGGTGGCGAAAGTTCTCGATCGTCATCTGCTCGGCGTCGTGACCCAGATCATCGGCAAGGTCAGCACTGAGGACCGCATCCAGATCGCGGCCGGCGCGAAACCGGTGCTGGACGAGCCGCGCACCGATCTGCGTCGTGCCTGGTCCGAGACCAGCCACCGGCTGGTCGAGCTGCGCGACAACCCGCAGTGCGCGCTCGAGCAGTTCGAGACCGCGACGGATCCGCGCGATCCGGGCCTGCATGCCGCGCTGACCTTCGACCTGAAGGACGATGTCGCGGCGCCATTCATCGCGAAGGGTGCACGACCGAAGGTGGCGATCCTGCGCGAGCAGGGCGTCAACAGCCACGTCGAGATGGCGGCGGCGTTCGATCGCGCCGGCTTCACGACCTTCGATGTCCACATGACGGACCTGTTCGCGCAGCGCGCGAAGCTTGCGGACTACGTCGGTCTCGTCATCTGCGGCGGATTCTCCTACGGCGACGTGCTTGGCGCCGGCGAGGGCTGGGCAAAATCGATCCTGTTCCACTCGCGGCTGCGCGAGGAGTTCACGACGTTCTTTGCGCGGCCCGACACGTTCTCGCTCGGTGTCTGCAATGGCTGCCAGATGATGTCGGCGCTGCGTTCCCTGATTCCCGGAACCGAGCACTGGCCGCGGTTCGTACGCAATCGTTCCGAGCAGTTCGAAGGACGATTGAGCCTGGTGGAAGTCACGCCGTCGCCGTCGCTGTTCCTGTCCGGCATGGCCGGCTCGCGCATGCCGATCGTGGTGGCGCACGGCGAAGGGCTCGCCGAGTTCAGGAGCCCCGACGATCTCGCCGCCTGTGCCGACAGGAACCTGCTGTCGCTGCGCTTCGTGGACAACAGCGGCAAGCCGACCGAGCGCTATCCCGCCAATCCCAATGGCTCGCCGCAGGGCATCACCGGCATCACGACACCGGATGGTCGTGTCACGCTGTTCATGCCGCATCCGGAACGCGTGTTCCGCACGCTGCAGCATTCCTGGCATCCCGACGACTGGCGCGAAGACAGTCCGTGGATGCGCATCTTCAGGAATGCGCGGGTGTGGGTAGGGTAGGAAGCGGCGCGATCTTTGTTCCGTTCGCCCTGAGCTCGTCGAAGGGTTCTTTCTCCGGGACAGGCTCTAGTCGGCCTTCATGATCTTCGCCGCCGCCAGATCGGCCTGCTGATTCAGCGGTCGCGCAATCAGCCCCGATTGCGTGAGCGATACCTGGTAGCGCGCGCCTTCGGCCATCGGCATGTAGGTCGCGCTGCCGTAGACGGCATCGACGAACGGCAGCCAGCGCGGATACTTCGTCGACAGATCCCACAGATCGACGCCGGGATTTTCGCCGAGCGAATACACCGTACGCTCGGCATGACGTTCCTGTTCGATGTCGCGATAGCGCCCGCCGACGCGTTCCAACCGGTACTGCGCATCGAGCCCCAGCAGATTCGCCCAGCCCTTCCACTTGAGCACGCGCGCATCGAGCTGCCACTCGTCGCCCGAGAGCACGAAGATCTGCATCTCGCCGGCGGGCATCCGGGTCAGCGTGGCGCGATAGCTCTGCGGTGCACGGGTCTCGAAGACGATTTCCGCCACCGGCTGCTCGTAGGTCAGGCGCGAGTACGTGTGCAGATTGAGCGACACCACGAACAGCAGCGCAGCGCAGGCCAGCAGCAGGAAACCCATCACGGCGCTGCCGCCCGCGGCCACAAATCGCGCGCGCAGCAGGCGCTGGCAGGCAAGCATCAGCAGCAGTGCGCCGAAGACGGCGATGACGATGGCGATGGCGTCCGAGTTCATGAGAATTTCACGCTGACTGCTCCTTGAGGAAGTCCGACAACCTGCCGCTCTCGATCAGTTCCGCCAGTACCGCGATGTCCTTGTCGAGCCGGTGATCGTACGGCCGATGCTCTACATGACGACGCACGAAGGCATGCACTTGTTGCAAGGGCTGCGTGGTCTGCAGCGGCTGCAGCATGTCGATGGCATGGGCGGCCGCCAGCAGTTCGATGGCCAGCACATGCGCGGTGTTCGTGCAGATGCGGCGCAGTTTATAGCCGGCCCACGGGGCCATGCTGACGTGATCTTCCTGTCCTGCGGACGTGGTCACATTGTCGACGGATGCCGGATGGGCGAGGGTGCGGTTTTCCGACGTCAGCGCGGCGGCGGCGACGTGCGCGATCATGAATCCGGATTCGAGGCCCGGTTCGGTGGTGAGAAACATGTTGAGCGCCGGGTTCACGCGGCGGTCGAGCAGATCGGTGCGCCGTTCCGACATGCTGGCGATCTCGCTGACGGCGATGGCGAGATAGTCGCTGAGCAGGGCCAGCGGCTCGGCATGGAAATTCCCGCCCGAGAGAATGTCATTGCCGAAGATCAGCGGATTGTCGGAAACGCCGTTGATGGCCGCGCCCAGCACGCTGCGCCCGTGATCGAGCGCCGCCTCGGCGGCGCCGAAGACCTGCGGCATGCAGCGCACGGCGTACGGATCCTGCACGCGGTCGCAGTTTTCGTGAGCGTGGTGAATCGCGCTTTCCGTGAGCAGCAGGCCGAAGCGGCGTGCGATTTCCATCTGATGGGGCAGGCGGCTCGCTTCGTGAATGCGTTTGTCGAAGGGCGTGTAACTGCCGGCGAGTCCATCGACCGTGAGGGCGCCCGTGACGATCGCGGCATCGAGCAGCGATTCGGCGCGGAACAGGCCGTCGAGCGCCAGCGCGAGACTGAGTTGCGTGCCGTTGATCAGCGCCAGTCCTTCCTTGGCTTCGAGCGTCAGCGGTGCGAAACCCGCGGCGGCACACACGGCCGGGCCTTCCAGCCGCTGTCCTGCGTGCATGGCTTCGCCTTCGCCGATCAGGCACAGCGACAGGTGTGCGAGCGGCGCGAGATCGCCCGAGGCGCCGACGGAACCGCGTTCGGGAACGATCGGCAGCACGTCGTTGTTCAGCAGCGCAAGCAAGGCATCGAGAACTTCCTGGCGGATGCCCGAGTAGCCGGCGGCGAGACTGTTGACCTTGAGCAGCAGCATGCGCCGCACCAGCGGCGCGGGCAGGGGAGCGCCGATGCCCGTGGTGTGACTGCGCAGCAGGTTGAGCTGCAACTGTCGCAGCTGGTCGGCGGAGATGCGTTTGTTGGCGAAGGCGCCGAAGCCCGTGGTGATGCCGTAGCTCAGGCGATCGGTGCGGACGGCCTCGCGTACGATATCGATGCTGGCCTGCATGCGCGTGCGCGCCGCATCTGCGAGCGTTGCCCTGGGGCGCAGCTGCTCGAACGTGCGCAGCTGCGCCAGGGTCAGTGAAATGCCATCCAGTTCCAGCGCCGGCGTTGCACTCATGCGCCGAGTTTACCCGGGATCCGGCTCGTCATTCCCGCGCAGGCGGGAATCCATGTCTCCAGGAAGATGGATCCCCGCCGTCGCGGGGATGACAGCCGCTGTATGCAATTTCACGCATCCAGTTTCTTGTACCGGATGCGATGCGGCGAATCGGCATCGTCGCCCTTGCGGCGGCGCAGGTCTTCGACGTACTCGGCGTAGTTGCCTTCGAACCAGACAACTTCGCTGTTGCCTTCGAAGGCGAGGATGTGGGTGGCGATGCGGTCGAGGAACCAGCGATCGTGCGAGATCACGATGGCGCAGCCGGGGAAACTCAGCAGCGCTTCTTCGAGGGCGCGCAGGGTTTCGATGTCGAGGTCGTTGGTCGGTTCGTCGAGCATCAGGACGTTGCCGCCGGACTTCAGCACCTTGGCGAGATGCACGCGGTTGCGTTCGCCGCCCGACAGTTCGCCGATCACCTGCTGCTGCTGCGTGCCGCGGAAATTGAAGCGCCCGACATAGCCGCGCGACGAGGTCTCGTAGTTGCCCACCGTGATCATGTCGAGGCCGCCGGAAATTTCCTGCCACACGGTTTTGGAATCATCCAGCGACTGGCGCGACTGATCGACATACGCGAGCTGCACCGAGGGGCCGATGCGCAGTTCGCCGGCGTCGGGCTTTTCCTGCCCGGTCATCATGCGGAGCAGGGTGGTCTTGCCGGCGCCGTTCGGGCCGATGACGCCGACGATGCCGCCCGCCGGCAGGTTGAAACTGAGATTGTCGAACAGCAGCCGGTCGCCGAAGCCTTTCTTGAGACCCTGGGCTTCGATGACCAGGTCGCCGAGGCGCGGGCCGGGCGGGATGTAGATTTCGTTGGTTTCGTTGCGCTTCTGGAATTCCTGCGACGACAGTTCCTCGAAACGCTGCAGACGCGCCTTGCTCTTCGCCTGTCGCGCCTTGGGATTCTGGCGCACCCACTCAAGTTCGCGTTCCAGCGCCTTGCGCAGCGCTTCCTGCTGCTTCTCTTCGGTCGCGAGGCGCTTTTCCTTCTGTTCGAGCCACGACGAGTAATTGCCCTGCCACGGAATGCCGTGACCGCGGTCGAGTTCGAGGATCCAGCCGGCGACGTTGTCGAGGAAGTAGCGATCGTGCGTCACCGCGATGACGGTGCCCGGATACGCTTCGAGGAAACGTTCCAGCCACGCCACGGATTCCGCGTCGAGATGGTTGGTCGGTTCGTCGAGCAGCAACATGTCGGGCTGCGACAGCAGCAGCCGGCACAGCGCGACGCGACGGCGTTCACCGCCGGAGATTTTCGTGACGTCGGCTTCCCACGGCGGCAGACGCAGCGCATCGGCCGCGACTTCGAGCTTGCGTTCCAGTTCCCAGCCGCCTTTCGCGTCGATCGCGTCCTGCAGCTTCGCCTGTTCCTCCAGGAGCTTGTTCATTTCGTCTTCGCCCAGATCAGGATCGGCGAACCTGTCGCTCACGGCATTGAAGCGATCGATGAGCGACTGAATGTCGCCGACGCCTTCCACGACGTTGCCGCGCACATCCTTGGTGGGATCGAGCTGCGGTTCCTGCGACAGCAGGCCGATTCTGGTCCCGGGCTGCGGACGCGCCTCGCCGTCATGCTCCTTGTCGGCACCAGCCATGATCCGCAGCAGCGACGATTTGCCGGAGCCGTTCAGACCCAGCACGCCGATCTTCGCGCCCGGAAAAAAGGACAGGGAGATGTCGCGCAGGATCACCCGCTTCGGCGGGACGACCTTGGAAACGCGATTCATCGTGTAAATGAACTGGGCCATGGACAGCTCTCGGACAGACGGAAAAGGAAGGGGGCGGATGATAGCGGGATTGGTGCGGCATTGAAGCGGCTGTCTGCCGGTGGGGCCGGGCATTCGGGAAATGCAGATGAAGATCTTCTTGTGGGGCCGGCTAAAGCCGGCCCCACAAGCAGAAAAGCATCGCCCTTCCAATCCCGTCGCCGTCGCCCCATGCTCCGCGCGTGAGCAACGCCACCACCACCCCCGTCCTTCTCGTCATCGGCGAGCAGATTGCCCGGTACGGATTTCCCAACGGACATCCCTTCGGGCAGGACCGGCACGAGGCGTTCCTGCGCGAACTGCAGGCCCGCGGTCTCGACCAGCGCGTCATTCGCGGCGCGCCCCGCGAGGCGACCCGCGAGGAACTCGAATCCTTCCACACCGCCGAGTACATCGATCTCGTACAGAGCCGCTCCGTCAGCGGCCTGGGTTTTCTCGATGCCGGAGATACCCCTGCCTGGAAGGGCGTCTTTGAAGCAGCCAGCTGCGTAGTCGGGGCGACCCTGAATGCCGTGGATGCGGTCATGGAGGGCAGGGTGCGTCGCGGCTTCATTCCGATCGCGGGTCTGCATCATGCATCGCGAACCGGTGCCGCCGGTTTCTGCGTGTTCAATGATTGCGGCGTGGCCATCGAACAATTGCGGCGCAAGCACGGGCTCAGGCGGGTCGCCTACGTCGATATCGATGCCCATCATGGCGACGGTGTCTTCTACGCCTTCGAGTCGGATCCGGACCTGCTGTTCGCCGATCTGCACGAAGACGGTCGCCACCTGTATCCCGGCACCGGCAATAGCGACGAATCGGGCACGGGCACGGCCCGCGGCACCAAACTGAACATTCCTCTGCCGGAAGGCGCCGGCGATGCGGAATTCCACGCCGTCTGGCCGAGGGTGGAGGAACACATCGAAGCGGGTCGTCCGGACTTCATCCTGCTTCAGTGCGGCGCCGACAGCGTCGAGGGCGATCCCCTCACCCATATGGCCTTCAGCGAAGCCGTGCATGCCCACGCGGCGGCACGCCTGTGCGCGGTGGCCGATCGCCTGGGGCACGGGCGGGTGGTGGCGATGGGCGGCGGAGGCTACAACCGGCGCAATCTCGCCCGGGCCTGGTCGGGGGTGGTCCAGGCATTGGTGGATAGCTGAGGCAGCCCGGAATTCACACGGAGCTCACGGAGGCCACGGAGAAGAAACTGGCCGCAAAAGGCACAAAAAGCGCAAAAGCAGGAATGCTCTTTTCCGGCCTTGCGCTTTTTTGCGCCTTTTGCGGCCATTTCCCTGTGTCTCCTCGACTCCGTGAACTCCGTGTGAAATCCGTCTTTCCTCCGCATCGGCTACCGGCCCCCGGGGCTTAACCCTTACAATCGCGGCCCCTTTTCCCGCGGTGCGAGTCCCTCATCCATGTTCCCAGCCGATCAGACAATCGCCGGTTTCGATCCTGAACTGAAAGCGGCCATCGACGCCGAAGTGAAGCGCCAGGAAGATCACATCGAACTGATCGCGTCCGAGAACTATGCGAGCCCGCGCGTGCTGGAAGCGCAGGGGTCGGTGCTCACCAACAAGTACGCCGAAGGCTATCCGGGCAAGCGCTACTACGGCGGCTGCGAATACGTCGACATCGCCGAGCAGCTCGCCATCGACCGCGCCAAGAAACTGTTCGGCGCTGATTATGCCAACGTGCAGCCGCACTCCGGTTCGCAGGCCAATGCCGCGGCCTATCTCGCGCTGATCAATCCGGGCGATGCCATCCTCGGCATGAGCCTGGATCACGGCGGCCATCTCACCCACGGCGCCAAGGTGAATTTCTCCGGCAAGATATTCAAGGCCGCGCAGTACGGCATCGATCCCGCCACCGGCGAGATCGACTATGCCCAGGTTGAACGGCTCGCGCAGGAACACAAGCCGCGCATGATCATCGCCGGCTTCTCGGCGTACTCGCGCGTCATCGACTGGCAGAAGTTCCGCACCATCGCAGACAGTGTCGGCGCGTACTTCGTGGTCGACATGGCGCATGTCGCGGGCCTGGTGGCGGCCGGCGTGTATCCGAATCCGATCCCGCACGCCGACGTCGTCACCACCACGACCCACAAGACCCTGCGCGGTCCGCGCGGCGGCCTGATCCTGGCGCGCGCCAATCCGGAAATCGAAAAGAAGCTCAATTCGCTGGTATTCCCCGGCACCCAGGGCGGCCCGCTGATGCACGTGATCGCGGCGAAGGCCGTCGCGCTGCTCGAAGCGCTGCAGCCGGATTTCAAGGCGTACCAGCAGCAGGTGGTCGCCAACGCGCGTGCGATGGCGAATGCGCTGATCAAGCGCGGCTACAAGATCGTCTCCGGCGGCACCGACAACCACCTGTTCCTGGTCGACCTGATCGGTCGCGACATCACCGGCAAGGACGCGGATGCCGCGCTCGGCCGCGCGCATATCACGGTCAACAAGAACGCCGTGCCGAACGACCCGCGCCCGCCGTTCGTCACCAGCGGCCTGCGCATCGGCACGCCGGCCGCCACGACCCGCGGCTTCAAGGAAGCCGAAGTCACCGAACTCGCCGGCTGGATCGCCGACATCCTCGATGCCAATGGCAGCGAGGAGGCGGTGAACAAGGTGCGAGGGAAGGTCGAGGCGATCTGCGGGAAATTTCCGGTCTACGGAAAGTGATGCGGTGATGGAGTGATGAGGTGATGACGCAAGAGACAGGAACCATCTTGCTGCATCACTTCATCACCTGATCACGTCATCACCCGCCTATGCACTGCCCCTTCTGCAACTTCGAAGAAACCAAGGTCATCGACTCGCGGCTGGCGAGCGAGGGGCAGCAGATTCGCCGCCGTCGCGAATGCCTGAAATGCAATGAGCGCTTCACGACGTTCGAAAGTGCCGAACTCGTCATGCCGCGCATCATCAAGAGCGACGAGAGCCGCCAGCCCTTCGACGAACAGAAACTGCGCGGCAGCATGCTGAAGGCGCTGGAGAAGCGCCCCGTGGCGAGCGAAGCCATCGATGCTGCCGTCGTCCACGTCTGCAACAAGTTGCGGGCGATGGGCGAGCGCGAAGTGGCGTCGCGTCTCGTCGGCGAACTGGTGATGGAAGAGCTGCACGATCTCGACGAAGTGGCCTATGTGCGCTTCGCTTCCGTGTATCGCAGCTTCCAGGATGTGGCTGCGTTCAGTGAAGAAATCGACCGCATGCGTCATCGCCGCACGCGTCAGGAAGCAGAAAACCAGTTGGCGCTGTGGAACAACCCCGACAAGCGGAAGAAGCGCTGATGGCGGCGCAGTTCAGCGATTTCGATCGGCAGATGATGCGGCGCGCGCTGGAACTGGCGGCGCTGGGGCGCTATTCGGCGCCGCCCAATCCGCGTGTCGGTTGCGTGATCGTGCAGGGCGAGCGGATCGTCGGCGAAGGCTGGCATCGCAAATCCGGCGAGGCGCACGCCGAACCCATTGCATTGCAGGCGGCGGGCGAGGCGGCTCGTGGTGCAACCGTTTATGTGACGCTCGAACCGCACTCGCACCGCAGCCGTACGCCGCCGTGTACGCGGGCGCTCATCAACGCCGGCGTGAAGCGTGTCGTCAGTGCGACGCTGGATCCCAATCCCGAAGTCCACGGCGCGGGGGTCCGGCAATTGCTGGATGCAGGCGTGCAGGCGGACATCGGTCTGCTCGACGCGGAGGCGCGCGAACTGAATGCGGGCTTCGGCAAACGCATGACGACGGGGCTGCCGCGAGTCACCGTGAAAATCGGTGCCAGCCTAGACGGCCGGGTGGCGCTGGCGACTGGCGAAAGTCGCTGGATCACGGGCGAAGCGTCGCGGGCGGATGTGCAGAGGCTGCGTGCCGAATCCGGTGCGGTCCTGACGGGAATCGACACGCTGCTGGCCGACGATCCGCAGCTCACGGTGCGCGACGCGACGCTCGATCTGCGCGGACGCCTGCCGCTGCGCGTCGTGCTCGATTCGCGGCTGCGCACGCCGGCAACCGCACGACTGTTCAAGGAGAAGGGCGACGTCGTCCTCATCACCGACAGCAACCTGCCTGAACGCCCGGAGCTTACGGCGCTGGCGCGCGTCGTCGGTGTGCCGCGTGCCGCAGCCGGCGGACTCGATCTCACCCAGGTACTCACCGAACTGGGCCGCCTGCAATGCAATGACGTGCTGGTCGAAGCGGGGCCGACTCTCGCTGGGGCTTTCATCGAAGCCGGATTGGTGGATCAACTGATTGTGTACATGGCGCCGGTCCTGCTCGGACCCGATGCGCGTCCCATGCTGCGACTGCCGCCACTGGAACGCCTGGCCGATCGCGTACAATTCGCGCTCCAGCGCACCGAGGCGATGGGCTCCGATGTGAAGCTCGTGCTGCGGCCGCAGCCACGAACCCGATAGCCGACTCTTCTTCATGAAACTCAATTCGATCGACGAAATCCTGGCCGACATCCGCGCCGGCAAGATGGTCATCATCATGGACGATGAGGATCGCGAGAACGAAGGCGATCTGGTGATGGCCGGCGAATGTGTGCGCGCCGAAGACGTGAACTTCATGGCGCGCTATGCACGCGGCCTGATCTGTCTCACGCTCACCGGCGATCGCTGCCGCCAGTTGCGATTGCCGCTGATGGTCAGCCATACGCATCTGGACCACTCGACCAACTTCACCGTCTCGATCGAAGCCGCCGAGGGCGTGACCACCGGCATCTCCGCGCACGATCGCGCGCAGACGATTCGCGCCGCGGTGAAACGCGATGCACGGCCGGAAGATCTGCGTCAGCCCGGTCACATCTTTCCGCTGATGGCGCAGGCCGGCGGCGTGCTCACGCGGGCCGGACACACCGAAGCGGGCTGCGACCTCGCGCGCCTTGCAGGGATGGAGCCGGCGGCTGCCATCGTCGAGATCCTCAACGAAGATGGCACCATGGCGCGCCGTCCCGATCTGGAAAAGTTCGCGCAGCTGCATCAGCTCAAGATCGGCACGATCGCCGATCTCATCCGCTACCGGCTGGAGAAGGAGCGCTCGGTGGAGCGCATCTCCGAGCAGCAGATCGAGACCGAGTTCGGTCCGTTCCAGATGCTGTGCTACGAGGACCATGTCAATCGCACCGTGCACCTGGCGCTGGTGCGCGGCACCCTCGACGGCGACCGGATTCCGATCGTGCGCGTGCACCTGAAAGACACGCTGCGCGATGCGGTCGGCATCCAGAGCGAATTGCTCGGCTGGCCGCTGCGTTCGGCCATGCGGCGCGTGGCACAGGAGGGGCAGGGGGTTGTCGTGATCCTGCGGCCCGAAGAAACCGCCCGCGATCTGATGGACGCCGTGCAGTCGCTGACCCATGTCGATACCACGATTACCGCCCGCCCACCCGGCGCACGCGTGCTGCGAACCTACGGCATCGGTGCGCAGATCCTGCGCGACCTGGGGATTTCCCGGATGCGGGTTCTTTCTGCGCCCAAACAGATGCACGGCCTCTCCGGCTTCGGGCTGGAGGTGGTCGAGTATGTGGATGGGTGAATGGAGGCTGCTGGTCTCTGGCCAGAATCAGAGCACCGGTTCGCATGACGCAGCCGCTATACTGCGCGACATTCACTGTCTTCCTTCTGGCCAGAGCCCAGCAGCCCAAGTACCCGTCAGCCCATGGATATCAAAACCCTCGAAGGCGACCTCCAGGTTCGCGAACTGCGCTTTGCGATCCTCGCGTCGCGCTTCAACGATTTCATCGTCGAGCAGCTGGTGCGCGGCGCCGTGGACACGCTCAAGCGACATGGGGCCAGCGACAAGCAGATCGAAATCGTACGTGCGCCCGGCGCCTTCGATCTGCCGGTCGTGGCGCGCAAGCTCGCGCTGAGCAAGCGTTATGACGCCATCATTGCCCTCGGTGCCGTGATCAAGGGAGCGACCGCTCACTTCGATTACGTCGCGGGCGAGTGTGCCGGCGGACTGGGGCGCGTCGCCAACGACACGGGCATTCCGGTGGCCTTCGGCGTGTTGACGACAGACACCATCGAGCAGGCCGTGGAGCGCGCCGGCACCAAGGCCGGCAACAAGGGCGCCGACGCCGCCATCACCGCCATCGAACTCGCCAATCTGCTGCGCAAGATCGAGCAATAGCGGGATGCTTGCTCCACGCGATTCCGTGGAGATCCCTGTTCTTCCGCCGGCCGTATCGCGACCATGACCAAAGACTCGCCCAAGAAACCCAACCGCGGCACGCGCGCCCGCTCGATCGCGCGCAAGCTGGTCATGCAGGCGCTCTATCAGTGGCAGCTCACCGGCCAGTCGGCGGCGGACATCAATCTGCAGTTCCTCGCGGACGAAGAATCGGACGGTGCGGACAAGGAATACTTCACCGAACTGCTCAAGGGCTGCATCGGCGACAACGACAAGATCAACGCCGTACTGAAGCCGTTCATCGATCGACCGCTGGAACAGCTCGATCCGGTCGAAGCCGCCATCCTCATGATCGGCATGTACGAACTGCTCAATCGCGTCGAGATTCCCTACCGCGTCGTCATCAACGAGGGCGTCGATCTGTGCAAGCGCTTCGGCGCCACGGAAGCGCACAAGTACATCAACGCCGTGCTCGACCGCGCCGCGCATGAGATCCGGGCGGCAGAGACGAAGTAGCCGCAAGGAACACATGGGCCGCAAGGAAGAAATGGCCGCAAAAAGCGCAAAAGGCGCAAAAGGCAGACGAGAGATTTCTTTCCTTCCGGCCTTTGCGCCTTTTGCACGTTTTTGCGGCCATTTTTCTTCTCTCTTTGCGTTCCATGCGTTCCATGCGGTTACTCTTGACCCATGAGCCTAGGCGAATTCGACATCATCGCCCGCTACTTCCGGCGCAACGGTGGACGCAGCGATGTTCTGCTGGGCATCGGTGACGATGCCGCGGTCGTGGCGCCACCGCCCGATCGTCGTCTCGTCGTCGCGCTCGATACCCTCGTCGAAGGGGTGCACTTTCCTGCCGGAACGACCGCCGCGGATATCGGCTATCGCGCGCTTGCCGTGAATCTCAGCGACCTGGCGGCGATGGGTGCGGTGCCTTCGTGGATGACCCTCTCGTTGTCGCTGGGCGAATCCGATGCACGGTGGCTCGAAGGATTCTCGTCGGGTCTGTTCGAACTGGCGCAGCGCTTCGACGTCGCGCTGATCGGTGGCGACACGGTCAAGGGCCCGCTGGTGATCAGCGTGCAGATTGCCGGACTGGTGGAAACCGATCGCTGGCTGACCCGCAGCGGTGCGCGTCCGGGCGATCTGGTCTATGTCTCGGGCACGCCGGGCGAAGCGGCAGCAGGGCTCGCGCTCATTCAGCGCGGCGACAATGGAAGCTCAACGGCAGCAGAACATCTGCTTCAGCGATTCCTGCGGCCCGAGCCGCGTGTGGCGCTGGGTCGACAGTTGCGGCCGTTCGCGACGGCGGCGATGGATGTTTCCGACGGCCTGCTCGCCGATCTCGACAAGCTGTGTGCAGCCAGCGGCTGCGGCGCGCAGATCGACATCGATCGACTGCCGGCATCGGCGGCGATGCGGGAATGCTTCGATGCGAGTGCTGCCATCGACTTCACGCTCGCCGGTGGCGACGACTACGAGCTGCTGTTCACCGCTGCGCCGGGTGACGCGGCGCGCGTGCCGTCCTCATGTACCTGCATCGGACGCATCGAAGCAGAAGCCGGTGTCACTTGTTCGCGCGGCGGCCGGCCGTTCGACCCGCAGCGCCGCGGCTACGATCACTTTTCGGCAAAGGACGCGTCATGAAATGGACGGCAGAGCCGCGTCTGCTGCGTCAGCCCGTGCATCTGCTCGCCTTCGGTTTCGGGGCCGGCCTGATACCCGGGGCGCCGGGGACGTTTGGTACGCTGATCGCGATTCCCATCGTCGCGTTCTTCATGCAGTTCGGATGGCAGGTTCATGTCGCTTTTACAATCGCGGCGTGTGTGACCGGCGTCTGGATTTGCGGCGAAAGTGCACGGCGGCTCGGCGTCCACGATCATTCCGGTATCGTCTGGGACGAGATTGCCGGATTCTCCATCACGATGCTGGCTGCGCCTTCCGCGGCCTGGTACTGGTGGGTGGTCGCCTTCGGTCTGTTTCGCTTTTTTGACATCGTGAAGCCCTGGCCGATCCGCGAGGCCGATCACAGACTCCGCGGCGGCTTCGGAATTATGCTCGACGACGTATTGGCTGGCGCGTTTGCTGCGCTGGTACTTCTGATTTCCGCCCGCGTCCTCCTGTCGTAAGCAGTGAATCCCTCGAGCACAACGATGGCCCAGCGTCCCGCGATACGCGAGCAGCGCACTCCCGACAAGGTCGGCAAGTACGTCATCGTCAAGGAAGTAGGACGAGGCAGTACCGGCGTCGTCTATCTTTCGCACGATCCGTACTATCGCCGCGACGTCGCGATCAAGGTCTACAACCTCGAATCGCACGACGAGGATCGCGCGCGCGTCACCCGCAAGATGTTCCTCTCCGAAGCGCACATGGTCGGCATGCTGCAGCATCCGAACATCCTGCCCATCTACGACGCAGGCGAAGAGGAAGGCCACTACTACATCGTCACCGAACATGTGCACGGCGCACGCACGCTGTCGGCCTACTGCAAGCCGGACAATCTGCTGCCGATCGATGACGTGGTCGAGATCATGTACAAGTGTGCCAAGGCGCTGCACTACGCGCACAGCCGCGGCGTGATCCATCGCGACATCAAGCCATCCAATCTCATGCTGACGCAGGCGAACGACGTTCGCATCATCGACTTCGGCATCGCACTGGTCGCCGACTCCGAGATCTCGCGCATCGAGGGCATCGCCGGCAGTCCCTCGTACATGTCGCCGGAACAGGTGCAGTCGCTCGATATCACCAATCGTTCCGACCTGTATTCGCTCGGCGCGGTGATGTACGAACTGCTTACCGGCTTCCGTCCGTTCCGCGGCGGCAACTTGTCGAAGCTGCTGCATCAGATCGTCTATGCGACGGCGCAGCCGATTCACGCACTGCGACCCGAGATGCCGGAGTTGCTCGAAGAGTCCGTCGCGAAGGCGCTGCAGAAGGATCCCGCCAAGCGCTACCGCAATGGCCTGGAGCTGGCGGCCGACCTGACGCGCGTGCATCAGACGCTGCGCGAAGGCTCATCGAAGATCGACAGGCAGGAACAGTTCTCCATCCTGCGCACGCTCAAGTTCTTCCACGATTTCTCGCAGGCCGAAATTCTCGAAGTGTTGCGCGCCAGCACCTGGCAGGACTACGCAGCGAACGAGGAGATCGTCAAGGAAGGCGAGATGGACGATCGCTTCTACGTCATCGTCTCTGGCAACGCGGCCGTCATGCGCAATGGCAACGGCGTGGGCGAACTGGAGGCGGGCGACTGCTTCGGTGAAACCAGCTACGTGCGCGGCGCCAAGCGGCTGGCGTCCATCAAGGCGATCAGCGACGTCACGCTGATGAAAGTGAGCTCGACGCTGCTCGAGCAGTCGTCGGCCGCCTGCCAGCTGCGATTCAACAAGGTATTTCTGCGCAGCCTGATCAGTCGGTTGCAGAGTCCGAACTGACCTCGCGATGCGAGGTCATCCCCGCGAAGGCGGGGATCCAGTCCGAGTCATGGATTCCCGCCTTCGCGGGAATGACTGGACTGCCTATCTCGCCGCCGCCCGCGCCGGCACCTGCCACCACCGCTTGATCGCCGATTCGATCGACGGGATATCGAGTCCTGCGGCCGTCAGGCAGTCGTTGCGCGAACCGTGTTCGATGAAGCGGTCCGGGATGCCGAGGTGCAGGGTCGGCAGCGTGAAGCCGTGGGCGGCGAGGCATTCGGCGACCGCGCTGCCGGCGCCGCCGGCCACGACGTTCTCCTCGACCGTGATCAGCGCGCGATGGCTGCCGGCGATCTTCAGCAACAGTTCTTCGTCCAGCGGCTTGATGAAGCGCAGGTTGATCAGCGTCGCATCGAGCTGTTCGGCAATGCGCTCGCAGAACGGCACCATCGAACCGACGGCAATGATGGCGAGGCCGCTGCGACCTTCGCGTCGCGACTGGGCCTTGCCGATCGGCAGCGCCTGCATCGCTGTCTGGATCTCGACGCCCGGACCCTGGCCGCGGGGATAGCGCACCGCTGCCGGCACTTCACTGGCCACAGCCGTGAACAGCATCTGGCGACATTCGTCTTCGTCCGCCGGCGCCATCACGATCAGGTTGGGAATGCAGCGCAGGTACGACAGGTCGTAGCTGCCCTGGTGCGTGGCGCCGTCGCCGCCGACCAGGCCCGCGCGATCGATGGCGAAGGCGACGGGCAGGTTCTGCAGCGCCACGTCGTGGATGACCTGGTCATAGGCGCGCTGCAGGAAAGTCGAGTAGATCGCGACCACCGGGCGCAATCCCTCGCAGGCCATGCCGGCGGCGAGCGTCACGGCGTGCTGCTCGGCGATCGCGACATCGAAGTAGCGGTCCGGAAAGCGTTTCGAGTACTCGACCATTCCTGAGCCTTCGCGCATCGCGGGCGTGATGCCGACGACGCGCGGGTCGGCCGCTGCCATGTCGCACAGCCACTGTCCAAACACCTGCGAATAGCTGGGACCGCTGGCCTTTTCCTTGAAGATCACGCCGCTCTTGGCGTCGAAGGGACCCGGGCCGTGCCACTTGATGGGGTCGGCTTCCGCCGGCGCGTAGCCCTTGCCCTTGCGAGTGATGACGTGCAGGAACTGCGGGCCGCGCATCTCGCTCAGGTTCTTCAGCGTGGCGACCAGCGCATTCAGATCGTGACCGTCGATGGGGCCGATATAGTTGAAGCCCATTTCCTCGAAGATCGTGCCGGGCAGCACCATGCCCTTCATGTGTTCTTCCGATCGGCGTGCCAGTTCCCACACCGTCGGCATGCGACGCAGTACCTTCTTGCTGCCTTCGCGCAGGTTGGCGTACAGCTTGCCCGAGAGCACGCGCGCGAAATAGTTGGAGAACGCGCCGACGTTTTCCGAAATCGACATGTCGTTGTCGTTGAGGATGACGAGCATGTCGACGTCGAGACTGCCCGCATGATTCAGGGCCTCGAAGGCCATGCCGGCGCTGAGCGCGCCGTCGCCGATGATCGAGACGATGCGACGCTTGTGGCCGGCGCGCTGTGCGCCGATCGCCATGCCGAGCGCGGCGCTGATCGAGGTGCTCGAGTGGCCGACGCCGAAGGTGTCGTATTCGCTTTCCGAGCGCGTCGGGAAGGGCGCGAGTCCGTCCTTGAGCTTGATGGTCTGCAGCTGGTCGCGGCGACCGGTCAGTACCTTGTGCGGATAGGCCTGATGACCGACGTCCCAGACGAGCCGGTCATCGGGCGTGTTGTAGACGTAGTGCAGCGCGACGGTGAGTTCGACCGTACCGAGGCCCGCCGCAAAATGACCGCCCATCTGGCTGACGGTATCGATCAGGTAATTGCGCAGTTCCGCGGCGACATCGCCCAGCTGCGCTGCCGGCAACGCGCGCAGGTCGGCCGGCGAGTCGATGGTCGACAGCAGCGGATACTCGGGGTTGGTCATGTCGGCGAGTTTAGCGCAATCGGTTTCAGTGCCGTCTCAGGACCAGCCAGTCGGAGAGCGAGGCCAGCGGCGCCGCGGCCGGGCCGATGATTTCGAGCGCCGCGAGCGCGCTGGCGTGCAGTTCATGCATGCGCTTTCGCGCGGCGTCGACACCGATGGCGGAGGGGTAGGTCGGCTTGTCGTTGGCGCGATCCGCGCCGGTGGCCTTGCCCAGCAGCGCGCTGTCGCCTTCGACATCGAGCAGGTCGTCCTGGATCTGGAATGCCAGGCCGACATCCAGCGCGTAGCGATCGAGCGATTCCCTGATCGGGGTCGTCAGGTTCGCAGCGCAGTACGCGGCCATGAGTACGCTGGCGCGAATCAGGGCGCCGGTCTTGCGTGCGTGCATTTCTTCGACGTCGCCGACGCCCAGTTGCTTGCCCTGGGCGGCGAGATCGATGGCCTGTCCGCCCGCCATGCCCGCGGTGCCGCTGCCGACAGCGAGGATGTCGACGAGTTGCAGCCGGATCGCGGGGTCCTGCGGCAGTCCATGGCCGCTGGCCAGCGCCTGGAACGCCAGCACCTGCAGCGAATCGCCGACCAGGATGGCCGTCGCCTCATCGAAGGCTTTGTGGCAGGTGGGCCGGCCGCGTCGCATGTCGTCGTTGTCCATTGCCGGCAGATCGTCATGCACCAGCGAATAGGCGTGAATGAATTCGACCGCGCACGCGGCGCCGTCGACCTGCGATTCCGCCAGGCCCAGCGAACGGGCCGTGGCATAGACCAGTGCCGGACGGATGCGCTTGCCGCCGTTCAGCACGCTGTACCGTAATGCCTCGTGCAGGCGGGTGGGATGCGTATCTGCGGCAGGCAGCCGCGCCGCCAGTTCCGCCTCGACGCGCGCCTGCCAGCCTTCGAGCCGCTGAGCGAAGCCGGGATCTCTGGGAATGGTCACGATGGAATGAATCAGGTGTCTTCGTCGTCCGTTTCGAACGGACTGGCCGAGAATTCGTCGGCGCCGCCGCCGCTCTTGCGCAGCAGGATCTCCACTTTCTGTTCCGCCTGGGTCAGGGCCGTCTGACACAGCCGCGTGAGCTGCACGCCGCGTTCGAACTGCTGCAGCGACTCTTCCAGCGACAGCTCGCCCTGTTCGAGTTTTTCGACGATGCCTTCGAGTTCGGCGAGTGAGGCTTCGAAGTCGGGGGCTGGGGTGTCGACGTTCGTGGCAACGGGTGTCGTCGTTGGCTTCTTGCTCACTGGGGAAGGCGCGTCCGGTGGGTGGCTCAGGTGGCGGGCGGCGGCAAGCTTGCCCGCGCGATCCGGGAGGGTCAAATGCAGTGAAACCGCTGCCTGCGATGTGAGCAGTTTCCGTCAGACGCCGGCGTTGACTTGCCCTGACGGCAGGACTAGATTTTCCCGCAGTTAGACTCTGTCTAATCCCACCAGCGAGGATCTGATGCAATGAGCAATCTCAAAGGCAGCAAGACCGAGCAGAATCTGAAGGCCGCATTCGCGGGCGAATCCCAGGCCAATCGTCGATACCTGTACTTTGCCGCCAAGGCCGATGTCGAAGGCTTCAACGATGTCGCCTCGGTGTTCCGTTCGACGGCGGAAGGCGAAACCGGTCATGCACACGGTCACCTGGAATACCTGGAAGGCGTGGGCGATCCGGCGACCGGCCTGCCGATCGGCGGCACCTCGCTGAATCTGAAAGCCGCCATCGCCGGCGAAACGCACGAATACACCGACATGTATCCGGGCATGGCAAAACAGGCGCGCGACGAAGGCTTCGACGAGATCGCCGACTGGTTCGAGACGCTGGCGAAGGCGGAACGCTCGCACGCGAACCGGTTCCAGAAGGCGCTGGATACGCTGTAACGGCGCCGGGCCAGGCTCTAGGTCCTAGGCGCTAGGAGTGCAGCACGCGCTGCGCTCCTTTGCCTCTGACTTGGTACCTAGAACCTAGAGCCCGCCCCCTCTCCCGTGTCCAGCAAACCTTTTACCCCCGCTCGCGAGGGCAGCCTCGATGCGCCGACGCGTCATCCCGTGGCCTGGAAGGATCCCGGGTTCCTGAACGAGGAATCGCTGTTCAAGGAACTCGAACGGGTCTTCGACATCTGCCACGGCTGCCGGCGCTGCTTCAGTCTCTGCAATTCCTTCCCGACGCTGTTCGATGCCATCGATGAATCGAGCACCGGTGAACTCGACGGTGTCGAGCGCACGGTCTACTGGAACGTCGTCGATCACTGCTATCTCTGCGACATGTGCTACATGACCAAGTGTCCGTACGTGCCGCCGCATCCCTGGAACGTCGACTTCCCGCACCTGATGCTGCGGGCCAAGGCGTTCAAGTTCAAAAACCAGCCCGTTCGGAGGCGCGACAGGATCCTGAGTTCGACCGATCTCGTCGGCTCGCTCGCCGGCATCCCGGTCGTCGCCGAAATGGTCAATGCGATTGCGAAAACCGGCGCCGGCAGATCCCTGATGGAGAAGACGCTGGGCGTGCACCGCCAGGCGCCGATTCCCGAGTATCACAGCCGCAGCTATCGCAAGCGCCACCGGGCCAGGACCTTCGAGCCGCAGGCCGCGGGCGACACGCGGGGCAGGGTCGTGCTGTTCACGACCTGCTACGGCAATCGCAACGAACCGGATCTGAACGAGGACCTGACGGCGATCTTCGAACACAACGGCATCGAGGTGACGATCCTGCGGCAGGAGAAATGCTGCGGCATGCCGAAGCTCGAACTCGGCGATCTCGAATCGATCGAGCGCCTGAAGGACGTCAATATCCCGGCGCTCGCCGCGAAGGTGGACGAGGGCTGGGACATCGTCACGCCGATTCCATCCTGCACGCTGATGTTCAAGCAGGAACTGCCGCTGATGTTTCCCGACGATGCGGCCGTGGCGAAAGTGCGCGACGCCATGTTCGATCCGTTCGAATATCTCTGGGCCCGCTACAAGGCGGGATTGATGAAAACCGATTTCCCCGGCCGCCTCGGCAAGGTGAGCTATCACGTCGCCTGTCACCTGCGCGTGCAGAATCTCGGTCTGAAGACGCGCGACGTGCTCATGCTTATTCCCGACACCCAGGTGGATCCGATCGAGCGCTGCTCCGGACACAATGGCACTTACGGCGTGAAGCATGAATATCGCGACACGTCCATGAAGATCGGCCGGCCCGTGATCCGGCGTGTCGCCGATGCGAAGGCCGATCACTACAGCAGCGACTGTCCAATGGCCGGCCACCAGATCGAATCGGGCCTGGAGTCGCAGCAGGAACCGGCGCATCCGCTGAAGCTGCTGCGGATGGCGTATGGGATTTGAATGCGGGGTGATGGGGTGATCCGGTGATCCGGTGATCAGGTGATGACGCAAGACCCGGAACGCAGATCTCTGACGGCACTACCCGATTAGCCCATCACCCCGCGCCCCATCACCCCATCACCTCATCACCTCATCACATCTCCCCAATGAAACTCACCCGCTCCGATCTCATGTCTCTTGAGCAATACTCGGTGGCCCGCAAGGCATTTCGCACCAAGGTGCTGGAACACAAGCGCAATCGCATCCTCACTGTCGGGCCCAACACGAGCTGGTGTTTCGAGGACCGGCTGACCATCCAGTACCAGGTCCAGGAAATGCTGCGCGTCGAGCGGATCTTCGAATCCGCGGGCATCGAGGAAGAGCTGGCTGCCTACAATCCGCTGATTCCCGATGGCACCAACTGGAAAGTGACGTTCCTGATCGAGTTTCCCGATGCCGAAGAGCGTCGCCTCAAGCTGACTCGCCTGAAGGGCATCGAGGATCGTTGCTGGGTGCAGGTGAAGGGATTCGATCCGGTCCACGCGATCGCGGACGAGGATCTCGAACGGGAAAACGACGAGAAGACCTCCGCGGTGCACTTCCTGCGATTCGAACTCACGCCCGCCATGATTGCTGCGGTGAAGGCGGGTGCCGATGTGAACGTCGGCATCACCCACGAGAACTACGAGCACGAAGTGCGTCCGCTGCCCAGGTCAATCCGGGATTCGCTGGCTGGGGATCTGGAGGGTTGACGGTTGGCCGTTGACAGTTGACGGCCTGAACAGACGTCCGATCGCGTCTCGCTCTGACCGTCAACCGTCAACGGTCAACCGTCAACCTGCTAGAATCCGCGCGCCCTGAAGTCAGGCGCGGAGTCGGCTCTTCACGAGTCGCCAGTCACGAATCACCAGTCACGTCTCCAAGAGATGGCCCAGTCCTATAACGCCTCCGACATCGAAGTACTCACCGGTCTTGAGCCGGTACGCCGGCGCCCCGGCATGTACACGGATACCAGCCGACCCAACCACCTCGCTCATGAAGTCGTCGACAACTCGGTAGACGAAGCGCAATCCGGCCACGCAAAACGGATCGACGTTACCGTCTTCAAGGACGGATCGCTGCAGGTCGCCGACGATGGGCGCGGCATGCCGGTCGACATCCATCCGAAGGAAAAGCTCAGCGGTGTCGAGCTGATCCTGACGCGCCTGCACGCCGGCGGAAAATTCTCGGACAAGAACTACGAGTTCGCCGGCGGTCTGCACGGCGTCGGCGTGTCGGTCGTCAATGCCCTGTCGAAGAACCTGGAGTGCTGGGTCAAGCGCGGCGGCAAGGAATACAACATCGGCTTCAGGAGCGGCAAAGTCAGTTCGAAGCTGCAGGTCGTGGGCGATGTCGGCAAGAACAATACCGGCACCACGCTCCGCTTCTGGCCCGATCCGCAATTTTTCGAAGCACCGACGTTCTCGGTGCCGAAGCTGAAGCACACGCTCAAGGCCAAGGCCGTGCTGTGTCCCGGTCTCAAGGTCACGCTCACCAACGAGCAGACGGGCGAGAAGGACGAATGGCTGTACACCGGCGGCGTGAATGAATATCTGCGCGAAGCGCTCGGCGAGGGCGAGTGGCTGCCGCCGGAAATGTTTTCGGGAAGCATCAAGGGCGCGCAGGAAGCGGCCGAGTGGGCCGTCGCCTGGCGCATCGATGATGGTCCGCGGGTCGAGGAGAGCTACGTCAACCTGATCCCGACCGTGCAGGGCGGCACGCACGTCAACGGCCTGCGCCTGGGCCTGACCGAAGCCATCCGCGAGTTCTGCGAATTCCGCAACCTGCTGCCGAAGGGCCTGAAGCTCGCGCCCGAAGATATCTGGGACGGCGTGAGCTACGTGCTCTCGACCAAGATGAAGGAAGCGCAGTTCGCCGGTCAGACGAAGGAAAAGCTGTCGTCGCGCGAATCCGCGGCCTTCGTCTCGGGTGTCGTGAAGGATCAGTTCGGCCTGTGGCTCAACCAACATCCGGAATCGGGCGAGAAGATCGCGCAACTCGCCATCGCCGGCGCGCAGGCGCGGCTCAAGGCCTCGAAGGCCGTCACGCGCAAGCGCATTGCGAGCGGCCCGGCGCTGCCCGGCAAGCTGGCGGATTGTTCGGCGCAGGAACCGGAGCGCTCGGAACTGTTCCTGGTGGAAGGCGATTCGGCCGGCGGTTCGGCCAAGCAGGCGCGCGATCGCGAGTTCCAGGCGGTGATGCCGCTGCGCGGCAAGATCCTCAACACCTGGGAAGTCGATGCATCCGAAGTGCTGCAGTCGCAGGAAGTGCATCACATCGCCATCGCCATCGGCGTCGATCCCGGCTCCGACAAGCTCGGCGGACTGCGCTATCACAAGGTTTGCATCCTGGCGGACGCCGATTCGGACGGTGCGCACATCGCAACCTTGCTGTGCGCGCTGTTCCTGCGCCATTTCCGCCCGCTGGTGCTTGCCGGTCATGTCTATGTCGCCATGCCGCCGCTGTATCGCGTCGACGTGGGCAAGCAGGTGTACTACGCGCTCGACGATGCCGAACGAACCGGCCTGCTGGATCGCATCACCGCCGAGAGTCCGCGCGCCAAGCCGGTCGTCACCCGCTTCAAGGGACTGGGCGAAATGAACGCGCTGCAGCTGCGCGAAACGACCATGGCGCCGGAAACGCGGCGCCTCGTCCAGCTCACCGTCGAAGCCAAGGACGAAGCCGACCAGATGCTCGACATGCTGCTGGCCAAGAAGCGCGCGAGCGATCGGCGCGAATGGCTGGAGACCAAGGGGAATCTGGCGCAGATCTGAGAGGGAAAGTGATGAAGTGAGGCAGTGATGGGGTGATGCCCAAGGCGCTCACTTCAAGTCCTGCGGCATCACTTCATCACCTCATCACTTCATCACGTCATCACCACCGCACTATGTCCACCCAATCACCATTGAACTTCGAAGGCATCGAACGCCAGCCGCTGCGGGCCTTCACCGAGAAGGCGTATCTCGACTATTCGATGTACGTGATCCTGGATCGCGCGCTGCCGCACGTCGGCGACGGGCTGAAGCCCGTGCAGCGCCGCATCATCTATGCGATGAGCGAACTGGGATTGTCGGCGGCGTCGAAGCACAAGAAGTCGGCGCGCACGATCGGCGATGTCATCGGCAAGTTCCATCCGCACGGCGATTCGGCGGCTTACGAAGCGATGGTGCTGATGGCGCAGTCGTTCTCGTACCGCTATCCGCTGGTGGACGGGCAGGGCAACTTCGGCTCGCCGGACGATCCCAAGTCGTTCGCCGCGATGCGTTACACGGAATCGCGGCTGACGAAGTATGCGGCGTTGCTGCTGTCGGAACTCGGCCAGGGAACGGTCGACTGGCAGTTGAACTTCGACGGCACGATGGAAGAGCCGATCCTGTTGCCGGCCCGCGTTCCCAATGTGCTGCTGAACGGCGCCACCGGCATCGCGGTCGGCATGGCGACCGATGTGCCGCCGCACAATCTGCGGGAAGTCGTGAATGCCTGCATCAAGCTGATCGACGATCCGGAGACGACGCTCGGCGATCTCTGCAAGAGCATCAAGGGTCCGGACTATCCGACCGGTGCCGAGATCATTTCATCGAAGGACGAGATCCGGCAGATCTACAAGACCGGCTCGGGCTCGATCCGCGCGCGTGCCGTCTACGAGATGGAAGAGGGCGAGATCGTCCTGACGCAACTCCCTTACCAGGTCTCAGGCAGCCGCATCCAGGAACAGATCGCCGCGCAGATGCAGGCGAAGAAGTTGCCGATGGTCGAGGACGTGCGCGACGAGTCGGATCATGAACACCCGACCCGCATCGTGATCGTGCCGCGTTCGAACCGCGTCGATGTCGAGCAGCTGATGGCGCATCTGTTTGCCACGACGGATCTGGAGCGCACGTATCGCGTCAATCTGAACATCATCGGTCTCGACGGTCGACCGCGAGTGATGGATCTGAAATCGTTGCTGCAGGAATGGCTCACGTTCCGTGTCAGTACGGTGACGAGGCGACTGCAGTGGCGTCTCGACAAAGTGCTCGCGCGCCTGCACATCCTCGATGGCCTGCTGGCGGCGTATCTGAATCTCGATGAAGTGATCCGCATCATCCGGCGCGAGGAAGAGCCCAAGCCGGTGCTGATGAAGCGTTTCTCGCTGACGGAAATCCAGGCCGAGGCGATTCTGGAAACCAAGTTGCGGCATCTCGCCAAGCTGGAAGAGATGAAGATCCGCGGCGAGCAGAAGGAACTGGCCGAAGAACGCGACGAACTGGAAAAGAATCTGAAGAGCAAGGCGCGACTCAACAAGCTGGTGCGCGAAGAGCTGGTCGCCGATGCCGCAATGTTCGGTGACGATCGGCGCAGCAAGATCGTCGAACGCGCTGCGGCACAGGCCATCGATGAAACCGAACTGGTCACGGTCGAGCCCGTGACCGTCGTGCTCTCGGCGCGCGGCTGGGTACGCGCGGCGAAGGGGCATGAACTCGATCCGGCGACGCTGTCATACAAGACGGGTGATTCGTTCCAGTCCGCGGCGCGCGGCCGCAGTACGCAACAGGCCGTGTTCCTGGACAGCACCGGTCGCGCCTACAGCGTGCTCGCGCACACGCTGCCGTCGGCGCGCGGGCAGGGCGAGCCCCTGTCTGGCCGCATCGATCCGCCGGAAGGCGCCACGTTTGCCGGCGTGATGATGGGCGAGCCCGCCGATCGCTGGGTGCTGGCGTCGGATGCGGGCTATGGCTTCGTGGTGAAGCTCGAAGAGCTGTATTCGCGCAACAAGGCCGGCAAGGCCGTGCTGAAGGTGCCGGAGAAATCGGGCGTACTGCCGCCGTCGCTGGTTCCTGCCGTCGAGGGTGCGCTGCTGTGCGCCGTCAGCAACGAAGGCAAGCTACTTGCGTTCCCCGTCAACGAATTGCCCGAACTGCCGCGCGGCAAGGGCAACAAGATCTTCGGCCTCTCGTCGAAGAAAGTCGAAAGCCGCGAGGAATTCCTCGCCGGCATCGCCGTCGTGGCGCCGAACCAGAACCTGATCGTGCAGTCCGGCGAGCGCAAGATGACGCTGAAGTACGCGGAGCTGAAGGAGTATCGCGGCGAACGTGCGCAGCGCGGGGCGGTGTTGCCGAGGGGCTGGAGGAAGGTGGAGCGGCTGGAAGTGGAAGGCTGACGCGACGGAAGGGCTGCTGGCGACTGGCTGCTGGCGACTGGCCAGAATTTAAGAGGGACTTCTTAATCTGGCCAGTGGCCAGCAGCCAGTCGCCAGCAGCC
>CAYWHG010000057.1:0-26295 GCA_964457865.1 uncultured Steroidobacter sp.
GAGATCGGCACATCCTGCAGCGACTCGGTGCGTCGCTGTGCCGTCACGAGCACTTCTTCAACGACAGCATTCGACGCTGGTTCGGCGGCCAGACCGGATCCCGTGATACCGGCGATGAGTACACCGCAGGAGAACGCACAACGCCAACTGTTCATCTCGCTTCCTCCTGGAATGTCTTCGACTCCGCCCCTTGCCCCGCTTGCGGGAAGAGAGGAAACACATGAATGCGGCGTGTCAGAAGCTGTAGCGGACTTCCAGTCCGTAGGTGCGCGGCTCGCCGAAGGCCTTGGTCGACAGACCCAGCGTCGTGTAGAGCTGGATGCCGCCGAGCGTGTACTCCTCGTCCGTGAGATTTTTCACGTAGGCGGAAACGTCGATACCAGTCCCCATCACATCGCTCCAGCCGGCGCCGATGTCGTATAGCCAGTACGCTTCCTGGCGCAATGCCGGCCGCACCGACACGGGTGTCGCGTCGATCGCGAGGATAGTGCCCAGTGAATTGATCCATACGCCGCCCTTGTACGAGGCGCCGGCGGTGAACCGCAGGTCGCCAGCGGAACTCATCGGCACCGTGTACGCAAGTTGCGCACTGCCCGCATGTTCGGGTGTGAAGTGAAACGGCGTAGCACTCAGATCGTCGGGGGTACCGTCCGGACGCTTCTGCTCCCACTTGTCGTATTGCGGATCGGTGTAGGCATAGTTGATCTGCAGCAACAGGTTATCGGTCGGCGCAATGGTCTGTTCCAGTTCCACGCCGAAGACCGTCGCCTTTGCCGCGTTCTGGACCGCGGAGCCCGGAACGCCGACCGCATTCGTCACGGCCACCGTGCGCTGGATGTCGTCGTACCACTGGTAGTACGTCGCGACGTTCGTGCGCATGCTCCAACTGCCCGCCGACCAGTCAGCCTTGATCCCCAGTTCGGCATCGAGAACCGTTTCCGGATCGAACGGTTCGTACTCCGGGCCGCTGATGGCGCGCAGATTGAATCCGCCGGACCGGTAGCCGTAGCGGCTCGCAACGTAGAGCAGTACGTCGTCGGTGGCCTTGAAGTCGAGCGACAACGTGCCGGTAGGCTGATCGAACGTATCCGACATCGAGTACGAGCACTGATCCAGGGGCAACGGCGTATTCGTGACCGGATCTCTCACGGCACAGTTGTTGCCGTTCTTGCTGCTGACTGTCATCTCGCGCTTGTCGTAGTTGAGTCGGGCACCGGCGGTGAGTGCCCACTTGGGCGTCAGGTTGTAGGTGCCCTGCAGGAAGGCGGAATAGCTGAAGTTCTCGACATCACCACGCTGCGCGAACGGATTGTTCGTCGGCTGCAACTGCAGCAGCACATCGCCCGGCGAGAACTCGAAACCTTCCTCGTAGTAGCCGTACAGACCCGTCACCCAGTTGAGGCGGTCATCGAACGCGGTGCCCAGCAACTGCACTTCGAGGCTCGCGTGGTTGAGCGAAGCATGCTGTTCGGGCGCGGTCAGGATGCCCGGCACATTCGAGCCCGCTGTCAGGATGCCGGGAATCTGCGTTGCATCCAGATTGATGGTCGAAAACGTATCGAAGTCGCGATAGCCGGCGATGACCTTGAGGGTCTTGCCGTTGCCGATCCCGGCGGTCGTCGTATTGATGATGCTCCAGACATCGGTGCGATCGTACTGACGCATGTCGCTCTCGACATCCGTCACATCGCGCGACTGGGCGCGGGCCAAGGCGTCGAAAATCGAAGGCAGTGCGGCGCCGTTGTAAAAGCGCAAGCTGGAGTCCGGACGCACTGCCTGCAGCACCGCAGCACGACCGTTGGTGTTCTTGTCGTCCCAACTCAGGACGGTGTAGTTCTCGACGTTCTCGGTGATATCCCAGACGGCCGAGAGTCGCAGATTGCGTGTGTCTTCGCCGCCAAGCTTCGAACCGTACAGCGGTCCCGGCGCGCGGTTCGTCTGATAGCCGTCGCTCTCGACCATGCGGCCCACGGCACGCATGGCAAAACCGTCGCCAGCGGGAATGTCGAGCGCGAGTTGCGCCTCGGTGCGGCCATAGTTGCCGAAACCGACCATGACATTGCCTCCGAACTCATCGCCGGGTCGTCGCGGCGCCAGCAGAATGGCGCCGCCGATCGTATTGCGTCCGAACAACGTGCCCTGCGGACCCTTCAGCACCTGCACCGATGACAGATCGAAAAGGCCCAGATTGCTGCCCTGCGCTGGCGAGAGCACGAAATCGGCAAAGTAGACGGCGACCGTCGGATCCTGACCGTAGATTGCCTCGGTGGGGCGAATGCCGCGCAATCCGTAGACCGGCGTGTTGGGACGACCGGAGGCTGCGCTGACCGACAGCTCGGGCACGACCGTCTGCAGGTTCTCCATGTTGTCGATGTGCAGATTTTCGATCTGGCTTCCATCGAGTGCGGAAATCGAAATCGGCACCGACTGCGCACTCTCCTCGCGCCGTCGCGCCGTCACCATGACCTCTTCGAGCATCCCGGTTGACTGAGCAGCGGGCTGCGGCTGTGCGATTGCAGTTGTGGGCTGTGTCAGCGTTATCAGCACCAGCACCGTGCCGCCGGCACCGAGGACGCCTCGCACGGCAGTCGCTGTGGAGCGGGCGCACCGACGGGAAGTGGTCCGGACTTGTTTCATTAGTGAATCCCCCTGAACGACATCAGTTCTACTTGTGCCGGCAGTCATGCCGGCCAGCCGGGCACCACGAGAGAGTTATACTCGGCCGCGGCGAGCTGTCCACCACTGTGCGCCAGGCGAATCACACGCGGTTCCTGCTTTGTCGAACCTCGTCTTCGTCTGTGACGAACACTGTCTGCAAGCAGCGGCTTTTGTCCGGACGACTGGAGGGGATGCGATGCATTTCGATTTCGTCGATCTCAGGCTGTTCGTGAACCTGGCGAACACCAGGAACCTGACGCGGGCCGCCGAGCGCTCCAATCTCTCGGTGTCCGCGGCGAGTGCGCGGATCAAGAATCTCGAAGACAACGTCGGTTCCAAACTGATCTACCGCCACAACGTGGGCGTGACGTTGACACCGCAAGGCGAGACCTTCCTCAACCACGCGCGCCAGATCCTGCAGCAATGCGAATCGCTGCGCGGCGACATGCAGGAATACTCGCTCGGCATGAAGGGCCACGTGCGTCTGTACGCCAACCAGAACGCCGCCTCCGGATTCCTCCCGGATGTACTGCGCCGCTTCCTGCGGCTGCACCCGCTGGTCAGCATCGACATCCAGGAGCGCACCAGCTGCACTGTCGTCGAGGCGGTCCAGAACGGCGTCACCGATATCGGCATCGTGTCGAGCGGCCTGCATACGGGCGACCTCGAAGTGCTGCCGTATCTTCCCGACCCCGTCGTACTCGTGACATCCGTGCATCACCCGCTTGCGTCGCGGCAAATGCTCGAATTCGAAGAAGCGCTCGGCGAGGATTTCGTGGCGGTCCCCGGCACCCGCGCCATCGATGCCTTCATGCGCCAGGATCCGGGCTGTAGCCGGCGCATGCGTATCCGCGTGCAGGGCGGCAGCTACGAAACGGTGTGCCGCATGATCGAATCCGGCATCGGCATCGGCGTGCTGCCCGAATCCGCCGCACGGCGTCATGCGCAGACGATGAAACTGAAAGTCATCCCGCTCAGCAACGAATGGGCGGCCTCCGACCTGCGCATCTGCGCCCGCAACTTCGACCTGCTGCCCAGGTATGCCCGCGACCTCGTCGACATCATGGTGAGCGATGCGCAGGAACTGAACGAGCCGGTGTCGCAGTTAAGCGGGTTGACAGTTGTCCGTTGACGGTTGACGGTCGTAAGGAAGGCATTTTTCTGGCCGTCAACCGCCAACTGTCAACCGTCAACGGGAGCCGGGAAATGAACATCAGGGTCGAACCCATCAAGCCGCATATCGGTGCCGTCGTTCATGTGGATCGTGCCGCGCTGGGCGACGAAGGCGTGGCGCAACGTTGTCTGGAGGCGCTGGAGAAGCACACGGTGCTGGTGTTTCCGCGCCTCGGGCTGACCGATGAGGAGCAACTGGCTTTCACCGACAGGCTCGGTGCGCGCGTGAATTTCACGCGCAGCGTGGCGGGTGGCGACGCCTCGGCGCAGGACGTCTACACCGTGACGCTGGACAGGAAGATCAACAACGAGCCCGAGTACGTGCAGGGCACGTTCTTCTGGCACATGGACGGCGTGACCATGGACATTCCGCCGCCGAAGGCGACCGTGCTCTCGGCACGACGCATCGCGCCGAAAGGCGGGCAGACCGATTTCGCCAGCACGTATGCCGCCTACGAAGGCCTGCCGGAAAGCGAGAAGCGGGAAATCGCCGAGCTGCGTGCCGAGCATCACGTGATGTCGAGCCTGCGCATCCTCGTCGATGTACCGACACCCGACGAATTCGAACGCTGGTCAAAGAAGGGGATGCGCAAGACCCATCCGCTGGTCTGGAACCGCAAGTCCGGCCGCAAGTCGCTCATCATCGGATCGAGCGCGGACCGCGTCGTCGGGATGGGCCTGCCCGAGGGACGCGCGCTGCTGACGCGGCTGGTCGAGTGGGCGGCGCAACCTGACTTCACGTATCGACATCAGTGGCAGGAAGGCGATCTGGTCGTGTGGGACAACACCGGTGCATTGCATCGCGTGATTCCATACGACGCCGAGTCCGGCCGCCGCATGCATCGCACTTCGGTGGCGGGCGTCGAAGACGTCGGTTGACGGATCGCAGATGCAACCTGGCCCGGCAGCGGCTGCCGGGCCAGGTCAACACGAACCGTCGCCTACTACGGCGGAGGAATCGGCTCGCCTTCGGCCGGCGGCATGGTCTGCGACGGTTCTGCCGGCGGCATGGCCGGATCCATTGTGCTGTCAGCGGGCGCCGGCGCTGTTGCCGGTGGTTCATTGGTGGGTACGGGTTCTTCGGGTGGTTGTCGCGAGCAGGCCGCGACAAACATCGCCGTCAACAGAATCATTCCAATCCGGATGGTCATACGAACGCCCTCGTGGTCATTGCGCCGCTGACGTAACGACGACGAGACCTGTTCGTTCCGCCCCACCCAAGCGGGCGCGATGCAATGTCAACATAGTGTCAATGCGTGCGTCGCGGCTCACAGCGCGTCGGCAAACCCGAACACCGCATCGACGTCACGATCATGGCGGTGACGGCGCCTCCGTTGCAGCGGAATCCTCGTCTTCCGTCGCCTCCTCCTCGCCTTCCATCGAAGGCAACTGCACGGCACCGATCGGCAGCGGCGCCAGCGATTCCACCGTCATCTGCGGCGGGATACGCGAACTGCCGTCGCGATTGCACAGCACGCTGCGATTGACGACGCGCACATCCAGCTTGCGAAACACACCCGTCGACATCTGGTCGAGCAGTTCGCATTCGATGGGCGCGAGACCGATGGTCTTGCGCGACAGCGTGACCTGCTGTCGCGCTGCCGGGAACACGATCGGATCGTTGAGCCTCGCGGCAGGATCGCCGGTCACGCGGGAAATGAGATCGCGACGCGAGGCATCCTTCTTGATCTCGGTGAGGATCTGCGGCGTGACTTCGGTCGGCCACATCACGTTGATGCGTACATGCACGAGTTGCCCGTCGCGGACATCGAACTGACTCGACAGCCGGCTGGTACGCGTGTTGCGCCAGGGATCGGTGGGATCGGGCGGATACGGCCTCGACATCGACTCTCGCGACATCGAGCCTGGCGACATCGACCCTGGCGGCATCGACGGCACCGTTGAAGTGAAGCAGTCGTCGACCCGCACCTGCACATCGTCCCGCGCGCCCATGGCACGCAGGATGCTCGCGACACGAGTCTTCAGGGCTCCGCAGTCATAGACGGCAATGTCACTGCGATAGGTGAAGCCGACTTCCCGCCGTTTGTAGACCGCCTCGACCGCCGGCGGCCCTTCGCCGGGCGCGGCCCGCTCCCCGGCCGGGGGCGTCTCCTCGCCCAGCGCGCCGAAGCCCGCGGTGAAACAAGTCAACAGGACGGCCGTGCGTAACAGGCGATTGACCATGGCAATCTCTGGCCATTGCGGCAAGAACAGGCGCCCATTGTCTACCGCCCGCGGACGGGCACAAGTGGGTCCGTGCGGCCCTTTGTGCTGCGCACGCGTGAAACCAGTACCTTTCCCGCCGTGCCGGGATTACGCTTGGCCCGGCGAGTGGGGATCTCCGATGGCGCAATCCATGCGATTCGGGCCGCTGAATTCTCGGCAAGTCGTGGCGGGTGCAATCACCGCCCTCCTCCATCTCGGCCTTTTTCTGGTCATCCTGTCCACCAGCGGCCGGTTCGACGGGCTGCACGAGGGCGAAACACCCATAACGCGGTTACTGCTGCTCGAATCCCCGCGGGCGATACGCCGCAACGGCATCGACACCCCGCCGCGACTCCCCGACACCCCCGAACTCCAGCCGCTCGAACCGCTGTCGGACAATGCAAGCCGGCCGCCGACCGCCATTGCCGAGCCCGCCGAGACGCAGGATTCCGCCGAACCCGAAGATGCAGCGCCGGTGGAATGGGTCGTTTCGGCGACCATCGAGAGCCCGGCGACCATGGTCGAAGCACCCGCGACATTCGTGTCGACGCAGGCCGAGAAATCGACGCTTTCCGAGAAACTGGCCCGTCTGGCCGAGCAACTGACGAAGACGCCGGAGGCGCAGATCAGCTGGGAACAGGAAGGCAGGCTGTATCACGCGGCGCTGGCGCTGCAACCGGCCAGCAGCGGCATCGACTTCGATCATGTCATCGCCGATGTCAGCGCCGAGAGCGGCGGCAGACAGTTCAAGACCCGGATCCGGTTCAAGCGCCTCGCCTTCTCGCACTACACGCAGATGATCGATCGCTGGGATCCCATGGTGCAGCTTCACGACGACGAGATCATCGGACGCTTCCATGTGAACTCGCGGTTCAATCTCCTCTACGACCGTCGTATCACGCCGGTGTTTCTCGGCAAGGTAACGACGGCGGCCAGCAGCTTCAGCACCGAGGCCAACGGCCGCAGACGCGAATCGGACATCTTCCGCGGCGGCATCGAAACACGCACCGGTCGCATCGAACTGCCGGAGCAGTTGCGGCCCTTCGATTGGGCGCCGCGCGAAGAGACGCCGCGCATCCACGAACTCGGCAACGACACGCGCATCCGCTTTTTCGCCGACGGCAGTTATTCCTGGCGCGATCGCAACACGGACGCGGCCGAATACCTGAACGAGCCGACGCTGCAACCGGTGTACTTCATCGCCGTCCGCGGCGCGACGCTGTACGTGCAGGGCGTGGTGTCCGGACGGGTGCTGGTCTATGCGCCGCGGCGGATCGTCATCGAAGGCAGCCTCACGTATGCCCATGACCCGCGCCGCACGCCGGACTCGACCGACTATCTCGGCCTCGTCAGCGACGGCTATATCGAGGTCGCATCGCCGCATGTGACCGGTCCGGGCGATGTCGCGATCCACGGCGCACTCTTCGCTGGCCGCCGCTTCACGGTCCGCGACATCGATCATTCGCGGTCAGCAACGCTGCGGATCCTCGGTAGCCTCACCGCCGGCAGCGTCTCGGCCAGCGAGCCGCGTTACGCGATGCGGATCGAATACGACAACCGCTTCGAGCATCAGCGACCGCCCGGCTTTCCGTCGACGAACCGGTTCGCCGCCGAAGACTGGAGCGGGCAATGGGTCGAAGCGTCGCAGACGGCGATCGCGGAGCAACGCTGACTCACGGATAGACCTCCATCTCGCGCAACGAGTACGTCCAGCTTCCCTTGCGCTCGCTGCACAGGACGCGCACGTAGCGGCCGACACCCGCCAGTCCGACAAGATCATCGGTGCCGCCGTTGCCGGTCGACGTGACGTAGACATCCGACCACTGCTTCGCATCATTGGAAATCTGGATCCGGTAGCTCGATGCATAACCCGCATCCCACGTGAGCCTGATGCGCGACAGCGTGAATCGCTGGCCGAGATCCACCTGCACCCACTGATTCAGCGCGCCGTCCTTGCTGCTCCAGCGCGTCGTCGTCTTGCCATCGTTGATGTTGCTGACGGCCAGCGTGGCGTTGTACGCGGAGCTCGCGGTCGTCGGCCGCTTCAGCGCAACGTTCCGCTTTGCGCTCGCCGCCGCCATGATCACGCCGAACTCCTTCCAGCCCTGGGCTTCCTGCGGCCGGGCGCCACCGAGGAAATTGCGCCCATCGCTGCCGGTCGCCACGGCCCAGACATCGACAAACTCCACGGCAATCCCCTGCGACAGGGCACCCGCGAGACGCTCCGCCAGATACAGCGGATAGCCGCCTTCGTCGACCGGTCCGCCGCCCTGCGTGACGATGCCGGCATTGCCGGTGCCGGTTTCGGACAGGCCGAAGGGCTTGTTGCGCGCCTTCGCGAAGGCAATGGCCGACGACAGACCCCAGCCGCGCGTCGGATTCCAGTAGTCCGATGCGGGATAGTCCCAGCTGTGCTTGCGATTCGACACATTGTCGTACCACTGCGCGAGCGTGACGTCCTGACGCGTGTCCCAGTCGTACCAGGCCGTGCGATCGGCATTGCGTGTCGCATTCCAGATGCTGCTGTAGGCCGTCGGCGCGATGACGTCGACGTAGGCATCGCCGGGATACGTGCTTTCTTCGCTGAGTCCGAAGTTGGCAAAGGACGCTGACGGACTCCACACGGTTTCGATCGTCATCCCATGAGTTGCGGCATACGTGTGCGCCAGCTTCGCGACATGCCGCCATGCCGCAATGTACGCATCGCGACTCGCCGCGCTGCGCGCGCGCCAGCCATACCAGTCGCCGTTCTGTTCCCAGCCGATCCGCAAATAGATCTTGTGGAAGCCGTTTTCCCGATAGGCATCCAGGATCGCCGGCCACACCCGATACGTGCCGGCGTCGTACTTGCCGCTGGCGATCTCCTTCATCATCTTCACCGCAGCCGCTTCGCTGTACTTGCCGCGGTCGGCATGGCCGGCCGGCAGGTTCAGCTGAAACGCGGTGGGCTCGTCGGTCAGGCCGATGCTGAGGATGGGCGTGATGCCCGGCCGGCCCTGCGCATCCTGCCGGTTCAGATATTTGGCGGTCATCATCAACGCGAGATTCTTCGCCGACCAGCGCGCACTGGTACTCCACTGATGTGCGGCCGGGTCCGCAAGCCAGATCGGCTGACGGTAGTCGACGAACATCGTCGTCGAGTTCGGCTGCTGCTTCACCCGCGCGACGAACGAGTCGTAGACAGGCACGGCTTCGGGTGTTGGATTGCCGAAGTAGAACCCCATGCCGGAGAACTGATCCTGCGCACCCGCTCTGTCGGCACCGGCCAATAGCGCCAGCGCCAGAAAACATACCGACAATCTCATGCAGACACTCCACGATGGTCGCGGCTGCGCACGCAGCCAACGTGGCAACGCTAACGACCGGCGGTGTCTGCGGTAATCGGCTCAACCTCCGATCGGGCGTACGGGCAGGGCTTCACTGCGGCGGGGCCTCAGGCTGACAGACATGGGAGGCGATGCCCTGATTGTTCGCGAACCGCGGGCGAATTCTTCTCTTGCTGTGAGGGTGCCGGCAAACGTGCGGCAGGCTCAAGGATTCGCTGTCGGCAACGCGCCGACAGCGCGACTCTCACTCGCCCGGCAGCGCGCTGGGCGCAACGTCGTCGAGCACTTCGTCCAGCCGGTCCCAATAGCGCAGCTGCGCCAGTGCGCGAACGGTGTCGTCCGCTTCGAAGCCTGCGTTGAACGCGCGCTCGTCACTCGTCATCTGTTCGAGCGCATCGAAGTATCGATCGCGCGGAATGCCGGCGCGCGACAACAGCAATCCCGGCAACGACCAGGAGGTCACGCTGCGCGACACCGACTCATGCGAGCGGTTGTCGACCAGCAGCCACGGCACCGGCTGCTCGCGTGCGGGCCGACCGTCATTGAACGTCACCGACTCGTACACGGCGTTGAGCGGCGGCAGATGATCGCTGTAGACCAGCAGCAGCGTGCGCCGGGACCGCGACTCGACGAAATTCACCAGCCGGCCGATCTCTTCGTCGGTCGCGCGCAGCATCGAAACATAGGTACCGAACATCTGTTGCGCGTCCGCGCTCAACGCAGCATCGGCAGCGGCAGCGGAATCGGCCAGCAATTCGTCGTGCGGCGCATAGGGACCGTGATTCTGGATGCTGATGCCCACGATCAGCTGCGGCGCGCCATCGTCCGTCATCTCGGCGATGATTTTGTCCGTGAGCGCCGCATCGCTCACGTACCAGCCATAGCGGTGCGCGTCCTCGAATCCGCTGCTGTCCACGAAGCGATCGAACCCCAGCGAACGGAATGCGTGGTTGCGATTCCAGAACGCGCCGCCGTTGGGATGGATCGCGAGCGTGCGATAGCCCTGCTCGCGCAGCAAGCGGACGAGCCCGGGAAACTCGCGCCGCGTGAGTTGCAGATAGGGATAGCGCACGTGCGGAAAGGCGGCGAGCGGCAGGCCAGTCAGCACCTCGAACTCCGTGCGTATCGTGCCGCCGCCGAAGGTCGGCACATACAGGTCGCCGGACCAGCCGCGCGCGGCGCTGGCCTGCAGATGGCTCAACACCGGACCTGCGGTATTGGGCAGTCGCGCCGGATCGAGCAGGGATTCGCTCTGCACGATGATGATGTCGGGGAATTCGTCCGGTGCGACCACCGCACCGGTAGCCGCGGGCGGTAACAGTCCGGCGTCACGTACCAGGCGGATGGCGTTCGACAGATCCGGCTCCGCCGGGTCCGTCCCGCGCAGCTCCCAGTAGAAGAGCAGCATGTTGGTGATGACGCCCGTGCGCGCCGCGCTGTCCGATGGCGCCCAGGGCTCGAACTGCAGGCGACCCGGATTGTAGATATGTGTCCATGGTATGCGGCCCTGGCACAGCGTGATCGCCAGCACGACGGCAATCGCACCCGCGACAGCACGACGCAAGCCTCGCAGCGACGCAATGACCGGCTCGCGCGAGAGCAGCAGCGTGACCGCAAAGACGCCGGCGGCGATCAGCAGTTGCGTGCGCACGCTCGTCAGGTAATGACTGAAAAACGAATAGTTGACCCCCAGCGCCCGCAGGAAATGGAAATCATCCGGCAGCACTGGCGTCGCCAGTTCCCGGACTTTCAGATGATTGATGGTGTAGAGAGCGGCGAGTGCGACAAGGGTGAGCCAGGTCGACAGAACGAGCCGGCGGGTGATCACGACGAGAATTGCCGTGAGCATCAGAACGGGAATGGCGTTCAATAACGCCAGCCACCAGGGTTGCGCGCTGTTGAATGTCGCAGGCCAGGGCAGCGCAGGATCAAGCCAGCTGATGAGCAGGATGTAAGCGACGCCCACCGTCAACGCGCACGCGCCGAGCCGCGCCGGCGAGATGTCGTCGTCCGCAACGAGAATCTCCGGAAGTGCCGCACGGCGCTTCTTCAGCCGGTCGAACAGAATCACCCTCCGCCCATACTCGATTCAGCCACTGCCCGGCCCCAAGGCTAGCAAGGCTAGCACGGCGGGGGCACCGGCGCGGCAGCCCGTCCCTGATCGGCCGGCGTTCCCTACACCGTGTCAGTGCTCATCCGTGCCCTGCAGGCCGGCGATCACGCCTTCGGGGGGCGAAGCCGTGCTTGCCCCTGCACTCCGCCCACAGTAGAACTTGCGCCTTCGTTTCTCCGGAGTCGCCCATGCCGCATCGTGCCCGCCGCTTCTGCCGCAGCCTTGTATACGCATCCCTGCTCCCGGTCGTGCTTGCCGGCTGCAATCGCAACGAATCGACAACACCCGGTACACAACCGTCAGCCGCGCCCTACGCCGCCATCGAGCGTGTCGCCTTCAATCGCCGCGCAGCCGAGTTGTTTCTACCGCTGTTCTGGCGCGAGGATGCCAACGGCAATGGCGCGCTCGACGCACATGAACTGGCGGTGCTGACCGGATATCCGCAAGACAACTGGGCAACCTGGGTCGACGCATCTGGACGGTTCACTGCTGAATTCTCGGAAGCTTACGAACAGATGCGGAAGGCGGAGGCAGTGCCTGCCGATCCAGCCGAACAGGCGCGCCAGAAGCTTGTTCGCGAGGAGCTGGCCCAGGGACAGCCGACTCTCGTGGCGAATGATTTCTCTCAGGCGACGGAGGCCGAAAAGAATTTTCTGGACCACATGCTGAAAGTCGGCGAGCTGGTGGAGCGGATCTACGCCCGACAGAATGGTGTGTTCGGCCTGGAGGCACAGATCCCTGAAACCGATCGCGCGAGCCGCGCGCTGTTTCACCGCAATCAGTCGCCATTCTGCGAAGCACCGAAGACCGAGAGCGATCCTGCCTGCTCCGCGATCGCACCGAAACCGGCCAGGATTTCCGGTTTGTATCCCTCCGACATTCAGAGCGACTCCGGTTTCTGCGCCGCACTGGAAAAGCAACCGAATGCTGCGGCACTGACGGATCATTTCAGCATCGTCGTGGCGGGCGACAAACCGGGCACGTATCGCGCCGTTGCGTACAACGAAGCGTATCGCCTGGAGATGGAAGCCATCGCGACAGAACTTGAAGCCGCAGCCGCAGGCCTCGGCGAGCACGAAGCCGCGCTCAAGCATTACCTGCTGACGGCCGCGAAGTCTTTCCGCAGCAATGACTGGGAGCCTGCCAATGCCGCCTGGGTGGCGATGGGCGCCGAGAACAGCAAGTGGTTCGTGCGCATCGCGCCCGACGAGGTCTACTACGATCCGTGCGCCTGGAAGGCCGGCTTCGCGCTGCAACTGGCTCGCATCAACCCGGAATCCCTCGAATGGCAACGCAAGCTCGATCCGCTGAAGACCGAGATGGAGAACGCGCTCGCCGCGATGGCCGGCAAGCCGTACAAGGCGCGCAACGTGCAGTTCAAGATTCCGGATTTCATCGACGTGGTGATCAATGCGGGCGACCAGCGCGCGCCGTCGGGCGCCACCGTCGGTCAGTCGCTGCCCAACTGGGGACCGACTGCCGAGAAAGGCGGCCGCACGGTGGCGATGACCAATCTCTACACGGATGCCGACAGTCAGGCGACGCAGGCCACACTCATGTCTTCAGTGTTCTGCAAGAACACCAACGGCGTCGCCAGCACCTCGCCGCGCGAGCAGCTCATCGGTTCGCTGCTGCACGAGGCCGCCCACAATCTCGGCCCGTCGCACGAATACAAGGTGAACGGCAAGGAAGACGATGCGCTGTTCGGCGGCACGATGGCCTCGACGCTCGAAGAACTCAAGGCACAGACCTCGTCGCTGTACCTGACCAACTGGCTCGCGACCAAGGGCCTGTTCACCCCGGACGAAGTGCGCAGCATCCAGCTGCGCAACATGACCTGGGCCTTCGGCCACATCTCGCGCGGCATGTACACGGCCGATGGCACGCCCCGCAACTACAGCCAGCTCGCCGCGATGCAGGTGGGCGCCTTCATGAAGGCGGGCGCGCTTGTGTGGAAGCCGACGGAAGCCGCGGCCAACGGCACGGATCAGGGCTGCGTCGAAATCGACTTCGATGCGCTGACGCCGGCGATCGAATCGTTCGAAACCACCGTGCTGCAGATCAAGGCCCGCGGCGACAAGGCCGGCGCCGAGAAACTGAAGGCCGACTTCGTCGATGCGAAGGACGACTTCGCGAGTCTCAAGGGCGTGATCGCCGAGCGCTGGCTGCGCTCGCCGAAGGCGAGCTTCGTGTATAGCGTGCGGCGGTAGGGAGACTCCTATTCGTCATTCCCGCGAAGGCGGGAATCCATCTGGAGACCGAGCCTGGATCCCCGCCTTCGCGGGGATGACGGACAAGAGGGGATAGAGGCGCGCAAGCATGGAACGCATTCACGAGTACCACCGCATGCCCAGCAATCCAGCCGCTCACCTTCTCTGCAAAGCCATTCGCGAGAAACGATTGCTGCAGTTCGACTACCACGGACTGCCGCGCGTCGTCGCTCCCTACTGCCATGGCATCTCGACGCGCGGCTCGGAAGTGCTGCGCGCAATCCAGGTACGCGGTGCGAGTTCGTCGGGCGGCCTGGGGTTCGGTAAGTTGTGGGCCGTGGCCGATATGCGCAATGCGCAGGTGCTGGCCGAAACCTTTGCGCCCAACGATCCTGACTACAATCCGGACGACAGCGCGATGCAGAGCATCCACTGCCGCGTGTGATTCCCGCCGCTACGGCGGCAGAATCCCGATCGAATCCTTCCCCGGATCCGGCGTCTCCGCGCGCCAGCGCACCGAACCGAACGGCCGCTCCAGGCGGCGCCGCACGCGCGCGCCGGCGCCGCCGAGGTGAAACGCATCGGCGGCGGTCTGCAGCTCGATATCGGCCTGCGTGAAGCGCGTGCGCAGTCGCAGGTAATCGCCCCAGGTCGGACAGTGATAGCGCTCCGTCCACAGCGCCGGGTCGGCGACATCGCGCGACAGCGACCAGTCGAAGGCGCCATTGCGCAATCGCGTCGTCTGCACCTTCATCATGATCTCGTAGAACTGCCGCGCGACTTCCGGATCGACGCGGTAGTCCACTTCGATGACGATGGGGCCGCTGCGTGTCGTGAGCGCCAGCGCCACTTCGGGTTCGCTGGTGAGATCGATGATCTCGACATCGTCGGCATTGACGCGCGGCATCGGCAGCAGCAGGCCGGCCAGCGGTGTCAGCAGCAAGGCGACGCCGGAAACGATCAGGGCGGTGCTGAGCCCCCAGTCGGCAGTGACATGTCCCCAGCCCCAGGCGCCGAACGCGAGACCGCCGGTGAGCGCCGACTGGAACCAGGCCACCGCGCGGGCCGTCACCCAGCGCGGTGCCGCAAGCTGTACGGCGACATTCAGCAGCGCGATGTTCAGCATGAAGGCAGCGCCGACCACCACCATCAGCAGCGCGGTCACGATGATGTTGTGACTCAGGCCGATCAACAGCACCACCACGCCGCCGAGGATGGCGCACAGGCGCGCCGCATGCTCGGCCTTCATTCGTTCGCGGGCTTGACCGACGAGCAGCGCACCCGCTACGGCACCGACACCATTCGCGCCGAGCAGCAGACCATAAGTGCCCGCGGTGCCGGCGAGCAGGTGCTTCGCGACCAGCGGTGTGAGCGCCGACACGGACGCGCTTGCCAGGCCGAACAGCAGCGCGCGAATGATGACGATGCGGATCGGCGGCGAATGAAAGACGAAGCGCGCGCCGGAGATGATGCCGCGATCGATGCGCTCCGGCGGCAGACGCGACGGCACGTGCTGGCGCCGCCAGAAAAAGAATGCCGCGATCAACGGCAGATAGAACAGCGCATTGACGCCGAACGCCGCCGTGGCGCCGAACGCCAGCACGATGATGCCGCCGATCGCCGGGCCGAAACTGCGCGCGATGTTGTAGCTGACCGAGCCGAGCGCCACCGCCGCCGGCAACTGCGCCGGCTTCACCTGTTCGCGGATCGACGCCTGCCAGGCCGGACCATAGAGCGCGACGCCGGCACCGATCAGCGACGTGAAACACAGCAAAACCCAGGGCGTCGCGTAACCCGCCCAGGCGATGGCGGTGAGGATGCAGGCGCAGAGCGTGGCGAACGCGAGTCCCGTCAGCGCGATGCGGCGCCGGTCGAACATGTCGGCGAGCGCGCCCGCCGGCACCGAGACCAGCATGAGCGGCAGCATCAGCGCCGTCTGCACCAGCGCTACCATGCCTGGCGACGTCGTGAGACGGGTCATTTCCCAGGCGGCGCCGACACCCTGGATGAGCTGCCCGAAATTGGACAGCAGGCTGGCCGACCAGATTGCGCGGAATGTGCGTTCGCGAAGCGGCTCGAAGGCGCCCCCGCTGCGGGGCGACGGCGCGCTGTCTGCTTCTGCCATTCCTCACACCCTCGATCGTCCGCCTGCGTGCTCGAAGAGTAAGTCGAACGGACCCGTCGATGCCAGGCGCGAACGAGCGATGCGGTTCGATGTGATCTGCGCCGTCAACAACCAGACACAGCGCGCCAGGCAAACGGAGATCGATGTCAGCGCCGGGGCCGCAGGTACACCTCGCGACGCGGATAGTCGATCGCGAAGGTCTCGAGCGTGCCGATGACATCCATGCCGATCAGCATCGCGGGATCGCGGGTGAGCTTCCAGTGCGTGAAGATCGGCATCTCGCCGAACGTGATGTGCAGATTACGTACCTGCACTTCACCGATCGAGAGCGGCGGCACGCGGATCCGCTGCCCGTATGCCACGTCCAGCGTGACGCCGATGACGCTGGTATCGGTCGCTTCGCGCTTGCGCAGCAGCAGTGCATCGCGCAGACGGTCGTTGCCGATGGTCTGCTGCGCGCCCGTATCGATGATCGCGCGCGTGCGCACGCCGCCCACGAGCAACTCGATTTCCGCCAGGCGCCCGCGCCCCACCTCGAATTTCTGCACCGTCATACCCGGCGGCCGCGGTTTGCCGCGCGAGTACGAGATCTCGACGATGTCGCGGCGGAAATCGATAAAAATGCGCTTGTCCGACAGTCCCTGCGTACCCAGCACGCCTTCGGCGCCGCCGAACACATCCGGCACCACGACCAGCTTGGCGTGCTTGATGAGCAGATCACCCACTTCCATCGTGTCGGCAACGACGTGCGGCACGATCGCCTCACCGGTCACGCCCTGCAACCGGCTGCGCGCATGCTCCGTGATGGGCAGTCCCAGCACTTCCACGACCGGACTCAGGATGGCCGAATTCGTGGCGCCGGTATCGAGCACCAGCCGGAACGGCCCCTTGCCATTGATCAGGACCGGCACCCAGACACGGCCGATGCGATCACGCAGCGTGGGCGCGGCGAACAGCGGCTCGGGCGCTTCGACGAGGACTTCTTCGGGAGGATCGGTCGTCAGCTCGGGGATGGGCGGTGCCAAACTCCCAAGCGCAGGGCCCCCAAGCGAAGGACCCTCCGGCGCAAGGCCCTCCGGCGCAAGGCCCTCCGTCGCGAACGCACCCGATGCGCAGGCGATCGACCAGACCATCGCACCCAGACATGCACGCCGCATTGCGAGCCCCCTGATCCTTTGCGGCAGCGTGCGCTGCGCGGCGATTTCCTGCAACTGGCAGGTGGGCGTCTTATCGCTGGCCGATATGCGCCACGTAGACATCCAGCTGGCGAAGCTTTCCGGCGGTGTCGAACTCGTAGATCGTGACGGTGTTGGATACATCGGTCACGCCTTCGCGCGTATTGCGCTCTTCGAGTTCGAGAAACACCAGGCCTGGCACCTCGGTGATCCGGCGCAGCGTTCCTTCCCACGCAGTCATGCCGCCGTACTGGTTGATGATCTTCCTGTATTCCTGCCACGTGGAGGTTTCCACGCGCGCGGTGAGGAACACGCCCACACGGCGAAAGTTCTGCGTGTCCACGAGTTCTTCCATCGGCGCCCAGTCGGCGTCGGTCGCACCGCCCTGCCGGATCCGGTCGGCGATCCGCTTGAAGTGTTCCGAGTACTGCAGCACCTTGCGGGAAAGACCGGTGTAGTTTTCCGAACCCGGCATTTCGTTGGCCATCGTTTCCCCTATACGATCGTTCGACTCTGAAGTGCCGTGCATTGAAGCGCCTCAACGGCGGGGAATCAACCGGATCACAATCCGCTACGTTCAAATGCGAGAGAAACGAGACATGAAGATCGGCGTCATCTACCCCCAGACCGAACTGCAGGGAAACCCCGAAGCGGTGCGCGACATCGGCCTCGCCACCGAAGCGCTGGGCTTCGATCATCTGCTGGTCTACGACCACGTGGTCGGTGCCACTCATGATCGCGAACCGAAACTGTGGGGTCCCTACACCGAGAAGCATCCCTTCCACGATCCCCTGGTGATGTTTGCCTATCTTGCGGGCATCACCCGGCGCATCGAACTGGTCACGGGCATCCTGATCCTGCCGCAGCGCCAGACCGTGCTGGTCGCGCGCCAGGCCGCCGATCTCGATCTGCTGTCGAACGAACGCTTCCGGCTCGGCGTCGGCATCGGCTGGAACTATGTCGAGTACGACGCGCTCGGCCAGGATTTCCGTACGCGCGGCAAACGTGTCGAGGAACAGGTGCAGCTGCTGCGCCGTCTGTGGTCCGAGCCGCTCGTGACCTTCGAAGGACAGTTCGACCGCATCGATCGCGCCGCGCTGGTGCCACGACCGAAACGCGTCATCCCGATCTGGCTGGGCGGCTTCGCCGACGTCGCCCTGCGTCGCGCCGCCGCCATCGGCGACGGCTTCATCTTTGCGGATGGCGCCTCCGACGCCACCGAACAGGCATCGAAGCTGCGCCAGTTCCTGAAGGACGCGGACCGGTCCGAGGCAGGCTTCGGATTTCACTGCAACATGCTCAAGGCGAAGAGCCCGCAGGCTGTCGTCGAAACCGCGCTGCGCTGGCGCGACACCGGCGGCACACATGCCTGCGTCTCCACCATGGGCCAGGGCTTCACGACGACCGGGGCGCACGTCGACTACATGAAGCAGGTCGTGGACGCGTTGCAGGCTGCGGGGCTGTGATCTGCGCTTCTTCCGGTAGGTCAAGGCTGCAGCCTGACATTCTCAGGCCGGCTAAAGCCGGCCCCACAAAAAGAGTCAGCCCGCCACAGCTGTGGGTCAGGCTTCAGCCTGACACCGCCGGCGCGCCCGACCTGCGCTCCGCCCGCAGTTCCGCGCAGCGCTGATCCAGCTCGCGCGCGAGTTCTTCGACAGTGTCGGGCTTGAGAATGATGCGTCCGATGCCAAGCTGCGCGGCGCGCTGCTGATCCTCTTCGCGCGTGTAGCCCGAGGTCATCAGCACCGGCACGTCGGCGCGGATGCCATGCAGTGCAACGACCAGGTCGAAGCCGTTCATGACCGGCATGGAAAGATCGGTCACGACGACGTCGATGTCGTCAGCGCGACCGTCGCGGAACATCTGCACCACATCGCGCGGATCGAGACTGCAGGTGACGCGATACCCCGCACGTTCCAGCGTGCGCCGCATCAGGTAGCCGATCGATTCGTCGTCGTCGACATACAGGATGTGTTCGCCGCGCGGCACGGCGGGCACAGTCCGCTCGTCGACGATGGCTGCAGCCGTCGCCTCCGCCGCGCGCGGCAGCCACATCTGGAAGGTCGAGCCGTCGCCGATCTTGCTGTCGACCACCAGCGTGCCGCCGCCTGCCGTGACGATGCCGTGCACGACGGCAAGCCCGAGACCCGTGCCCTTGCCGGTGGGCTTGGTGGTGAAGAACGGTTCGAAGATGCGCGAGCGGGTTTCCGCACTCATGCCTGCGCCGGTATCGTGGATCGACACGCGCACATACGACGTGCCGGGATTCAGTTCCGCGGGCAACTCGCTCGATGGCAAATCGACCGAGATGTACACCGTGCCCGGCGCATCGCCGAGCGCATGGATGGCATTGGTGATGAGGTTCATCAGCACCTGGCCCAGCTCCACCTGGCCCAGTGTGCAGGACACCAGTTCGTCGTCGAGATGCGTTTCGATGCGCGCATTCGCGGGAATCGTCGCGGCAAGCAGCCGCAGGGCTTCTTCAATCGCCGCCTGCACCGGCGTGACGGCGGGAACGAGCGGCTCGCGTGCCGCGAACGTCAGGATGCGTCGCACCAGGTCGCGCGCACGCGATGCCGCCTTGGCGATTTCCTGCAGGGAGGCATGAGCCGGATGCGGCGGATCGATATCGGCCAGCGCCAGCTGCGCATTGCCGCCGATCGCCAGCACCAGGTTGTTGAAGTCGTGCGCAATCCCGCCCGCCAGCGTGCCGAGCGCCTGCAGCTTCTGTGTCTGGCGCAGTGCCTCTTCGGTGGTCTTGAGCTTGGTCACATCGACGAAGGCGCCGATCACGCGCACCACATTGCCGGTCGCGTCCTTCTCGACGCGGCCGCGGGTCTGCAACCACTGCAGCCGCGCGTCGGCGCGCACCACGCGAAACAGGGCGCTGTGAAAGAGTCCCGTCGATGCCGTCAGCTCGGCGGCGCGGATCGTGGCTTCGCGGTCGTCGGGATGAATGTACTGGAGCAGTGCGCGCAGGTCGGAGGAGTGCGCATTGTTCTGGTCGAGCCCCCACAGCCGGCCACCGGTTTCGTCCCAGTAGAATCGCTGGTCGCTGGCCTGCCAGATCCAGGTTGTCATTCCACCGGCATCGAGCGCCGCGAGCAGGCGTTCCTGGATCTCGCGGTGTGCGGCCTCGGCACGCCGGATGCTGGAGACATCGACGCAGGTGCCGTACCACGCCACGATCTGCCCGCTCGCATCGCGAGTGGGCTGACCGCGCGACACCATCCAGCGCCACTCGCCGCTGTGATGTCGCACACGAAACTCGGTATGCAGATCCCTGCCGCTGCTGACCGCCCTGTCCTTGGCTGCGATCAGCCCGGCCAGATCGTCCGGATGCACGGCGGACAGCCAGCCTTCACCGCCCATCGCCTGATTCGACATCCCGGTGAAGGCCGACCACGTGAGATCGGCCACATCGGCAGGCGGCTCCGGATCGTTGGCGGACGCCCGGCCATTGGCATCGGTCACCCAGATGATCTGCACGGCCGTGTGCAGCAGCGCCAGTAACCGGGACTCGCGATTGGCAAGCGATGCCCACAGGCTGACGACTTCTCCCTGGTTCTTCATTGATCCCGATCGCTGGCGTGTGGACGTGCGCATAGAATGCTGCCGCAAGTTCACGCTGGCAATCGTTCTACGCAGTCGCCGCAACAGGTTTCCGCTCGAACTTTTTCTGCGACCGGCGTCGCAGCAGCAGCGCGCCATTGCGCAGAAGGTTCGGAGCTGCCCGACATCCGCGGATCGCACGAACCGGAGACCGCAAATGTTCAAACTGCTCGGCGCGCTCCTGGCGCTCTATACGCTCTTCGCCGCTGCCCAGGGCGAGGTCTATGCGAAGTCGGGTGTGTGGGGCCGCACAATCACGCGGCTCGACAGTCCGCGCTACTTCTGGGTCGTGATCGGCATCTACGCGGCCCTGAGCGTTGCGTTGCTCACGATCTTCTGAGACGAGTGGCACCAGGTTAATCCTCGTCATCCCCGCGAAGGCGGGGATCCAGGCTTTCGTGTCAGACCTGCGTCTTGAAATCCTGGATTCCCGCCTTCGCGGGAATGACGGAACGGGAGTGAGAACGATTGACTCAGTGCCATTCTTTTCTGAGACCGCTGTTCGCGGTGCATCCGCAGCGATCTCCGCAAAAGCCTGAATGCCATCGCTGCGGAGGATCTGCGACACTGCATCGCGAGTTCACTCTGCTGCAGCTCTTCGCGACAGGACCCGTCAATGTCAGATTCGTACACGCCTCCGACCGTCTGGAAATGGGAGAAGGAAAGCGGCGGCCAGTTCGCCAGTATCAATCGCCCCATTGCCGGCCCGACCCATGACAAGGCTCTGCCGGTCGGGCGTCATCCATTGCAGCTCTATTCGCTGGCGACGCCCAATGGCGTGAAGGCCACGGTGATGCTCGAAGAGCTGCTGGCCCTCGGGCACAGCGGCGCGGAATACGATGCCTGGCCGATCCGCATCAACGACGGCGAGCAGTTCGGCAGCGGCTTCGTCGACGTCAACCCCAACTCGAAAATCCCGGCGCTCATGGATCGCAGTGGTCCGCAGCCCATCCGCGTCTTTGAATCCGGCGCCATCCTGCTGTACCTCGCCGAAAAATTCGGCGCGCTCCTGCCGCAGGACGCTGCGCAACGCGCCGAGTGCCTGTCGTGGCTGTTCTGGCAGGTTGGCAGCGGACCGTTCCTCGGCGGCGGCTTCGGGCATTTCTACATGTACGCGCCCGTCAAGATCGAGTACGCGATCGACCGCTACACCATGGAAGTCAAACGACTGCTCGATGTGCTCGATCGACGACTCGCGGACAACGAATACCTCGCCGGCGATCAGTACACGATTGCGGACATCGCCAACTGGCCCTGGTACGGCCCGCTCGCCAAGGGCGAGATCTACGGCGATTCCGGCACATTTCTCGGCGTGCACGAATACAAACACCTGCAGCGCTGGGCCGACACCATCGCCGCGCGTCCGGCGGTGCAGCGCGGCCGCATGGTCAATCGCCTGTCGGGCGATCCTGCGAAACAGCTGCATGAACGCCACGACGCCAGCGACTTCGAGACAAACACGCAGGACAAGCGTCAGAGCGGTTAGACCGTCGGCACCGGTTGGATCACATGCTGTTCCAGGCGCGCCTTCGCGATCCCATCCGCCGCGGTGAAATCACCACCACCGTGCGGATCTGGCACAGCCCGCGCGTCCGGCTTGGCGGCCGATATGCGCTGGCACCCGGCGCCATCGTGGTGGACCGGATGTACGAGGTGGGACTTGCCGACATCACGCCCGCGATTGCCCGTCGCTGCGGATTCCTGTCGCTGGTCGATCTGCTGAAAACAGCCCGGCATGGCACCGGTGAGCGCGTCTTCGTGATCGATTTCCACTACGTCGACACGCCGCCGAAACCTGCAGTGTCGCGGCCGACACCACCGTCGCGACGCGCGAAAAAACGCAAGGGCACGTAAACCGCGCATTGACGCATGCCCTCAAGCTGGCACGCTCGACCTGCAACGAGCTGGCATTCCCTTGATGCGGTGCAGAACGCGTACGCCGGGACGCGTCTGGGCAGGCTGTGTTGCTTTTGGACCTGGCGCCGTTCCACCCAACAGCGAGGTGACATCATGAATTTGCGCATCGTCGTGTCAGATGAACGTGCAGCCAACTTCTTCGATACATCCGGACTCATGGGTCCACTGGCAGGACGAGGGTCGCTTCAGAACAGCACCGCAGGATTGAAGGACACCGATCTCGAGACCGATCGCCCGGGCCGGCGTCATGGCGGCCCCGCCGGCGTGAATCACGGCCACTCGCACGGTGTCGATGGCGAACGCAGCACGGAGCGTCACGACGTGGAAATGTTTGCGAAGGCGGTTGCCAACCGCATCGATGCCGATCGCGCCAAGAACGATTTCGACAAACTGCTGCTGATCGCGCCGCCGCGCATGCTCGGACTGCTGCGCCAGTCGCTGTCGATGCACGCCCGCTCGCTGCTCGCAGGCGAAGTGTCGAAGGATCTGATGCGTCATGACGGCAAGGCCATCCTGAAATTCATTCCCGACGACACGTTCTTTCAGGCGCGCTGACACGCCGCGGGGTTGGCCGCGGGGTCGCTATTCTCCGGGCTTGTCGGGTCTGGACTTGTCGGATTGGTCGCCGTGCGGCTCGTTCGCTTCCCTGAGCGCGCGCACCACATCCGGAACCGGGCTCGCCTGCGGCAGCTTGTCGGCATTCGCCAACTGATCGGTCTGCGGATCCAGTTGCACCGTCTCGCTCTTGCGGCCCGTGCCGCTCGCCGACGGTGACGCGCCGGATTTTCCGTCGGACGGATCGTCGCGGTCGGTTTCTGTGCGGGTCATAGGGATTCACCTCGCAGGGATCGCTCAGGTTCAACGGGTCATCCCGCGCTCAATGGGTCATCCCCGCGCAGGCGGGGATCCATCTTCCTGAGCATGTATCCGGTTCAATGCCGCGCCGGATTGTGTGTTCCGGGGTTTGCGGTGCTCACTGCGGCAGCTCCAGCACATCGACGCCGAGATCCGCATCCTTGCGGCGCTGCAGATCCTTCTCCAGGGTCTTGTCGTGAACGACGATCGTTATCTCCATGGAGCCGGCGCCGACCATCAGGTCCAGCAGGTGGCCGCCGCTGGCCTGGAATTCCTCACCGTTCACAACAACCGCATGGGCATGGATCGACGGCTCATCCTGCTGCCAGGCAAGGGTGCCGGTCAGACTCGCCACCGAAACCGAGTCGAAGGTTCGCGGCAGATAGGACTCCGTCTTGAAATCATAGACACCGAAAGTTGCGGTCCGGGCATACCCCATGCCCGTGAACGAAGCACCGTGAATGCGTTCCCGCTTTGCAAGCTGCCGCAGACTTTCCAGTACATCGTCGCCCTGCTTCAGCACCATCAGAAAACCCGACTCGGTGCGAATGAACGACGGCATGGATTCTGCGGAGTGCGCAATGCACGGCATCAGTGCAGTGGCGGCGAATGTGGCAAGAATTACCAGGACTCTGGGCATGCTCGGCTCTCCATGGACGATACGGCGCTGCGAACCCTGCGATAACTCATTGCGACGGATAGCGTTCCGCACGGATGCAGATTGGAAGGCAGGAATCGGGAGGCAGGCCCACATTGGCGCGACGCCGCATTGAAAGAAGGATGCGGCACGTCGACAATCGGCTCCCCTGCCGTTCGCGGAGACCGCCATGACGACCCATCGGGTGAACCGCCGACGATTCGTGACGCTTGCCGCAACTGCAGCGCTGTCGCTGAATGCACTGGCGTCGCTTGTCCACGCCGCCGATGCCGGCAATGAGCCGGTCAGGATCGGCGTCATCGGTTCCGGAAATGTCGGCAGTGCACTCGGCCGCGCCCTGGTGCAGGCCGGTCATCCGGTGATGTTCTCGTCGCGTCATCTGGATGAAGACAGAAAACTTGCAGCGCAGGTCGGCCCCAATGCCCGTGCCGGCACTCCCGAGGAGGCCGCCGCATTTGCCGAGGTGATCGTGATGGCGGTTCCCTATCGGGCGCTGCCCGACCTGGGCAAGAGCCTCGCTGCGCAGATGAAGGGCAAGGTCATCATCGATGCCTGCAATCCCTATCCCGGTCGCGACGGCGAGATTGCCAACTGGGCGCGCGAGAAAGGCGCCGGACTGGCGTCCGCGGAACTGCTTCCCGGCACACGCATCGTCCGCGCATTCAATGCGGTCGGCGCCGCACGCATGGCCGAGGCGCACAAGACACCGGGACGCTTCGGCATGCCCATTGCCGGCGATGACGCAGACGCGATTGCGATCGCTTCGACACTGATACGCGAGATCGGTTACGAACCCGTCCTGATCGGCGGCCTCGAAATGGGCAGGCATCTGATTCCCGGCACGCCGCTGGCGGGCGAACGGTCACCGGAAGAAGTGAAGAAGATCGCGGCGGGACTTTGAGCCCGGACTGATCCCTCCCGCGAATGCGCGGAAGGGATCGGGAATCATCCGCTCATAACATTGGGCTCAGCGATCGTCGGCCGTCGCCACGGGCGCTTCGGGCGTCGATTGCTTCTTCGCACTGCCGTCGTACGCGATGTCGATGCCCAGCGCAGCCAGCGTCGGCAACGTCAATGTGCCCGTGGCTTCCAGTTCATGCTGGCGCTGGAATTCGCGCACGGCATTCTGGGTCTTCTGGCCCCATTCGCCATCGATGCTGCCGGGCTGGATACCCTGCGCAGACAGTTCCTTCTGCAGCGCGCGCAACGCCGTCGGACCGGCGAGCAAGGGAACACCGGCGCTGCGCGCCGTCGCCCCGGGCGCCAGCTTCGGCACCGGCGCCTTTTCCGCGTTCATCGCCCGCAGCAAAGCCACATCGAGACCGCTGCTCGCCTCCAGCCCCTGCTTCATGCGGTACTGATTGGCCGCGGCGGCCGTGCCTTCACCCCATACGCCGTCTTCTGCACCCTTGTAGAAACCCTGTTCGCGCAGCAGATGCTGGATCTGTGCAACATGAACGGGACTCACATAGATGGGCGTGCCGCGATCAACCGTCTGCGCCGCAGGCTGTTTCGCATCGGGCCGCAACAGGCCATCGAGGAAATGACCGGTATCGCTCTGGCCTTCGAGCACATCGCCGATATCGAGCGCACTCAGCAGGCTCGTATCGAGCTGACCGGTGGGCGCCAGGCCGTGAGCCTTCTGATAGTCGCGCACTTCGCGTTGCGTCGCCTCATCCCAGCGTCCTTCTTCGCCCGGCTTGCGACCGTCGGCACGCAGCTTCTCCTGGAGCAGCTTCACCTGGAGCAGCTTCACCTGCGAAGGACTCGCATACAGCTGTGCGGACTGCACCTGCGCCGGCTGTGCGGCGCTGACTGGTTCTGTGCGCTCCTCCGCCTGAACGCTGGACAGGGCAAGGACGGCGCCGACCGCGCTTGCCAGCAGCGTTCCGAGAGGAACCCGATGCGATGTGTTCATGATCTTCTCCGGTGAATTGCAAGTGAGCTCACCACAAATACTGCGCCGGAGGCTGTGGTGTTCCGTTGCGTGCTGTGCGGCGCCGCCGACAGAGAATTCGCACGAAAAACTTTGTACTGCCGCTGGAACCGTTGCCGGCGCCCAGGCGTCGCACTATCGGAAGCAGCGAAGTTTCAGTTCGATGGAAACTTCAGGCTTGTGACATCGAGCCGGAAAGTTTGAAGACTTCTGAAATGGAACGCTTCCAGGCCTGGATCGGTCTCGAAGGCTGAAAATCGTTTCAGACGGGAATCGCGATCCAGCCCGAAGCCCCGCCTTTCGCGACGGGGCTTCACTTTATGTGCGTTCGG
>CAYWHG010000058.1:0-25828 GCA_964457865.1 uncultured Steroidobacter sp.
TTCATGAAGAACGCCAGCAGTTCCTGCGTGCGCTCGCGCCAGCCGAGCCGCACGAACGTGCCGATGTTGCGCAGCTCGTACGGCGTGTAGGCATCCCACGTCGTATCGGTGCGGCGCTTCACGAACTCCTGCCAGTAACGTTCGAATGTGTCTTCCAGGGCTTCCGGCGGCAGCATGTGCTGCTCGCCCCCGGGCGCCAGCGCAATCGAAGTCGAGGTGGGGTCGAAATCGCCGAGTTCGGCGGCACCGGGCAGGTAGTCGATCTTGTGCTGGCGCATGGCCACCCGCAGCGAGCGGTACAGGTCGGAGCGGAACTCGTCGCGCGAGTCGATGAACTGCCGCATGGCGCTGCGCTCGCCGAGCACACGCGCGATGCGCACGGCCGATTCATAGCCGGCGAGCGCCCAGAAATTGTCCCAGTACGAATGCATCGGCTTGGCCGAATAGCCCTCGTGACTGATCGAGGCCGGCATCATTCCATAGAACGCGCGGCGCTCGCCCTGACGGTTGGCCTCGGTGCGCTCCGATTCGCGCAGCTGGTCCATGTAGTTCACGGCGCTCACGACCCGCGGCCACATCGAGCGCAGCAGTTCCTTGTCGTCGGTGTAGCGGTACACCTCGTCGATCAGGAACAGGAACTCGCCGCCGCTGTCGTTCTCGGGCACGGGATCGGCGCCGCGCACGTCGACGCAACACGGCACCTTGCCGTTGGCGAACTGGTAGTCCGCGTACCAGAGCAGGAATTCCTTCGCTGCCTCGCTGTGCCCCATGCGCAGCAGGAAGTCCGAGGTCATCGCACCGTCGCGAATCCAGGAGCGTTCGTACGAGCGCGAGCCGGGCTGGATGCCGGGCCCGTCGCGATTGATCAGCACATGAGCCAGCGAGGTGCGCAGCGTGTCGAACCAGGCCTGCGCCTGCGGCGGCAGATCGATCTGGACGCGATTGAGTTTTTCGCGCCATTCGGCCGCCACGGCTTCTGCAGCCGTGGACGCAAGGGCCGTCGGTGGCGCGTTGCGGTCCGCATGTTGCGGCAGATCCAGCACGATCTCGCGCGTCTCGCCGGCACCCAGGTCGAGCTCGTACAGCAATGCGCCGGAGGCGAATCCGGTGTCATCGTGGATGGACGTGGCCGATGGCTTCTGCGCCATCCATTCGCACGGCGAATCCGCATCGAAAGGCACGGCAACGAATGCCGTCGGCGCCGACTGCGGCAGGATGGCAGGTACGCCATCGACCTTCACGTTGCCCGCGTCCCAGGCGAGATCGTGAATCGGGCTCGCACCGCCCGCGGTGTTCAGGAACTGTGCGGGCGGATTCACCTGCAGCGGCCGCACGGCCAGTGCCAGCGTCAGCTTCGTCGGCGCGCTCGCGCTGTTCTGAAGTCGATACGTCACCCGCGTATGGGCACTGCCCTTCGCACCGGCACCGAGTGCCGTCACGTCGAGTGACACGCCCTCGCTGCGCCAGTGCACGCTGGGAATCGGCAGGTAGTTGTCGGCCAGCGACTGCGTGATCGACACGTCGGCCCAGGTCAGCAGGCGATCGCCCTGCCGGATAAACGGTTCGACCGAGAAACCCGCCTTGCGCGCTTCGATGGCGCCGTCTTCCGAGAACAGGCCCTCTTCGGTGTCGGCATCGACACCCACGATGGTCCAGTACGACTGCTCGTCGTAGTAGGCGCGCGGAAAACAGCCGCGGCGCGTGCGCTTCGCCATCTCCAGCAGGAAATTGTTCGGCGAGGCGCCGAAGGCCAGATCGCGCACATGAATCTCGCCGATGCCGACGGCACGACCCGGATCGGGAATGGTCAGCCGGATCCAGCGCGCTTCCGACTCGGGCAGCAGATGCGAATCGCGATCGCCATTGCCGGCCGTGACTTCCCGCACGGTCTGCCAGGCCTCGCCGTCGAGCGACGACTCGATCGAATAGCGCGGCGCATACATCTCGGGCAGCCAGTCGATCTCCAGTCCGCCGAATTCCCGCACGGCCTGCAGATCGATGGTCAGGGACTGCGGCTTGCCCTTCGTCCTGACACTGCGCCACGCGGTGTCGGGCTGGCCGTCGAGCACCGCGGCGGCATTTGCGCCGGTCGCGGCCTGCACTGTCGGACTGGCGGTGATCGCCGGACGTACCACGGTCTTCAATGCAAGCTGGTCGAACCACAGCTTGCCGCTGCCTCCCTCGGCACCGGCGCTGATCACGAACTCGATCGAGGCGAAGCGCTTCAGGGTGCGATCGCTGGTCGGTCCCCAGGCGAACTCGACCTGGCGGCGCTTGATGCGAATGTGCTGCCACTCGCCGGTGAAGACGTAGTTGGGACGCCGGTACCACCACACGTTGTCGCCGGAGGCATCGACGAACTTCACTTCGAAATGGTTCTTTCCGGCCTCGCCGCGCAGCCACAGCGAGATCTCGTAGTCGTCCGGCAGTTCGACATCGAGCGGACGCACGGCTGCCGCATACCCCGCCGTCTTGTTGAAATCGAAATCGAGCAGCAGCGCAGCGCCGCTCTCCACCCCCGGCGCCGCGTGCACTCCGGCGCTGACGCCGTCGGAAGCGACCGCCTTCCACGACGTGACATCGTCCAGTGCGTCGAGCATGCGGACATCGGCCGGTGGTGTCGGAGTGGCGCCCATGGTGATCGTTGCTGCCAGAAACAGCCCAGCGAGAATTCCTGGTCGCGAAAGTCCAGTCATCATCACCCCTTCACGCTGCCGGCGAGGATGCCGGCGATGTAGTACCGCTGCAGCACCAGGAACAACGCCAGCACCGGCAGCACGGTAATGACGGCACCGGCCATCATGAGTTCATTGTCCTGCACGTATTCGCGCGACAGTCCGGCGAGCGCGACCGGCAGCGTGTACAGCTTCTGGTCGCTCAGCACGATCAGCGGCCACATGAAATCGTTCCAGGTGCCGAGGAACGTCAGGATTCCGAGCGTGATCAGGATGGGCTTGAGCAGCGGCACTACCACCGAACGGAAGATGCGCCACTCGCTTGCACCGTCGATGCGTGCGGCTTCGAGCAGATCCTCCGGGATCGACAGCGCGTACTGGCGCACCAGGAAGATGCCGAAGATGCTGGCCATCGCCGGCACGATCACGCCACCGTACGTGCTCACCAGTCCCATCTCCTTGACCAGCGCGAACAGCGGGATCATCGCGACCTGTCCGGGAATCACCAGCGCGCCGAGCAGCACGCGAAAGATCCGCTCGCGACCGGCGAAGCGCAGTTTCGCGAAGGCATAGCCGGCCGTGGTGTTGAAGAACAGCGAGATCAGCGTGGCCAGCGAGGCCACCAGCGCGCTGTTGAGCAGGTAACGCCCGGCACTGTGGCGCTCGAACATGATCCGGTAGTTGTCGAGCGTCGGGTGTTCCGGCAGCAGCGGCGGCGGGAAATGACTGGCGGCGCCGGTGGGCATGAACGACACCGAGAACATCCATACCAGCGGAAAGGCCGTGGCGATGGCGCCGAGCAGCAGCGTCGTATTGATCCAGAAGCGGGCGACGGGCTTTCTCATGTCGCCGTCCGTTGCCGCGCCACGCGCAGTTGCAGCAGCGTGATGGCGAACATGATCACGAACAGCAGGAAGGCCACGGCCGACGCCCGGCCGAGGTTCCACCACTTGAAACCTTCCTCGTACATGAAATACAGCACGCTCAGCGTGCTCTGCAGCGGTCCGCCTTCGGTCATGACATAGGGCTCGGCGAACAGCTGGAAATAGCCTGTCATGGTGAGGATGCTGACCAGCAGCAGCACCGGGGCAATGCCCGGCACCGTGACGTGACGGAACAGCTGCCAGCCCGACGCGCCGTCGATGCGACCCGCCTCATACAGATCGTCGGGAATGCTCTGCAGCGCCGCCAGCAGGATGATCATGTTGTAGCCGAAGTTCTTCCACACCGCGAGGATGACGATGGCCGGCATGGCCCAGTGCGGATCGCCCATCCAGTCGATGGGATCGATGCCGAAGAAGCCGAGCACGTAGTTCAGGAATCCGTAGCGCGTGTGGAAGATGTAACGCCACACCACGGCGACCGCGACCATGGTCGTGACCACCGGCGCGAAATAGAGGGTGCGATAGAGATTGCGAAAGCGCGCCAGCTTCGAATTCACCAGCAGCGCGGCGCCGAGCGACGCCGCGAGCGACAGCGGCACGCCCAGCAGCACGAAATAGAACGTGTTGCCCAGCGATTTCCAGAACAGCGGTTGCGACAACAGCGACGCATAGTTGCTCAGACCGACGAAGCGCAGGTTGTCGTAGTCCGCAAGCGCATACAGATCGAAGTCGGTCAGGCTCATCGCCAGCGCCGCGAGCACGGGAATGAAAAAGAACACCGCCATCACCAGCAGCGCCGGCCCCGCGAACCACCATCCTGCCCATCCGGTCTTCATGCCTTCTTCCCGATCATCCAGCGGCGTTTCTCGAGCAACGCGTCCGTCGTTGCATCCAGCGCCACAACCGCGTCATCCACGCTCATGCGCCCCTGCACGACACGTTCGGATGCCAGCCGCATTTCCTGCGCGATGCGTTCCCACTGCGGCACCTTCGGCGGCGAGCGTACCCGGTCGAGCTGGGTAAGAAATGCCTGCGCATACGACGAGCTCTGCAATGCCGGTGTCTGCCAGGTGCTGCGGCGGGGCGGGATGTTGCCCGTCCGCTCGTAGAAGCGTCGCTGCGTGTCGGGTTGCGACAGATATTCGATCAGCCGCCAGGCACCGGTCTTGTTGCCGGCGCTGCGGAAGATCACGAGACCGGAGCCGCCCGCCGACGACAGACCCGGGCCATCGGGTCCGGGCATCGGTGCCGTCATCCACGCGTCCTGCAACTGCGGCGGCAGGCGCTTGCGGAACTCCGGAATATTCCAGGGGCCGGAGATATAGAACGAGAACAGGCCGTTGCCGAATTCGTCCCAGACATTCGACAGCTGCGTGTTGGTCATGCGCGGCGCCCAGCCGCGCTGGAAGATGTCGGCATAGAAACCGAGCGCTCGCCGGAAATCATTGCTGCGGAAATTGCCGAAGCGCCCGTCATCGCGCAGTACCTCGGAGGGCTGCTGCAGGGCCAGCACCAGCAGCGGCTCGAACTCGTTGAGCGGCAGCAGGATCGAATAGCGCTCCTTGCCCACCAGCGTCTTGATCGCACCCAGCATCTGCGACCATTCCGGCCAGCTCTGCGGTGGCGCGTCGAAGCCCGCCTTCGCCAGCAGATCGGTGCGGTAGTAGAGCAGGCGCGTGTCCACGTACCAGGGCACGGCGAACAGGTCGGCGTCGATGCGGTTGGCATCGAACACGCCCGCGAAATAGTCCGCTTGCGTCACGACGCTCGAAGTGCGGATCAGTGCATCGAGCGGCTCCAGCGCATCGAGCGCAGCGAACTCCGGCACCCAGGTGTTGCCGAGCTGGCAGACGTCCGGAAGGGTTTCGCCGGCAAAGGCGGTCAGCAGCTTTTCGTGCGCGGAGATCCACGGCAGTCGCTGGATCTCGACACGGATGCCGGGATTCTGTGCATGGAACTCCTGCAGCAGTTCTGCTGTCGCCTCGCCTTCGCGACCGAAGGTCCAGAAGCGCACCACATCGTCCGGGACGCGACGTCGACAGCCCGAGGTCAGCGCCGCGCCGGCAAGTCCTGCCAGGACGTTTCGACGCGAAACCGCTGGCAGCGAACTGCGTTTCAACGTAACCCTCGCGAATTAACTTCCGGAGACGCTTCCGGAAACCGGTGCGGCCACCGGCGGCGGCGTAGACAGCCAGCCGCCCGTGAATCCCGCGCGCTCCAGGCCGCGGCGGATGTACGGATTGCGCTGCATGGTGCGCCAGATGATCTCCGAGCGGTAGTTCTCGATCATGGCAACGATGGGCCCCTGGTCGATGCCGAGATAGTCGTCGGCAATCCAGCCGAGTCCCTCGACGATGCGGCCGTGACGCAGCGGCACGTCCTTGAACGTGAAGCTCTGGTTCACCGAATCGAGAAAACCGTAACGCTGGTACAGGTTCGCGCCAAAGCGCGCGCGGAAGGCGCGGATCGTGGGGATCACGATCTCCGGCGCGAAGGCGATGGAAGCGACTGCCGCCGTCGGTGCAATCGTGCCGTCGTCGACGATCTGCGGCGCAGCGGTGGCGCGTGCGGAATAGGTGAAAAAGCCGCGCTCCTCGTTGTTGAAGATCTGCACCGTGTCGGCCGGGCCATCGGACGCGCTCAGCCCCCAGATCTCGCTGTCGTAGCCGCGCCAGCGCATCGGATTCTCGATGGCATAGGCACGCTGCGCGTAGGTGGCGCGACGGCTGTTCTCGAAGTAGTCGATGCCTTTCGCGCGCATGAACTCGTCCTGGATGCCGCGGAAATCGATCCACACATGCGAGTACTGATGACCGAACTGCGGGCCGAAGGACAGGAATTCCTGACCGTTGAACTTGCCCCAGTGATTCTTGTAGGTCTTCAGCCATTCGCCCCAGGCATCGTCGTCGATCGGGTGCGTCGGCGATCCCAGCGCCAGGATGTACAGCAGCATGGCCTCGTTGTAGCCGCGCCAGTCGTGCCTGATGAATCCGGTCTCCGGTCGCCAGCCGTGCGAAATGATCGGCGGCCGACTCTGTGCCCACACCCAGTCGACGCGGCCGTAGATCTTGTCCGCGAGCTCGCGGATCTCGCGTTCCTGCGGATGATTGCGGTCGAAGTAACTCTGGCACAGCAGCACACCGCCGAGCAGCAGCGCGGTATCGATCGTCGACAGCTCCGTGGTCTCGTAGCGCAGCCCGTTCTGCATGTCGATGAAGTGATAGAAGAAGCCCTTGTAGCCGGCCATGCCGGTCTCGTCGGGCCCCTGCGGCAATTGCTCGAAGAATCGCAGCGTACGCAGGACGCGCAGCCGCGCCTGCGTGCGCGACACATAGCCACGTTCGGCACCGGCGACATAGGCCGTCAGGCCGAAGCCGACCGCTGCGATGCTCGCGAACGACGGCGACGGATGACGATCGGGCACCAGGCCGTTGCTGCGATTGGTCGTGTTCCAGAAGTAACGGAAGGTGCGACGCTCGAGATTGTTGAGCACCGGATCGGCGTCGCGATCGGGAGCGACGGAGCGGGAACGTTCGACGACCACGTTGGCAACACCAGAAGTGGGAGCTTCGGCGCCCGAAGCGGTCGCAGTCATCGCCAGTGCGGTCCACAGCAGCGTGTGAAGTCCTGCTGCTCGTTTCATTTCCTGGTCATTTCCGGAGTCGACCGTCGACCATCGCGCCGACTGCTGTGTCATGGATCAGGTGATTCATATGCACGCCCTTATATCACGCTCGATCTTCGAAACCGGCTGTTGCCGGAATCTACGGTCGCCCGTTGCGAAGCGAGCTTCACGAACTGTCGCAACGATCCGGACAGCACGTAGGTTCCGTCTTAACGTCGATGCGCGAATTTCACCACGAGACCGGTGATCAGCAATGCCGCGGCGGTGTAGAGCACGATGGCGAGCGTCGTCCCCCAGGCGCGCAGCAACGCGGCAAACATGAGCGGCGCGATACCGCCGCCGATGATGCCGGCCAGCGTGTATGCGAGAGAGGAACCGGCATAGCGTACGCGCGCCGGAAACTGCTCGGCGATGAAGGCCGCCTGCGGCCCGTACATCGATGCATGAATGATCAGGCCGCTGCTCAGTGCCAGCACGATAAGCAGCGGATCGCGAGTATCGAGCATGGGAAAGAGCGCGAGGATCCACAGCAGGCCGAGTACGACACCGCCGCCATAGACGGCACGTCGACCAAGCCGATCCGACAGAGCGCCGAAAAGCGGAATCGACACCGCGTTGCAGACGCCCGCAATCGACAGCGCGATCAGCGGCAGCATCCGTTCGAGTCCGAGCGTGGTCGTGAGGTAACTCAGCGAGAACGTCGCCGTCAGCGAATAGAGCACGTCGGGACCGATGCGCGCGCCGCCGCCGCGCAGCAGCGAGCGCCAGTGATCGCGAAATACTTCGCCGACCGGCGCCCGGGATTTCTCGCCTTCATTCTGCAACGCGACGAATTCCGGGGTCTCCGCCACGCCCATGCGTATCCACAGCCCGAAGATCACCAGCGCAACGCTGGCGAAGAATGGCAGTCGCCAACCCCAGGCCATGAAATCTTCGGCAGACAGCGACACCGTGAGCAGCGCAATCGAACCGGTGGCCAGCAATGTCCCCAGCGACGGCCCCATCTGCGCCCATGAACCATTGAGTCCGCGCCGCTCACGCGAGCCGTGTTCGAGCGACAACAGCACGGCACCCGCCCATTCCCCGCCCAGCGCCGCGCCCTGGATGAACCGCAGGACGACCAGCAGGATGGGACTCGCGATCCCCGCCACTGCGTACGTGGGCAGCAATCCCATCAGCGCCGTCGTGATGCCCATCAGCAGCAGGGTCGCGACGAGCACGAAGCGACGACCGCGCCGATCGCCCAGATGTCCGAAGACCAGTCCACCCACGGGCCTCGATATATAGCCGACGGCGAATGTCGAGAATGCGAGGATGGTGCCGATGGCGGGTTCGAACGATGGAAAGAACAGCTGGCCGAAGATGAGCGCCGCCAGCGTGTTGTAGACCGCGAAGTCAAAATACTCGAGCGTCGTGCCGACGATGCTGGCCGTGGCGAGGCGTCGCGCTCGGGAGGTGTCCGCACTCACTTCGCGCCGAAGCCTCCGCCGCCCGGCGTCTGGATCACGAACACATCGTCCGGTTGCATCTGCGCCTGATGCGTGGCACCGAACTGCTCGCAGGTTCCGTCGGCACGCTCGATCCAGTTGCGACCCACGGCCGCGGCCTCGCCGCCATCGAGTCCGAACGGCACCACGCGTCGCCGGTTTGCGAGCAGCACGGCGGTCATCGGCTGCAGAAAGCGGATGCGCCGCTCGACGCCATCGCCGCCGCGATGCGCGCCGTCGCCGCCTGAATCGCGCCGGATCGAGAACGAATCGAGCCGCACGGGAAAGCGCCATTCCAGCACTTCGGGATCGGTGAGCCGCGAGTTGGTCATGTGTGTCTGCACGGCGTCGGTACCGTCGAAATCCGGACCCGCACCGGAACCGCCGCTGATGGTTTCGTAGTACTGGTGATGCTCATCACCGAACGTGAAGTTGTTCATCGTGCCCTGGCTCGCGGCGAGCACGCCAAGTGCACCGTACAGACAATCGGTGATCATCTGGGACGTTTCGACATTGCCGGCAACCACGGCGGCCGGATAACGCGGATTCAGCATCATGTCTTCCGGGACGATCAGGTGCAGCGGCACGAGACAGCCGGCGTTCATGGGAATCTCGTCGTCCACCAGCGTCCGGAAGACATACAGCACCGCCGCACGCGTGACGGAGCGCGGCGCGTTGAAATTGTCGGCGCGCTGCGCGCTCGTGCCCGTGAAATCGATGCTGGCCTCGCGACGCTGCCGGTCGATGCGGATCGACACGCGGATACGTGCGCCGCTGTCCATCTCGCAGGAATATTCGCCGTCGTGCAGCCGGTCGATGGCGCGACGCACGGCCTCCTCCGCATTGCGCTGCACGTGATCCATGTAGGCCCGCACCACATCGAGGCCATATTCGTCGACCATCGACTGCAACTCGGCGTTGCCCTTCTGACATGCGGCCACCTGGGCCCGCAGGTCGGCGAGATTCTGTTCCACGTTGCGCGCGGGATAGCGACCCGACGACAGCAACATACGTATCCCGGCTTCGAGGAAGCGACCGCCCGCCACGAGTTGCACGTTGTCGAGCAGGACGCCCTCCTCGTCGATATGCGTCGAATCCGATGGCATCGATCCCGGCGTGATGCCACCGATGTCGGCGTGGTGGCCGCGTGCGGCGACGAAGAACGCAGGTTCCGCGCCGCCGCGAAGAAACACCGGCATCACGACGGTGACATCGGGCAGATGCGTGCCGCCGGCATACGGCGCATTGAGCACGAAGGCGTCGCCTGCCGTCATCGTCCCCACCCGGCGCTGCAGGATTTCCTGCACCGACTCGCCCATCGAGCCCAGGTGTACCGGCATGTGCGGGGCATTCGCGATCAACTGGCCTTCGCCATCGAAGAGCGCGCAGGAAAAATCGAGCCGCTCCTTGATGTTGACTGACGTGGCGGTATTGGCGAGCGCGACGCCCATCTGTTCGGCGATGGACATGAAGCGGTTGTTGAAAACCTCCAGCAGGATCGGATCGGCCGCGGTGCCGATGGCCTTCTCGCGTTGCACGGGTTGCGATCGGCGCATCACCACACAATCCTGTTCGGTCACTTCGGCACGCCAGCCGGGCTCGATCACAGTCGTGGTAGTCGACTCGCGAATCACGGCCGGCCCGTCGATGACATCGCCCGCCTGCAAAGCCTCGCGATCGAAAAACGGCACCGGCTGGCGGCGATCCTGCAGATACACCTCGCGGTGGCCGATGGGCTGCAGGCTGCCGCTGCGCCGTTTAACAACATCGACAACGCGATCATTGCCAGTCTCGCTGGCACCGATGGCCTCCACTGCAATGGACTCCACGATCAGTTCGCGCCCCGACATGAGAAACCCGTAACGCGAGCAGTATTGCGCTTCGAAACCGGCGCGGATCTCCTCGACCGCGACGCCATCGATGCCTGCGGGCGCGAGCAATTGCAGCACGCTGTCGGTGCCTTCGTACTTGACCGAGAGACGTCGGACCGCGCGAACGGCCTGACTTGCAAGGCCCTGACGTTGCAGATCCTCGCGCGCCTGCTGTTCGAGCGTGTCGAAGGTCGCGGCGGCCAATGTCAGGCAGTCCTGCGACAACGCCGCTTCGATGGCCTGCTGTTTCAATGTGATCACGTCGGCGAGACCGATGCCGTAGGCGGACAGGACGCCCGCCAGCGGATGCATGAAGACCGTCTGCATGCCCAGGGCATCGGCGACCAGGCAGGCGTGCTGCCCCGCGGCGCCGCCGAAGCAGGTCAACGCATAGTTCGTCACGTCATAACCGCGCTGCACGGAAATTTTCTTGATGGCATTGGCCATGTTCTCGACAGCGATGCGAATGCAGCCCGCCGCCAGCGCTTCGGGTTCGTGCGAGCGACCCGTGATCGCAGCGACACTGGCCGCCAGCTCGGCAAAACGGTCGCGCACGGCCTGTGCGTCCAGCGGCAGATCGCCGTCGACACCGAACAGCGGCGGGAACAGGTCGGGCTGCAGCTTGCCGAGCAGCACATTGCAATCGGTCACCGTCAGCGGACCGCCGCGACGATAGGCGGCCGGACCGGGATTCGCTCCCGCAGATTCCGGGCCGACGCGCAGCCGCACACCGTCGAAGCGACAGATGGAACCGCCGCCGGCCGCGACCGTATGAATCTGCAGCAATGGCGCGCGCAATCGCACGCCGGCGATCTCCGCGTCGAAGACGCGCTCATAGTCGCCGGCAAAGTGCGCAACGTCCGTCGACGTGCCGCCCATGTCGAAGCCGATGATCCGCTCGAACCCGGCCGCGAGCGAGGCGCGTGCGGCGCCGACGATGCCACCGGCCGGCCCGGACAGGATCGCGTCCTTGCCGTGAAAGTGCCGTGCATCCACCAGCCCGCCGGAAGACTGCATGAACTGGACCTTCACGCCCGGCAGTTCGCCCGCGACCTGATCGACATAGCGTCGCAACACCGGCGAGAGATAGGCATCGACTACGGTCGTGTCGCCGCGTGCGACGAATTTCATCAGCGGACTGGCCTGATGCGACACGGAGACTTGCGTGAATCCCGCTTCGCGCGCCAGTTGCGCCACATGCTGCTCGTGCACCGGGAAACGGTAGCCGTGCATGAGGACGATGGCACAGCTGCGGATTCCTTTCTCGAAGGCAGTCGCGAGGCTGGCTCGCGCGGCATCCGCATCGAGCGCGCGCACGACACTGCCGCGGGCATCCAGACGTTCGTCGATCTCGACGACGTCCTCATAAAGCATCGACGGCAGGACGATATGCCGGACGAACAACCTGGGACGATGCTGGTAGCCGATGCGCAGCGCATCGGCGAATCCCCGTGTCACGACCAGCAGCGTTCGATCCCCCTTGCGCTCGAGCAGCGCATTCGTCGCCACCGTCGTGCCCATGCGCACGCATTCGATGGTTTCGACGGGAATGTCCGCGGCGGTACTCAGACCCAACAGTTCACGGATTCCTTGCACCGCGGCGTCGCGATAGCGCTCGGGATTTTCCGACAGCAGTTTTCGGGTCAGGAGTTGGCCGTGCGGCGTGCGTGCGATGACGTCAGTGAACGTGCCGCCGCGATCGATCCAGAACTGCCAGCGGTCGTTCACGCCATGCCTGCCCGCACGAACCCGGCTTCAGGCAAATCCCATCTGTGGGGACGACGGCGCCGTTACTGCGGGCGATTCTGCAGCGTCGGATTTTGCCGGCTTCGGCTGCACCCTGATGCAGTTCCTGCCGGAGCGCTTTGCTTCATAGAGAGCCTGGTCCGCACTGTGCAGCATGCCGCCGGCCGCCACCGTGCCCGCGCAGGTGGTCACGCCGATGCTCACGGTGATGCGACGTTCGCCGAGCCAGCTCAGTGAATCGATGGCCATGACCCGCTGCCGGATCGTTTCGGCGATGTCGCAGGCCGCCTCGTTGTCCGTCGACGGCAGCACGGCGACGAATTCCTCGCCGCCGAGACGGCCGACGAAACCCGGTGCTTCCACGGCATCGCGCAACGTCGCCGCAACCAGCCTCAATGCGGCATCGCCCTCGGCATGCCCGTGCTGATCGTTGATGCTCTTGAAGTGATCGATGTCGATGATGAGCATCGAACAGGTCCCGTTCTGGGCCAGCACGGTTTCCAGCCTGCCGAGGACCGCGCGCCGGTTGGGTACGCCAGTCAGTTCGTCCGTCATGGCCAGCGAACGCATCCGCAACGACATGCGACGCTGATGCAGCGCCAGTACCAGCAGTACCCCGGCAAGCACCACGACGAGCGCGATGACCACACCCTGCAGCGTGCGTGCCCGCCGCTGCTGCGCCAGCGCCTTTTCGTTGGCCTGGTTCTCGCGCAGCAGCAGTGCGTTCTCTTTGTCCTTCGCGGCCGTATCGAACTCGATCTTGAGCGTCGCAAACCGCTGATCGATCTGGTTGAGATACCGACGCTCGGAAACCTCGGCGGCCTGGCTCAGAAAGCCGTAAGCCGCGCGCCAGTCGCCGATCTCCGCATAGGTGGTCGCCAGTTCGCCGTAGGTGGCACGCAACTCGCTGAGAGACGCAGCCTGACGGAACACCTGCAACGCCTTCTCCAGTACCGCCACACTCTCCGGAAGACGCTTCAGCTGATGCAAGGCAATACCGCGCGCCAGATTGATCTGCGCCTCAAGGCGCGCATCCGGGGTTTCTTTCTGCAGCTCTTCGGCCCGCTGCAGGATCTCCAGCGCCCCCTTGGGATTGGAGAGTCCGTTCTCGACAGCCGCGAGCCCGCGCCATGCGTAAGCCTCGCCGCGCACGTAGTTGAGCTGGCGACTGAGTTCCAGTGATTCCTGGAACGATTTGCGCGCTGCCTGCCACTGCTCCAGGTTCTCCTGTGCGCGACCCAGGTTGTGCAGCGTGACCGCCTCTTCGCGCAGCAGCCTGGCATCGCGCTGCGCCTTGAGGGCCAGGTTGTACATGTGCTGCGCCTGTTCGTAGTCGCCCATCCGGTTGTAGAGGATGGCGATGCCGTTCAGTGCGGTGAGGGCGTGCTGCGGCAGGTGAAGCTGTTCGTAAATTCCCTGCGCGCGCCGCAGATCGGCCAGCCCGGTCGCGTACTGTCCCTGCAATCCGAGCAGGTAGCCTCGCGAGAACAGGGCGGCGGCCAGCATCTCCTGATCGCCGGCATCGGATGCCAGGGTGACCGCACGCTCATAGTTCTCCAGCGCGCTGTCGTTGTTGCCCGCCGTCTCGGCGATCTGCCCCTGGCAATCGAACATGCCCGAGCGCAGCCCGGGACGGCGCGACTGAAACATCAGTCCGCCGATGAGCCTGATCTGCTCTTCCGCAGCCGCGGTGTCGCGCTCGGACTGGTAGTCGCACAGGATCAGGCGCGCGCGGATTTCCAGATCGGCATCGGGACGGCGGCGCAGGATTTCCAGCGCCTGTTCCGCCTCACGGCGGCTGGCTTCGGGATCCGTGCGCATCGCCACCGAGGCTTCGTCGACGAGCGCCTGGGCCGGATGTGGGGCAATGTCGGCCGTCAGGCCGGGGTGCGCAATGAGTGCGCAGACAACCGCCCACAGCCACCGATGAATCGGCGCTGCCCAGGAACAGACCCGGTAGGCGGCGGTAGTGGACAAGGTGCGTACGCCGTGAAGCTGCAGATCTGCGGCTTCCATGCGCCACAAGTCCGAGGAAAGTTGGTCGGGACGAGAGGATTCGAACCTCCGACCCCTTGCACCCCATGCAAGTGCGCTACCAGGCTGCGCCACGTCCCGACCGGAAGGCGGCGAATCATACTCGAAGATGCCTGCCGGCTACAGGCCCGGGGAAAGGCTCAGCGGCGCAGGATCCTGAGAATTTCTTCCAGTTCTGTCCGGATCTGCCGCACGATCTGCTGCGCCTGCGATACGTCGTCACGCGCTTCATCGCCCTGCAGACGATTGCGTGCACCGCCGATGGTGAAACCCTGCTCGTACAGCAGGCTGCGGATCTGGCGGATCACCAGCACGTCCTGGCGCTGATAGTAACGACGATTGCCGCGTCGTTTGACGGGCTTGAGCTGCGGAAATTCCTGCTCCCAGTAGCGCAGCACGTGCGGCTTGACGCCGCACAGCTCGCTCACTTCACCGATGGTGAAGTAGCGTTTGCCAGGGATCGCGGGGAGTTCGCTGTTATTGCCTGCTTCCAGCATAGGCCTCGACTCGTGCCTTCAGTTTTTGACCCGGACGGAATGTGACCACACGACGGGCGCTGATGGGAATCTCTTCACCTGTCTTGGGATTGCGACCGGGCCGCTGGTTCTTGTCACGAAGGTCGAAATTGCCGAAGCCGGACAGCTTCACCTGTTCCCCATTCGACAGCGACGCACGCAGTTCCTCGAAGAACAGATCGACGAGTTCGCGCGCCTCGCGCTTGTTGAGCCCCAGTTGATCGAATAACGCTTCCGCGATCTCAGCCTTCGTGAGAGCCATGTTTATTTGTCTCGTATCGTGGCGTTGAGCTGGCGAGCCAGATGCTCCACCACCTGCTCCACGATTGCGTCGGCATCGTGGTCAGTCAGGGTGCGGGAAGTATCCTGTAATTGCAGACCTAAGGCTATGCTTTTCTTGCCTTTCTCGAACTGCTTGCCGCGATACACAGACAGGACTGTCAAGTCGGTAAGAAGCGCACCTGCACTCTTGCGGACTGCCTCTTCGATGGCGGCGACCTGCGTCGCTTCATCGACGATCACCGCAACATCGCGCCGGATGGCTGGGTATCTGGAGATCTCGCGGAACTCGGGCACGCGTGCTGCGAGAGCGGCTTCGGCTTCGAGTTCGAAAACGTACGCCGGATATGTCAAATCCAACGCCTTCAAGTGCTGGGGATGCAGCGCGCCGATCCAGCCCACGGCGCGGTCGCCGCGCCAGATGCGCGCAGATTGTCCCGGGTGCAGTGCCGGATGCTTTTCCGGAGTGAAGCGAAACTCGTCAGCGCTGCCTGATAGTGCGAGCAATGCTTCGATGTCGGCTTTCACATCGAAGAAATCGACCTTGGTGGCGTCGGCGCCCCACTGCTCCGCAAGCACACCGCCCGATGCGATGCCCGCGATCATTTCGGTTTCATCGCCGGTCACCGGCGCGAAGCGACGACCGATCTCGAACAGGCGGACGCGCGACTGCTGTCGACGCTGATTCTCACGAGTCGCCTGGATCAGGCCGGGCCACAGGGAGACGCGCATGACACCGAGTTCGGTGGAAATCGGGTTCGACAACGCCAGCGCGCTGTCGGGAAACAGGATCGACTGCCACGCCGCTTCCGTGAACGTGTAGCTGATGGCCTCGTTGTAACCGCGGTCGACCAGCAGGTCGGCGGCGCGCTCGGTGCGCACGCGCGATTCGGTCCACGGCAGGATCGCCTGATCGCCCTCGGCATCGCGCGCGGGGATGTTGTCGAAGCCGTAAAGGCGCGCCACTTCCTCGATCAGGTCTTCTTCTATATGAATGTCGAAGCGCCACGAGGGCGGCGTGACCAGCCAGGACGCCCTGAGGTCATCGGCGGGAGCTGCCTCGATGTCCATATCCAGGCGGCGCAGGCAATCCAGAACCGTGTCGTCCGACAATTGCACGCCGAGCACGTGCCGCACGCGCCGATGACGCAGGGTGATGGCCTGGCGGGTAACGGGCAACTCGCCATGACGCGTCACGATGACCGGACCCGGCTGTCCGCCCTCACATTCCAGCAGCAGCTGGGTGGCACGCTCGATCGCGCACTCCTGCAATGCCGGATCCACCCCACGCTCGAACCGCTGTGAGGCGTCGGTGATCAGACCGTAGCGGCGACCGCGTCCGGCAACGGCGTCGGGATTGAAGAATGCGACTTCCAGAAACACATCCTGAGTCGCATCGCTGATGCCCGAATCCTCGCCGCCCATGACGCCGGCCATGCCGAGCGCGACCTTTTCATCGGCAATGATCGCGATGTCGGGCGTCAGTTCGATGGTGCGGCCGTCAAGCAGCTTCAATGTCTCGCCCTGCCGCGCGTAACGCACAACGATGGCCCCACTGAGCCGGCCCAGGTCGTAGGCATGCATCGGCTGGCCGAGTTCGAGCATCACGTAGTTGGTGACGTCGACGACGGCGCTGATCGGGCGCAGCCCGGCGCGGCGCAGACGTTCCTGCAGCCACCAGGGTGACTTGGCGCCGACACTGATGCCGCGGATCACGCGACCCACGAACTTCGGACAGGCATCGGTCGCTTCGAGGCGGACCGGGAACGTGTCCGCAACGACGGGAGTGACCGCAGACATCGCCGGCATCTTCAACGGGGTTGCACGCGCAGCGGCCACTTCGCGCGCGACGCCCGCAACGCTCATGCAATCGCCGCGGTTCGGCGTCAGATTCACTTCGAGAATGGTGTCGTCGAGCTGCAAGGCAGCGACGAGATCCTGACCGGTCGTCAGGACCGACGGCAGATTCATCAGGCCGCCGGCCTCTTCGTTCAATCCGAGTTCGCGCGCCGAACAGAGCATGCCGTTCGATTCGACACCACGGAGCTTCGCCTTCCTGATCTCGGTGCCGTTCGGCAGCGTCGCGCCGATGACGGCCAGCGGAGCCTTCATGCCCGCACGGACATTCGGTGCGCCGCAAACGATCTGCAGTTCCTCGCGGCCATTCGACACCCGACAGATATTGAGCTTTTCGGCGTCGGGATGTTTCTCGACGGCGAGGACTTCGCCGACCACGATACCGGTCAGCGCCGGGGCCGCACGCTCGATGCCCTCGATTTCGAGACCCGCCATGGTGAGCGAATGCGCCAGTGCCGGCACGTCATCGCCGGTGTCGACCCAGTCACGGAGCCATTGAAGACTGATTCTCATGAGGTGAGTTCCTCAGGCGAACTGCTTGAGGAAGCGCAGATCGTTTTCGAAATACAGGCGGATATCGTTGACGTTGTAACGCAGCATCGTGAGGCGATCGATACCCATGCCGAACGCGTAGCCCGTGTAGCGTTCCGGATCGACGTTCACGGCGCGCAGCAGGTTCGGGTGAACGATGCCGCAGCCGGCTACTTCGACCCAGCCCGTGTTCTTGCAGACGCGGCAACCGCTGCCGCCGCAGGACACACAGGAAATATCGACTTCCGCCGACGGCTCGGTGAATGGAAAGTACGAAGGCCGCAGACGCATCTTCACGTCTTTCTCGAACAGCGCCTGCATGAAGCCATGCAGCACGGCCTTGAGATTCGCAAAGGTAATGCCCTCGTCGACCACCAGTCCTTCGACCTGGTGAAACATCGGCGTGTGCGTCATGTCCGAATCGATGCGATAGACGCGACCCGGCGCGATCACACGGAACGGCGGCTGCCCACCCTTGATCATCGCGCGGATCTGCACCGGCGAAGTGTGCGTACGCAGCAGGCGACCATCGGGGAAATAGAACGTGTCGTGCATTGCCCGCGCCGGATGATTGGCGGGGATATTCAATGCTTCGAAGTTGTGCCACTCGTCTTCGATTTCCGGCCCGTCTTCGATGCTGAAGCCGGCGTTGCGGAAGATCTGCTCGATGCGACGGCGCACGCGAGTGACCGGGTGCAATCCGCCATTTTCCTGACCGCGACCCGGCAGCGTGACATCGACGGAATCGCTGGCGAGCTGCCCGGCCAGCTTCTCGGCTTCAAGCGCTGCGCGACGTTCGTCGAGCGCACCCGTCAGTGAGTTCTTTGCCTCATTGATCTTTGCGCCGGCTGCCTTGCGTATGTCTGCCGGCATCGTGCCGAGCGCTTTGAGCTGCTCGGTGATCTCACCTTTTTTGCCCAGCAGGCGGACACGGATTTGTTCGAGGTCTTCAATGGAGGTACAGCTCGCGATCTCTGCCCGCGCAGCGTCGACCAGTGCTTGCAGATCTTGTTGTGACTCGGTCATGCGTGAGCGGCGCCGGAGATCAGACTACTACCGCCGTTCGCCCTGAGCTTGTCGAAGGGCTTGTCCCGGCCGGAGAAGCCGGAGCGTTTCGACTTCGCTCAACGCGAACGGAAAAGGATCGTCGGGAAATGCGGACGCCGCACGTGATGCGGCGTCCGCTCGTCCATCAGGCCCGAGCCGTTGCCTCGAGCCCCGCGGCCTAGGCCGCTGCCGTCTCGATCTCGAGGCTGTCCTTGGCCTTCTGCGCCAGCACGCCGAACGCCGCAGCGTCGTGCATCGCGATGTCCGCGAGAACGCGGCGATCGATGGCGATGCCGGCCTTGGTCAGGCCTGCGATCAGCTTGCTGTAGGACAGGCCGTGAACGCGCGCTTCGGCATTGATGCGCGTGATCCACAGCGCACGGAAGTTGCGCTTGTTGGTCTTGCGGTCGCGATACGCATACTGGCCAGCCTTGATGACGGCCTGCTTCGCAGTGCGGAAGACTTTGCGACGGGCGTTGTAGTAGCCCTTCGCCTTCTTGAGGATTTTCTTGTGACGGGCGCCAGCGATGACGCCTCTCTTAACGCGTGCCATGTCTTATCTCCTTACTTCGCGTGCGGCAGCAGTGCATCGAGACGGCCGAGGTCCTGCTTCGACACCATGCTCGGTGAACGAAGCTGACGCTTGCGCTTGCTCGTCTTGCTGGTAAGGATGTGACGACGATGAGACTGGGCTCGCTTGAACCCGTTGGCAGTGGCGCGAAAACGCTTCGCCGCTGCCCGGTTGGTCTTCAACTTGGGCATGAAAAAAACTCCACTTGTTTAGCCTTTGAAGAACGCCGTTCGATCACTCGAACTGCGCCTCGTGAGGCGGGACAACGAGGGTCGGCTTGCGCCGTCCGCCGTTGCTCACTTGTTGTGGCCTGCTTGCGCGGGCCTGTGTGATGTGTAACGTGTGTCGCGCGGCGTTGGTCGCGCTTCACTCGTCACAACTGCACTCTCTGCTTCGGGCCTACTTCCTCTTCGGCCCGAACATCATGACCATCTGCCGGCCTTCCATCATCGGGTGCTGTTCGACCTGCGAATAAGGCGCCAGATCTCCCTGTACCCGAGCCAGAAGCTCGCGACCGACTTCCTGATGGGCCATTTCACGACCGCGGAACCGCAGCGTGACCTTGGCCTTGTCTCCTTCCTCAAGAAAGCGGATCAGGTTACGTAGCTTCACCTGATAGTCGCCCTCTTCCGTTCCAGGGCGAAACTTCACTTCCTTGATCTGAATCTGCTTCTGCTTGCGCTTCGCTGCATGCGCCTTCTTGTTCTGTTCGAACAGGAACTTGCCGAAGTCCATGATCCGGCACACCGGCGGATCGGCAGTGGGCGACACCTCCACGAGATCCAGTTCTGCCGCCTGCGCCATGGCAAGGGCCTCGAACCGTGTCATTACGCCGGCCTGCTGGCCTTCGGCGTCGATGATGCGCAGCTTCGGCGCGGTGATCTCGTCATTGCGCTTTACGCGCTTAGCAATGGGAGCAGCGATGCGTCATACCTCCAGATTGGCCCGACCGCGGCTCGTAACTTCGGCGGCAAGCTTCTCGGCGATGACATCCAGTGACATCGCTCCGAGGTCTTTACCGCTACGGGTGCGCACGGCCAGAGAATTCGAACCTGCCTCGCGGTCACCGGCAACCAACAGGTACGGGACGCGCTGCAGCGTGTGCTCGCGGATCTTATAGCCGACCTTTTCATTGCGCAAGTCCGAGATCACGCGAAGCCCCTGATTTTTCAGGCTTTCAGTGACCTTAATCACGTAGTCGGTCTGACTGTCGGTGATGTTCATGATCACGACCTGCACCGGAGCCAGCCACAGCGGCAATTTTCCGGCGAAATGCTCGATCAGAATGCCGGTAAACCGCTCCAGCGACCCGAACAGCGCCCGGTGCAGCATGACCGGGATGTGCTTGTGGCCGTCCTCCCCGACATAGGTCGCCCCGAGACGGCCCGGCATGTTGAGGTCGACCTGCAGGGTGCCGCACTGCCAGTCGCGGCCGATGGCATCGCGAAGGACGAATTCGAGCTTCGGGCCGTAGAAGGCGCCCTCGCCCGGGTTGAGGGTGTATTCGAGATTCAACTGGGTCAGGGCGGCCTTCAAGGCAGCTTCGGCCTGATCCCACACCTCATCCGAACCGACCCGTTTCGGCGGACGATCGGAGAATTTGATCCGGACGTCGTCGAAGCCGAACTCCGAATACAGCCCCAGGATCAGTTTTGTCTGGCTGACCGCTTCATCCAGAAGCTGATTCATGGAACAGAAGGCGTGGCCATCATCCTGGGTGAATGCACGGACACGCATCAGGCCATGCAGCGCACCTGACGGCTCGTAGCGGTGCACCTTGCCGAATTCGCAGAAACGGATCGGCAGGTCGCGATAGCTCTTCAGGCCCTGGTTGAAGATCTGCACATGACCCGGGCAGTTCATGGGCTTCAGGCAGTACTTGCGCTCTTCCGGCACCTTCACGAAGAACATGTTCTCGCCGAAGGTTTCGAGGTGGCCCGACCGCTCCCAGAGTTTCTGGTCCACGACTTCCGGCGCGCTGACTTCCTGCCAGCCGGCCGCCGACTGGTACTGACGCATGTAGGCGATCAGGGATTGAAACAGCGACCAGCCCTTGGGATGCCAGAACACGGCGCCGGGCGCCTCTTCCTGGAAATGGAACAGGTCCATTTCCCTGCCGATCTTGCGGTGATCGCGCTTCTCGGCCTCTTCGAGCCGGGTGAGATAGGCCTTGAGCGCCTTCTCGTCAGTCCACGCCGTGCCGTAGATGCGCTGGAGCATTTCGTTGCGCGAATCGCCGCGCCAGTAGGCACCGGCGAGCTTGGTCAGCTTGAACGCGCGCAGGAAGCGGGTATTCGGCACGTGCGGACCCCGGCACATGTCGACGTATTCTTCGTGGTGATACAGGCCCATCGCTTTTTCGTTGGGCATGTCCTCGACCAGGCGCAGTTTGTAGTCCTCGCCGCGTTCCTTGAAGACACGGATCACTTCGTCGCGCGGCGTCACCTTCTTGACGACGTCGTAGTCCTTGAGGACCAGTTCGCGCATGCGCGCTTCGATCGCCTCGAGGTCTGCGGGCGTGAAGGGCCGTTCGTACGCGATGTCGTAATAGAAGCCATCGTCGATCACCGGGCCGATCACCATCTTCGCCGTCGGATAGAGCTGCTTCAGTGCATGCCCCAGCAGGTGTGCGAAGGAATGGCGGATGATCTCCAGACCTTCCTGGTCCTTCGGCGTGACGATCTGGACCTTCGCGTCCTTCTCGATGGGATCGCCGGCGTCGACGAGCTTGCCGTCGACCTTGCCGGCCACGGCGGCCTTGGCAAGGCCCGGCCCGATGTCGGCGGCAATCTGCGCCACGGTGACCGCCCCCGGATAAGTCCGTTGACTGCCGTCTGGAAGAGTAATGACAGGCATGATCAGGTGTACTTAGGGCCTTCGCCGAGAAAAAAAAGCGACGCCATGCGTCGCTCGTGTTCATCGCTGCATTTTCTTTTCCAGCAAAGAAAATGCGCCAAAAGAAAGATTGGTGCGCGGTACAGGGATCGAACCTGTGACCCCTTCCATGTCAAGGAAGTGCTCTACCGCTGAGCTAACCGCGCAGGAAAAAGGGTGCGCAAGGATAGCGATGCATCGCGGCGGAGGCAAGGAAGGTGGGGCCGGTCGTCATTCCCGCGAAGGCGGGAATCCATGCCGGACAAGATGGGTCCCCGCCTGCGCGGGGACGACGAGAATTACCTGACTGCCAACGACTGGCCAGGCCGGGAATCAGGGATTGCCTAACCCGCCTTCAACCCCGGCGGCAGACCCAGTTCGACATTGCGCAACTTCTGGATCTCGTCGCGCAGCCGCGCCGCCTCTTCGAACTCCAGGTTGCGGGCGTGCTTGAGCATTTCCTGCTCCAGCTTCCGGATGCGCTTGAGCGCCTGTTCCGGCGTCAGCGACCGGTAATCGGTGCCCGCCTCCGCCACCCTGGCGGCCGTACGGAATTCCGGTGCGACGTAGGCGCCTTCCATGATGTCCGCGACCGCTTTCTGGATGCCGCGCGGCGTGATGCCATGCGTCTGGTTGAACTCGATCTGCTTCTGGCGACGACGGTCGGTTTCGTCGATGGCCCGCTGGATCGAACCGGTCATCCTGTCCGCATACAGGATCGCCCGGCCGTTCAGATGGCGCGCTGCACGACCGATGGTCTGAATGAGCGAATTCTCGGACCGCAGGAATCCTTCCTTGTCGGCATCGAGAATCGCGACGAGCGATACCTCCGGCATGTCCAGACCTTCACGCAGCAGGTTGATACCCACCAGTACGTCGAACTTGCCGAGTCGCAGATCGCGGATGATCTCCATGCGCTCGACCGTGTCGATGTCCGAGTGCAGGTAGCGCACCTTGACCTTGTGCTCGTCGAGATACTCGGTGAGATCCTCTGCCATGCGCTTGGTCAGCGTCGTGATCAGCACGCGCTCGCCGGCATCGACCGCCAGCCGGATCTCGGAAAGCACATCGTCGACCTGCGTGCGCACGGGGCGGATCGTGACTTCAGGATCGATCAGCCCCGTCGGACGCACGAGTTGCTCGACGATCTGGCCAGAGTGTTCGGACTCATACCTGCCGGGCGTTGCGGACACGAAAACCATCTGCGGCGCCTGACGCTCCCATTCGTCGAAGCGCAGCGGCCGATTGTCCAGCGCCGACGGCAGACGAAAGCCGTACTCGACCAGCGTTTCCTTGCGCGAGCGGTCGCCCTTGTACATGGCCCCGAGTTGCGGAATGGTCTGATGGCTTTCATCGACGATCAGCAGCGCATTGCCCGGCAGGTAGTCGAACAGACACGGCGGCGGCTCGCCCGGCGCGCGGCCCGACAGAAAGCGCGAATAGTTTTCGATGCCGTTGCAGTAGCCCATCTCGCGGATCATTTCGAGATCGAAGCGCGTGCGCTGCTCCAGCCGCTGCGCTTCGACGAGCTTGCCGGTGTCCTTCAGCAGCTGCAGTCGACCGTGCAGTTCGTCGCGGATTTCATCGACGGCATGAATCAGCCGCTCCTTCGGCGTCACGTAGTGTGTGCCCGGGAACACCGTGTAGCGCGGGATCCTGCGCAGGATCTCGCCGGTGAGCGGATCGAACATGGTGAGGTTTTCGATCTCGTCGTCGAACAGCTCCACGCGCACCGCTTCGCGTTCCGACTCCGCCGGGAAAATATCGATCACATCGCCGCGCACGCGATACGTGCCCTGCGTCAGCTCCAGATCGTTGCGCTTGTATTGCATGTCCGCGAGCCGGCGCAGGATCTTGCGCTGATCGACCTGATCGCCGCGGGCGAGATGCAGCACCATTTCCAGGTACGACGCCGGATCGCCGAGGCCGTAGATCGCCGAGACCGTCGCGACGATGATCGCGTCCGGCCGCTCCAGCAGCGCCTTGGTCGCCGAGAGGCGCATCTGTTCGATGTGCTCGTTCACCGAGGAATCCTTCTCGATGTATGTATCGGACGACGGCACGTAGGCTTCGGGCTGGTAGTAGTCGTAATACGAGACGAAATATTCCACGGCATTGTTCGGGAAGAATTCCTTGAACTCGCCGTACAACTGCGCCGCCAGTGTCTTGTTGTGCGCCAGCACCAGCGCCGGCCGCTGCACGCGCTGGATGACATTGGCGATCGTGAACGTCTTTCCCGAGCCCGTGACGCCCAGCAACGTCTGGTGCGTCAGTCCCGACTCCAGTCCGTCGACCAGTTTCTCGATGGCGGTCGGCTGATCGCCCGCGGGCTTGTAGCCATCGGCGAGCCGGAATCCTGCGTCTTTGGTCGCTGTATCGGTCATGGCAGGAATAATGAGGGCGGCAGTGGATGGGACAAGCTTGTCAGTGAATCCTGCCAGCGGATGTCAGGGAAGAAATCCGGCCGATCGACGGCGGCGCGACTAGAATATCGAGGCGTTTCTTCCGACCCGCGGTGCCCAAGTGAGTCTAGCAGTTTCAAAACGCGTCCAACGCGTCAAGCCCTCCCCCACCGTCGCCCTCACCGGACGCGTCGCGCAACTCAAGGCCGAGGGCAAGGACATCATCAGCCTCGGCGCCGGCGAGCCCGACTTCGATACGCCGATTCACATCGCCGATGCCGGCGTCGACGCCATCCGCAAGGGCTTTACGCGCTACACGCCGGTGGAAGGCAACGCCGAACTGAAGGACGCGATCATCGCGAAGTTCAAGCGCGAGAACGATCTCACCTACAAGCGCGGCCAGATCCTGGTCTCGACCGGCGCCAAGCAGACGATCTTCAACCTGATCATGGCGCTCATCGACAGCGGCGATGAGGTCGTCATTCCTGCGCCGTACTGGGTGTCGTATCCGGACATGGTCATGCTGGCCGATGGCATTCCCGTGACGCCGTATGCCGGTCCCGAGCAGGGCTACAAGATCACGCCCGCGCAACTGGAAGCGGCGATCACGCCGAAGACGAAACTGTTCATATTGAACAGCCCCAGCAATCCGACGGGTGCCGCCTACTCTTCCACGGAACTGCACGCGCTGGGTGCGGTGCTGCGCCGCCACCCGCAGGTCGTCATCTGCACCGACGACATGTACGAACACATCTACTGGGGCGCCGAATCGTTCTCGACCCTCGCCCAGGTGTGCCCCGATCTGTACGAGCGCACGGTCACTACCAACGGTGTCTCGAAGGCCTACGCCATGACGGGCTGGCGCATCGGCTTCTGCGGTGGACCGGCGGAAATCGTCACCGCGATGGCGACCATCCAGGGCCAGAGCACCTCGAACGCCTCATCGATCGCGCAGAAGGCCGCGACCGTCGCCTTGAACGGCGATCAGTCCGATGTCCACGCAATGAACCTGCATTTCCGGCAGCGTCACGACTTCATCGTGGAAGGCCTGAACAAGCTGACCGGCATCTCCTGCCTGGCCGGCGCCGGGACGTTCTACGCATTCGCGAATGTCGAAAAAGCCCTGCAGCTCGTTGGTGCGGCAGATGACAACGCCTTCGCGGAATATCTGCTCAATCACGGCGTCGCTGTCGTGCCCGGCAGCGGTTTCGGCGCGCCCGGGCATATGCGGCTGTCATACGCCTGCAGTCTGCAGACGCTGGAAGAAGCGCTGCGCCGCATCGACAAGGCACTGCGGGCCGCACAGGCGGCGTGACGATCAGGGATTCAAGGCGACAAACGGCTCCGCAGAGGGAAGATGAAGGAGCCGTAAGTGCTTGTTTAGATGGCTCCCCGGGCCGGACTCGAACCAGCGACCAACGGATTAACAG
>CAYWHG010000059.1:0-23925 GCA_964457865.1 uncultured Steroidobacter sp.
CCCGGGATGTACCAGGTGTTCGCGACCTGCGGGCAATCGGCGTTCGGCAGGTCGCCGGAGGCGCTGCACACATCGACGCGTTCGAGGCGCGGCGGCTGGCGGAAGATCGGTTCGGTGAGTGTGCGATCGCTGGCGGCAATCGCATCCGTGAGCCGGAAGAACAGCGGCGCCGCGGCCTGCACGCCGACGAACGCCGGGTTGCCCCCGCCATCGAAGTTGCCGACCCAGACGATCAGCACATACGGGCCGAACACGCCGGCGGTCCACGCATCGCGAAAGCCCCACGACGTGCCGGTCTTCCACGCCACCGGCAGGCGATCCTGTTTGCGCGTGAACGAATCGTCCGGTCGCGGTGCGTGGCGCAGCATGTCGAGCGTCATGAAACTCGCTTCCTCGGAGAGCAGCCGCGGCCCCGGTATCTGCGGTTCGTCCTGGAAATAACGAAGTGCGGCGAGCTGGCCGCGATTGGCGAGCATCGCGTAGAGCGCCGCGGCTTCTTCCATCGTCACTTCGCCGCCGCCGAGCGCGAGCGCGAGACCATAGTGTCTTTCCGACGCCATCCGCGAGATGCCGGCGCTGCGCAGGAACTGGTACAGCGAAGGTTGTGCGAGCTGCGAGGAAAGCGACACGGCCGGAATGTTGCGCGAACGCGTGAGTGCTTCGGTCGCCGTGATTGGGCCGACGAAGCGACCGTCGAAGTTCTCCGGACTGAAGGGACCGAACGCCGCCGGTGCGTCCTTCAGGACCGTGAGCGGATGAATCAATCCCTGATCGATGGCGAGTGCATAGATGAAGGGCTTCAGCGCCGAGCCCGGCGAGCGCTTCGCCAGCGTGCCATTCACCTGTCCCTGAATTGCAGTCGAGTTGAAGTCGGCGGAGCCGACCATCGCGCGCACAGACAGGTCGCGAGTGTCGACGAGCAGGGCGGTCGCATTGCGGATGCCGATGTCGCGGTGTTCGCGGACGTAGTTGGCGACGATGCGCTCGGTGAGGCGCTGCAGGGGCAGGTCGAGTGTGGTGTGGAGGGTTCGGGTTGCGGAGCCAGGAGCCCCGAGCCCCGTGTCCTTCGCCAGCACCGCATTCACAAAATGCGGCGCCGCGAACGGCAGCTCACTCAGCCGCCGATAGCGCAGCGGCATCGATACATATTGATGTGTCGCCTCCACGCCGGGATGTTCTTCCTGCCATCGCACGAACAATCGCTCGCGCGCCTGCCGCAGTGCCGCCGGCTCATCCGCATCCGGATCGCGACGCGCCGGTGATTGTGGAATCAGCACCAGCGTCAGCGATTCAGCCAGCCCCAGCTTCGCGGCCGGCTTGTCGAAATACACCAGGCTCGCCGTGCCGACGCCCTGCACATTGCCGCCGTAGGGCATGAGATTGAGGTGGGCTTCGAGCAGATCGTGCTTCGAGTACAGGAGTTCGAGCTGCACGGCGCGCACCATCTGTTCGAGCTTGCCGCCGATGCTGCGTGTGTTGATGCCGTAGTGGAGTCGCGCCAGCTGCATCGTGATCGTCGAGCCGCCGACGCGCGGACCGCCCGTGTAGGTCGAGAACGCCGCGCGTACGAGCGCTGCCGGATTCACGCCGAGGTGTCGATGGAAGTGCCGGTCCTCGTGCAGCAGCAGCGCATCGACAAACTGCGGCGATACATCCTCAAGCGGCGTCCACAGCCGGTACTGCTCGTCACTCGCCAGCGTCAGTCGCAGCAGGCGGCCGTTGCGGTCGAAGACGGCGGTGGACGAAGGGATCTGCTGCGCCAGCGGTTCGCGCGGCCAGTAGCGGATCGCGGCGACTGCCAGGCCCGTGATCGCTGCGATGGCGCAGATCAGAAGCCCGGAGGGGAGTAACCGCAAAGAACGCATAGAACGCATAGAACACAAAGAAATGAATGGCCGCAAAAGGCGCAAAAGGCACAAAAGTCAGATCAGGAATCGATCGGATCTTCCTTCCGACCTTGCGCCTTTTGCGCTTTTTGCGGCCATTCTCCTACTCCGGACTTTGCGTTCTATGCGTTCTTTGCGGTTACTCCGATCTCCTCCTCTAGGGTCTGGTCACGGTGAGCTTGCCAGCCGTCGAGCGCGCCACGACGCTGCGGTCGTACATCGCCTCGCCATAGGCCGGCGGGACGTTGTAGGTGCCGACATTCGTCGCCTTGATGCGGTAGACGATTTCCTGCACGTCGCGGTTGGCGCCGACGTAGAAGACGACACGGTCTTCGCGCAGGTCGGCGTACTCGAGCATCGACGGAGCATTCACGCAGACCTGGCACTGCCAGCCTGAATAACCTTCGTCACCTCCGTGACCTTCGCCACTTTCGTCACCGCTCGCCTCTGCGAAGCGAGCGTCCGCAGACTGCATCGGCACGACCAGTTCGAAGCCGCCGGGCAGCAGGTCCACCAGCGCGATGTTGCTGATGTAGTCGCCCTTCAGGCCGCGGAACTTCAGGCGCACATTCACCTGCTGGCCCATCCTGATGTCGGCGAGCGGCTTGCCGCTGTCGTCCGTGTACTCGCGGATGACTTCGAGGCCTTCCTTGATGGCCGCAGTGGGCGGCTTGTGGTCGAAGCCCGAGGTCTCGATCAGGTAGTAGCTGGGGATGCCGGCGTTGTTGCCGAAGCGCAATGCCGCCGCCTGATCCGTGAAGTCCGTCTTCGGGAACAGGCCGGCCGGCAACGCCAGCGAACGGACGCGCTTGTCCTTGAGTACTTCGGCGATCGACAGATTGCGCGCGGCACCTGGTGTCGCGCCGGCATAGGCATCGAGCGCCAGCAGCGTCGTGCCGGCCGACAGCGAGTGGTAATAGCCGTCGGTGACCCGCTGCGCGAGTGCGGTCATGACTTCGCTCGACTGGCCGCTCATGCGTTCGGGGAAATGTCGTGCCGTGAGGAAGAGCAGCAGGGCATCACGCGTCATCGCGTCGTAGTACACCTCGTCCGCGGTCTTCGCGCCGAAGCGGATGTCGCCGATCAGTGCAGTCGCGTCGCGATCCTGCTTCATGAGGTCGAGCGAGGCGGCGAGCCAGGCGGCAGCCAGATCCTGTTCCCACTGACCGCGATAGCGGTCGTTGAGGCGCTTGCGCTGCGCGGCGATTTCGCTGGCCATGCGCTGGCCCTGGCGGGTGAGCAGGTAGATCGCGTAGGCACTCTGACGCTCGTCGGTGAGATTGTTGCCGTCGCGGGCGGCGAGGGCACGCAGGTAGTTGTTGCCGTTCTCGAGCAGATCGCCGGGGATGGCGCCGCCGCGTTCGCCCGCCTCGATCAAGAGGTGCTGCGCATACACGGCCACGAACTCGACCACCTGATCGCTGCCCGGCCACAGCCGGTAGGCGCCGGCATCGTTCTGACGCGAGCGCAGTTCGCCGATCAGCGCGGACACATCGGCGCCGTTCTCGGCGCGCACATAGCCGAACTCGGGCCGCGACGCGAGCAGCACCGCCGGCATCGCCTGGCTGACGATCTGTTCCGTGCACGCATACGGATAGTTCGACAGGTAACTGACGAAGCCGTGCGCGAACTGCAGCGGCAGCACCGAGATGCCGGTTTCGAGCTTGCGATGCTGCGGATACAGCGTGCGTGCGACGGCGACCTCGCGCTCGCCCTTCTCGATCACGCCGGCCTTCAACTGCGTCATGTACGGCGTGGCCGGGCGGATGCTGAGATCGATCTGCCGCTTGCCGGAACCGCCGGTCGTGCTGGTCGCAAACTTCAGCACGGTCGGGCCCAGTTCGTCCCGTGCGCGCAGGCGGAAACGTACCGAGCCTTCGCGGCCTTCCGCGATGCCGACGCTCTGGCGCGGCTCGCCGATGACTTCGAGTCCGCGATCGGTTTCGACGTTCACGCTGATCTGGGCGTTGGCGCCGGAACCTTCGACGTTGTTGGAGACGCCCAGGCTCACTTCGAACTCATCGCCCGGTGTCACGGTCGTCGGTGCATTCGGCGACAGCACGAAGTCGCCGCGTACGATGGATTTCGATTCATGCACGCCGACCCGATCATCGGCCACGGCGACGGCCATGATGCGCAGCGTGCCGTTGAAATAGTCGGGCACGGTGTAGCTCACTTCGCGCGTCGTCGCATCCGCATCCAGAATTCCCGACCAGTACGCCACCGGCGCCTCGCCCTTGCGGCGGAACGGATTCAGGTGCTTGCCCAGCAGTCCCTCGGCGTCGCCGCCCGGCGCGGCTGACAGACCGAGATGCCGGAATTCCGGCAGGATCAGGTCAAGGATCTGGCTGGTCGATACTTCGAGTGCGCGCTTCTGGAAGAAATGCCCCAGCGGATCGGGCGTCTTGTAGCCGGCAACCTGCAGGATGCCCTCGTCGACGGCGAACAGCACGATGCGCGAGGGCTTGTCGGTCGAGTAACGCAGCTTCAGCGTCTCGCCCGGCTTCACCAGCGACGGTGCTTCGACCTTCACCGGATTGCGGCGCGCATCGACATCGATGGAGAACGATTGCACGCCATACGACAGCGGGCTGGTGTAGATCTCCGCCGAACCCGGATCGCGCACGAAGGTCACCGCGACATAGGCATTGCCTTCGAGTCCCGGCGGCAGCTTGATCTTCTGCACCGTGCTGTTGGTCGAGGTCCTGAACCAGCGCCAGGCATACGTGCGTTCGCGTTCGATGGTGATGAGGCCGGCGCCTTCGTACGGCGCGCGGATCGAGATCTCGACCTCCTCGCCCGGCGCGTAGTCCTTCTTCGACAGCGACAGTTCCAGTTCCGCGTTCTTCTCCAGCGCCCGCGTCACATTGCCTTCGCCGGCGACCTGGTAGTCGATGCGGGCAAGCTGCTGGCCGGCGGGGTCGCGCACGATGTAGGCGAAGTTGCCGGGCGCGTCGGTCGACAGCTTCAAAACATGACCGTTGGCGGCGATCGCGAGCGGTGCTTCATCGATCACCGATTCCTTGCGTCGCGATTCGTACTTGTAGGTGCCGTTCGGCTGGCGCATCAGCACGGACACGAAGCGGATTTCCGCGCGCGTCAGCGTCAGGCCATCGACCGCGGTCTGTTGCGCCTGCGGGTCGATCGCGATCAGGTTCACGGTGCGCGGCGTGTCACGCCGCAGGTAGGCGAGATCGCCGTCGGCCTTGTAGCCGACGAGATATTTCATGTTGGACACGAGCTGTGCGGCTTCGCTCGTCACGCCGCGGCCGCCATCGGCTTCGAAGCCCTGCATGACGAGGTGCACGCGATAGGTCGCGCGCGCGAAGCGCTGCAGATTGAGCGCGAGCGCGGCCTTGCCTTCGGCATCTGTCGTCACGTCGGCGAGTTCTTCGCTGAAGCCTTCCTTCGCGAACTGCGGATCGTGGAACTGATAGTCCGGGAAGCGGCGGAACGCAGGGAACACCGGCGTCAGTGTCATGCGCGTGGTAACGCGGCGATTCTCCGCCGGGGTGCCGAACAGGTTTTCGAGATGAATCTGCGCCGCGAGATCGTCGGGCGCCACCCAGCCATCGGCCGATTGCGCCGAGAACGTCGCGGACATGCGCAGGCGATCCGGCAGGAAGTCGCGCACCTGTACCGTGGTCGAGCCGATCAGATCGCCGTAGTTGGCATTGCGCACGACCGAGAGCGACAGCGTGTAGGTGCCGGTCGGTGAAGTTTCGCGCGTCGGCTGACGGATCTCGCCGAAGCCGGCGGCGCCCGGCACGAAGGTCTCGCGGCGGATCACGGTGCCGCGCGGATCGGTGATTTCCAGGCGCAGCGGTACGCCGTCGAACTTGCGATTCCAGTCCTGGCTGCGAACGATCGCCGCGGCACGGATTTCTTCGCCCGGCCGGTAGATGCCGCGATCGGAAAACAGATACGCGGCGAGGGCGCCGCGATCGGCGCTGCTCTGTACGCCGCCGATGTCGAAGCGCGACAGATCGAGCGCGCGGCCGCGTTCGTCCCAGCCCTGGCTCAGCGGCATGAAGGAACTGTCGCCGCCGCGCCGTGCGAGATACAGCACGGGCTGACGTTCCTGCTTGAAGCTCTTGAGTTCGGGGAAGTGGACGTGTCCCTCGGCATCCGTGGTTTCGGTGAGCACGGGCAGGCCGTTGCGACCGATGATGTCGACCGCCGCCCCGGCGACCGGCGTACCGTCGGCGATGGATTGCATGAACACTTCCTGCGAACCATCGACGGCGCGCTTCACGACGAGTCCGAGGTCGGTGACGACGATCAGTCGCGCATCGGCGAGGTTGCCCCGGCGTGCATCGTTCCAGTTTTCGCCGGTGTATTCGAGCGGGCGATCGTTGCCAGTGTCCCAGGCCTGCACGCGTAGCAGGAAGATGCCACGGCGATCTGCACCTTGATTGTCAAGATAGTCGCCGAGATCCAGCGACTCATACTGCGGCTTCCCCGGCGCGACCTGCGCCAGCGGCACGACTTTCACGAAGCGCTCGGTGATGTTGGCGCTGTCGAAGGCCCAGTTGTTGAACTGCGGCGTCTCGAAACTGCCGCTGGTCTGCGAGACCAGGTGCTGCAATTGACGCGGCAGCAGGCGGCCCACTTCGATGCGCATCGCCGGTACATTGCGCGCGAACAGCGACAAGGTCTTCTCGCCCGACAGCGACAGTAGCGAGCCCTTGCTCAGGATGCTCAGCTCGCGCGGGAATTCCGGCACGTTGAGAATGCGCTCGACCGCATCGCCGAGCACGTAACCGCCGAACGATCTGAGCCCGGAAGTGACGCGCACATAGACCTGGCGACCCGGTGCCGCGGTGTAGCGGAAACTGTGGTTCTCGTAGTGATCCTGCTCGCCGGGAATCGGCGCGAGTTCCAGCTTCGTGTCGGCGTTGAGAACCTCGGGACGGAAGTTGCTGGCGGTCCAGCGAAACGGCCGATCGCCGTTGCTGCGTTCCCATGGCTGCTGCAGTTTCGGATCCGGATGCTTCGCCGGCAGCAGCCAGGCGCTGACTCTCTGCGGCATCTCCTTCTCGGTCACGGAGAACGTGGTCGACACCAGCAGGATCTGATTGGGTTCATTGCGTTCGTCGCGCGCGATGTCGAGCGCGACGTTCGTCACCTTGAGGCTGTTGAGCCCGGGCACTTCGATGTCGCTTTGCAGCGCCTGCTTCGTCTCGTTGCCGCCGCGTGCCGACTGCAGGCCGGCCGCGATCGCGATGTGCAGTCGGCCCGATTTCGGCGGCACCTGCAGTTGCGCCGAATGCACGTAGGCATTGAGCTTCAGCTTGTCGTAGACGACGGTGTAGGCGGGCGCGGCGATTTCCTTTTCGATCTTGTCCGTCACCCGGTCGAACATCTGCAGCCGGATGCGCTTCTCGAATTTCTCCGGGTCCACGGGATGCGTGAACGCCACGGTGGCGACGACCTTCTTGTTGCCGGCGACGACCGGATCCTGATGGAACTCGACACCGGCGATCCTGGCGTCGAAGGCCGGCGAGGTGAACTGGAAGTCGTAGCGATCGAGTCGCACTGATTCGGCGACGAAGTTGCGGCGATCGAACTTCACCGTGTAGCGCGTCCCCACCGGCCAGTCGGCCTGCGGCGAGAAGCGCAGCGTCTTGTCGTCGTCCCAGGTCCATTGGCCCGCGAACTCCGGTGTCAGCGAAATGCCGGCCTGCTGCGGATCGACCGTGTGGCCGACGCGATCGAGCGGCGCGGCCGAGGCGCCGAAGGTGAGGATGAGGGGATTCGGCGTGCCCGGCGGTTCGCAGGCATAGCAGGTGACGGCCGGAACATTCACCTCGAAGGCGACTTGGACCGGCTTCGGCTGGTTTTCGTACCAGCGCCAGGCAAAGAAGGCCGCGAGCGCGACGGCGAGCAGGGCGCCGAACAGAATGCCGAACCTGCGTGGGTTGGCGCGAACGTGGGCGCTGCCCCGGTGCAGGGCCGCTTCCGACCGCATCAGCCACGCCGGACGTGTCCAGGCGATGTCGCCGACGATGGCATGCCATGCCCTGCGAAACCGTTCGCCGATTGCACTCATATATAGAGAAGCTTCCCGTCAGGCTGTCGAGGGTCGATCGTGGCGCGGGATTGTGCCGCAGCGATGCGGCGATTGTGGCAATCCAGTGCAGGAGGACCGGATTTCACACAGAGATCACGGAGGGCACGTTCCGACCCCCGTGATCCCCGTATCCCCCGTGGAGATTCTTCTGTTCTTGGCCCCGTGTTCTCTGTGCACTCTGTGTGAAACCTCCTGGCTTCCGCGCCTTGCCATCGCCACGCACTGCCGGTACGGTAGCCGCCACCAGAACCGTCGCGATCCGGCTGCGGTTTTCCCTGTTTTTCATGAGAAATATCCTGATGTTGCTGTCGTATCGACGCCTTGCCCCGGTATTGCTCGGCACCCTGGTGCTGTCGGCCTGCGGCGGAAGCAGCCGCAACTGCATCGATCCCGATGAGCCGTATCTGTCCGCCCGCAACAATGCCCCGCTGCGCATTCCCGGCGGCCTGAGCAATCCGGACCGTTCGGCGGCGCTGACGATTCCGGCAGGTGCGACGACCTCGCCCAGCTCCGTGTCCGGCAGCGGTTGCCTGGCGGCGCCGCCGTCCTATTTCCGTTCCAGCGGCACGGTCGCGCGTTCGCCGGAAGAAGTGGTCGCGAGCTGGGCGCAGGCCTGGGCCGCCCGTGAGTCCGATGCCGTCCTTGCCCTTTACTCGACGGGCTTCGTTGCGCCGACCGACACGTCCGGTGCGACGGCGTGGCTCGAGCAGCGCCGCGAGCAGGTCGCCACCGGCCCGGTGCCGGATTCGATGGTCGACGGCCTTTCGGTCGAACCGGACGGTCCTGATCGCCGCGTCGCGACCTTCCTGCAGAAGTTCGGTGCCAACACGCTGAAGAAGCAGCTGGTCATGGTGCGCGAGTCGAGTTCGTGGCGGATCGTTGAAGAGAAGGTGTTGGAAGTGAAATGACACGCGCAACTGGCGGCTGGCGGCTGGCGACTGGCGGCTGGCCAGAAGGAGGAGATCAGGACGAGACGGTCATGGCCTGCCAGATCATCGCGCTTTCACCGTTGGGTATTCTGGATTCTGGCCAGTCGCCAGTAGCCAGCCGTCAGTAGCCTTCTTTATGTCCACCCTCCCCAGCTCCATCACTCTGCGTCCCGGTGCGGTGAAGGACGCGATCATCGATCGGATGGAGCGCTCGATCGGCAAATCGGTGGCCCAGGCGACGCGCCGCGATTTCTACGATGCGCTGGCGATTGCGGTGCGCGAAGCGCTGGCCGAGCGCTGGATTGCCACGCGGACGCGCGTGACGCAGGCGCATGTGAAGCGGGTCTGCTATCTGTCGATGGAATTCCTGCTCGGCCGCAGCCTCATCAATGCGCTGTCGGCGTTCGACGATGGGCTGCTCGACGAAGTGCGCGAGGCACTGCAGGGCTTCGGTCACAACCTCGAAGACATTGCCGCCGAGGAAGAAGATCCGGGCCTCGGCAATGGCGGCCTCGGGCGACTCGCGGCGTGTTTCCTCGATTCGCTGGCGACGCTCGGCTACGCCGCGACCGGCTACGGCATCCGCTACGACTACGGCATCTTCACGCAGGTCATCGACGACGACGGCGCGCAGCGCGAGGTCGCGAGTTCCTGGCTCGGCGTCGGCATGAGCAGCTTCTGGGAGAGCGGTCGCGCCGGCGTGCGCTATCGCGTGCGCTTCGGCGGCCATTGCCGCGCGGTGCGCGACGACAAGGGACGCATACAGAACGAATGGCTCGATACGCACGATGTCTGGGCAGTGGCCTACGACCTGCTGATTCCCGGCAATCGCAGCCCCGCCGTGAATCACCTGCGGCTGTGGTCCGGCCGTGCGATCACGCCGTTTCGCATCCAGGAGTTCAATGCCGGCAACTATGCCGCGGCGGTGGCCGAACAGGTCGACGCCAAGAACCTCACGCGCGTGCTGTATCCGGACGACTCCACGCCGCAGGGCAAGGAACTGCGCTTCCGCCAGCAGTATTTCTGCGTCAGCGCCTCGCTGCAGGACATGCTGGCGCAGCATCTCACGGATGGCCGCGGCATCGACGAACTCGAACGCGCCTATGCGATCCAGCTCAATGACACACATCCCGCGCTCGCCATCGTCGAGCTGATGCGGCTCCTGGTCGACGAGTACCATGTCGGCTGGAGCGGTGCCTGGCAGATGACGCGCCGCATCTGCGGCTACACCAACCACACGCTGCTGCCGGAGGCGCTGGAAACCTGGCCGGTGGCGATGTTCGAGCGCGTGCTGCCGCGTCACCTGCAGATCGTGTACCAGATCAATCGCGATTTTCTCGAAGCGGTCAGCGCGAAGTATCCGAACGATCTGGAGCGCCGCCGGCGCATGTCGCTCATCGCGGAGGACGGCGACCGGCGCGTGCGCATGGCGTATCTGTCCGTGGTCGGCAGTCACAAGATCAACGGCGTCGCCAAGCTGCATTCGCGACTCATGCGCGAGACGATCTTTTCCGACTTCGCGCAATTGTGGCCGGACCGTTTCACCAACGTCACCAACGGCATCGCCGTGCGGCGCTGGCTGAAGCAGGCGAATACCGGCTTCTCGGCGCTGATCACGGAAAAACTCGGCTCGGCCTGGGAAAACGATCTCGAGGATCTCGAACGCCTCAAGTGGGCCGCGGACGATGCCGACTTCCGCCAGCGCTTCCGCGCCATCAAGCGCGACAACAAGGTGCGGCTGGCAAAGACCATCGAACTGCTGCTGAGCCAGACCGTAAGCGTCGATGCGCTGTTCGACGTGCAGGTGAAGCGCATTCACGAGTACAAACGCCAGTTGCTGAACGTGCTGTACGTCGTCGTGCGCTACCTGCGCATCATCAACGACGAGGCGAAGGATGTCGTGCCGCGCGTCGTCATCATCGCCGGCAAGGCCGCGCCGGGTTACCTGATGGCGAAGGCCGTGATCAAGTTGATCAACAACATCGCGCACGTCATCAACCACGATCCGCGGGTCGGCGACAAGCTGAAGCTGTGCTTCCTGCCCGACTACGACGTGTCGCTGGCGCAGGAGATCATGCCCGCCGCCGACCTGTCGCAGCAGATTTCCACCGCGGGCATGGAAGCGTCGGGCACGGGCAACATGAAGCTGTCGCTGAACGGCGCGCTGACCATCGGCACGCTCGACGGCGCCAACATCGAGATCCGCGATGCCGTGGGCGAGGAGAACATCTTCATCTTCGGCATGACGGCCGAGGAAGTGGTGGCGCGCCGCGCCCAGGGCTATTCGCCGTCGACCATCGTCGCCGGCAACCCGGAGCTGTCGCGCGCCATCCAGACGCTGGAATCGGGCCTGTTCACGCCCCACAACATCGCTGACTCGACCGACGTTACCGACCTGCTGATGAGCGACGGCGAGCATTTTCTCGTCCTGGCCGACTTCGAGTCCTATGTCGCCGCCCAGGATCGCGTCGACACCCTGTTCCGCGACACCGAGGAATGGACGCGCAAGGCGCTCATCAATGCGCTCAGCATGGGACCGTTCTCCAGCGATCGCAGCATCCGCGAATACGCGGACAATATCTGGGGCATCAAGCCGGTGATCTGAGACGGTTGACGGTTGACGGTTGACAGTTGACAGTCTGACGGAACCTGCTTGTCTCCGATCCGTTCCGGCCGTCAACCGTCAACCGCCAACAGTCAACCATGCCTCTTCTTTCCTCCCTCGATCTCCATCTCTTCGGCGAAGGCAATCATCACCACATCTATCGCAAGCTCGGTGCGCATGCGGACGTGGTCGATGGCGTGAGCGGTACGCGATTCGCCGTCTGGGCGCCGAATGCGGGCGAAGTACATCTCGTCGGCGACTTCAACGACTGGAACGATCGCGCGAATCCCCTGCAACGCATCGAGTACTCGGGTGTGTGGCAGGTCTTCATGCCGAATCTCGGTCCCGGGTCGCTGTACAAGTTCGCGATCACGACGCCGCAGGGCCCGCGCGTGCTCAAGGCGGATCCGTATGGATTCCAGATGCAGCTGCGGCCGGACAATGCCTCCGTCGTCGCTGATCTTTCCGGCTTCGAGTGGACCGACGCCGAGTGGATGACGCAGCGTTCGCAGTGGGATGCGCAGCGCGCGCCGATTTCGATCTATGAGGTTCACCCCGGCTCGTGGCGTCGCTCCTGGCATCGCAAGCCGGCGTTCCTGACCTGGGACGAGCTGGCGGATCAGCTCATTCCCTACGTGCAGGATCTTGGCTATACCCACATCGAGCTGATCGGCGTCGCCGAACATCCGTTCGATGGTTCCTGGGGTTACCAGGTGCTCGGGCATTTCGCGCCGACGGCGCGTCACGGTTCGCCGCATGACTTCAAGCGGTTCGTCGATCGCTGCCATCAGGCCGGTATCGGCGTGTTCATGGACTGGGTGCCGGCGCACTTTCCGCGCGATACGCATGGGCTCGCCGAGTTCGACGGCACGCACCTGTACGAACACGAGGACAGTCGGCGTGGCGAGCATGTCGAGTGGGGGACGAAGATCTTCAACTACGGCCGCCACGAAGTGCGCAACTTCCTGGTGTCGAATGCCGTGTTCTGGCTGGAGGAGTACCACATCGACGGCCTGCGCGTGGATGCCGTCGCGTCGATGCTGTATCTGGATTACGGGCGCAATCCCGGCGAGTGGCTGCCCAACCAGTACGGCGGTCGCGAGAATCTCGAAGCCATCGATTTCCTGAAGCAGCTCAACTGGACCATCGGTCACTACTTTCCGGGTGTCGTGACGATGGCCGAGGAATCGAGCGCCTTTCCGGGCGTGACGCGGCCCGTGCATCTCGGTGGTCTCGGTTTCTGGTTCAAGTGGAACATGGGCTGGATGAACGACACGCTGCGCTACATGTCGCTCGATCCGCTGAACCGTCGCCATGAACACAACCTGATCACGTTCTCGTTCATGTATGCGTTCTCGGAGAACTACATCCTGCCGCTGTCGCATGACGAGGTCGTGCACGGCAAGCGCTCGCTGCTCGACAAGATGCCCGGCGACGAGTGGCGCAAGTGTGCGAACTATCGCCTGATGATCGGCTACCAGACGGCACATCCCGGCAAGAAGCTCATGTTCATGGGCGGCGAGTTCGGCCAGTGGCACGAGTGGCGCGACTACGAGGATCTCGCCTGGGCCGCGCTCGAACATCCGCATCACCGGCAACTGCAGGACTGGAATCGCGCCCTCAACCGGCTGTATCGCGAATATCCGGAGCTGCATGCCAGCGAGCATGACTGGCAGGGATTCCGCTGGGTCGAGGTCGACAATCGCGACGAAAGCGTCTTCGCCTTCCTGCGCCAGCGATTGCCGGGCGAGGGCGGCACGCAGTTGCTGATCGTGTTCAATGCCACGCCGGTGCCGCGCAACGGCTATGTCTTCGGCGTACCTGCGGCCGGTACGTATCGGAAGATCCTCGACGGCGATTCACCGGCATTCGGCGGCTCGGGCTATTCGCAGCAGACCGAGGTCGCCGCGTCGCCGGAATCCTGTCGCGATTTTCCGGCACGAATCTCGCTGGATCTGCCGCCGCTGGCGATGATGGTGTGGGCGCGCGATGTGTCAGGCTGAGGCCTGACCCACAGGAAGAAGAGTCGATCCGTATTTCTTCTTGTGGGGCCGGCTTTAGCCGGCCAGCCGCTCACACGTTAAACTGCGACCGCATGGACTACTCCAACGTCACTCTGCAACCGGGCTCGCCCGAACCGCTTGGCGCCACGCTGACCGCGGAAGGCGTGAACTTCGCCGTGTACTCCAGTGGTGCAGCGAAAGTCGAGCTGTGCCTCTTTGATGCAGACGGCGAACGCGAGTTGGCGCGACTGGTGCTGCCGGAACGGACCGAGAATGTGTGGCACGGCTTTCTGCCGCTGCCCCACGGTGTCGCCGGGGTGGTCTACGGCTTCCGTGCCTACGGCCCGTTCGATGCCACTTACGGTCTGCGCTACAACGGCGCAAAGCTGCTGCTCGATCCCTATGCGCGGGCGCTCGGCGGCAAGTTCGAGTGGGACGATGCGCTGCTCGGTTCGATTCTGTCGGACGATCCGGCGATGCCCGAAACGCTCAGCTCCGTGGACAGCGCGCCCTTCAACTACAAGGGACGTGTCATCGACCCGGCATTTCACTGGGACGAAGACCGTCCGCCGGCGACGCCGTGGCGCGATACGGTTATCTACGAAGCCCATGTCAAAGGCTTCACCAAGCTGCATCCGCGCGTCCCAGAACGCGAGCGCGGCACCTACCTGGGGCTCGCTCACCCTGACGTCGTTTCGTACCTCAAGCATCTCGGCATCACCGCGGTCGAGCTGCTGCCGGTGCAGGCCTTCGTGCCGGAGCGCTTCCTCGCAGCCAAGGGACTGGTGAACTACTGGGGCTACAGCTCGCTGGCCTGGTTCGCACCGGCGCGGCAGTACGCGATCGACGATCCCGTCGGGGAATTCAAGACCATGGTGAAGGCGCTGCACGCCGCCGGCATCGAAGTGATTCTCGATGTGGTCTTCAATCACACCGTCGAAGGCAGCGAACACGGACCGACGCTGAACCTGCGCGGTCTCGACAATGCAGCCTACTACAAGCTCGAACCGACCAACCTGCGCTACTACGTGAATCGTTCCGGCACCGGCAACACGCTGGGCATGGAACACGCGGCGACGCGCCAACTCATCATCGACTGCCTGAAATACTGGGTCGAGGAAATGCACGTCGACGGTTTCCGCTTCGATCTCGCGGCGGTGCTGGGCCGCGAAGGCGGACGCTTCCGCACCGACGCCGCCTTCTTCAAGGCCGTGGCCGCGGAGCCGACGCTGCGCTACGTGAAGTTGATTGCCGAACCCTGGGACGTCGGTCCCGACGGCTACCAGCTCGGCCATTTCCCGGCGCAGTGGGCCGAGTGGAACGATCTCTATCGCGACACGATGCGCAGCTTCTGGCGCAGCAATCCCGGCATCCTCGGCAATTTCGCCGAGCGCTTCGCTGGCTCGAGCGATCTGTTCCGCAACACCGGCCGGCGTCCCACGGCCAGCATCAACTACGCCGCCTGTCACGACGGCTTCACGCTGTACGACACGACGGCCTACGACGAGAAGCACAACGAGGCGAATCTCGAAGACAATCGCGACGGTCACAATCACAATCTGAGCTGGAACTGCGGCATCGAAGGGCCGACCGACGACGAAGCCATTGTCGAGCTGCGCGAGCGCCAGGTGCGCAATCTGCTCGCCACCGTGCTGCTGTCGCAGGGCGTGCCCATGCTGCAGGCCGGCGACGAGTTCGGCCGCACGCAGCAGGGCAACAACAATGCCTACTGCCAGGACAATGCGATCAGCTGGGTCGACTGGGATCTCGCCGCAAATCGCAGCTGGCTGACCACCTTCGTGCGGCAACTGCTGACGTTGCGTCGTCAGGCGCCGGGATTGCGCCGCGATACTTTCCTCAAGGGTGCCCGGCAGGTCGATCGCGAGCACAAGGACGTGAGCTGGCGGCATCCGCTCGGCCATGAACTCACGGCCGGCGACTGGCACGACGTGAGCGCACGCGCCATCGGTGTGCTGATCGGGCAGGCGTTTACCGATCCACATGGAACACCGAACGGCCATCTGCTGTTTCTGTGCAATGCCGGCGACCAGCCTGTCGATTTCAAGTTACCCGCGCCCGTGACCAATGCCGTGTGGCAGATCGTCTTCGACACGGCACGCTGGCGCGCCAACGACCTGGGCAACCGCATCGCCGCCGGCGCGAGCTGCGTCGTCGCCCCGCATTCCTGCGCGCTGCTCGCCGACGGCGATGCGCCGCTGAGCGTGCGCAGCGGCTTTTCGCTTTCTTAGCAGGATGTGAAGAGCAGAACCGGAGAATCTCCACGGAGGACACGGGGCACACGGGGGTAAGAAATTTTTCGTTCTCATCCCCGTGTGCCCCGTGTCCTCCGTGGAGATCTTCTTTTCTGCGTTCCGGCTTGAAGTTCCCGGTCGGGTAAAGGCGCATGAAAAAAGATCCACTTGATCAGCTTGCGAAGCTCTACGGCATTGCCGCGTCGTATTACGACTTTCGCGGCGGCCTGCATGAGGTCTCGCGTGCCAGCCGAATCGCGATCCTTGCCGGGATCGGGGTCGAGGCGGGCGACGAGCAGGCGATTCAGACGGCTGTGCACGCCTTCGAGACATCGCGCTGGATGCGTGCCGTGCCGCCCGCCGTCGTCTGCACGGCCGGCGAGGCGATCCGGGTGCCGATCGCCCTGCCGGTCGATCTGCATGCAAACCAGATCGCGTGGGTGCTGACGCGCGAAGACGGCACACGCACGGAAGGCACGACACCGCTGCGCAAACTGCAGATCGCCGAGCGCGGCAATGTCGACGGACGGCGTTTCGTGCGGGTGCTGCTCGATCTGCCAGCCGATCTGCCGCTCGGCTATCACCAACTCGTCGCGACGCTCGATACGGGACTCAGCGCCGAGACGCGGCTGATCGTCGCGCCGTCACATTGCCATCAGCCGGCCGCCATCGCCGCCGGGCAGCGCACCTGGGGCATCGCCGTGCAGCTGTATTCGCTGCGCTCGGCGGACAACTGGGGCATGGGCGACTTTCGCGATCTGCGCGAACTGATTGCGCTGGCGGCGCCGCTCGGCTGCTCGCTCGTGGGTCTGAATCCGCTGCATGCATTGATGCCCGCCGATCCGTCGCACATCAGTCCGTACAGTCCTTCCAGCCGCCAGTTCCTCAATGTGCTGTATATCAGCGTGCCCGACGTGCCGGAGTTCGCCGACTGCGCCGCGGCACAGGCGCGGGTCGCAAGCGCGGAGTTCCAGGCACAACTGCAGCAGCTGCGTGCGCCGACGAACGTCGACTATCCCGGTGTCGCCCGCGCCAAGTTCGAGGTGCTGCGGCAGTTGTACGAATACTTCCGCCAGAACGAGCTGCAGAAAAATTCGCCGCGGGCGGCCGCCTTCCGCCACTACATCGAATCGCGCGGTGAACCGCTGCAGCTGCATGCGATCTACGACGCGCTCGACGCCGATTTCCGCTTGCAGGGCCCGCAGTACTGGGGCTGGCCGAGCTGGCCGGAGGAGTATCGCGATCCGGCGTCGTCGAGCGTCAACCGTTTCGTGCGCGATCGCGCCGCGGAAGTCGAATACTTTCTCTGGCTGCAGTGGCTCGCCGAACAGCAGCTCAACGATGCACAGAAACTGGCGCGCGCCAGCGGCATGTCGATCGGCCTGTATGGCGACGTCGCCGTCGGCGCCAACTCCGGCGGCTCGGAAACCTGGGCGAACCGGCATCTGTATCTGCAGTCCGCCTCCGTCGGCGCACCGCCCGATGCACTGGCGCTGAAGGGGCAGGACTGGGGTATTCCGCCGCAGAATCCCTTCGAGCTGGCGAACCAGGCGTACCAGCCCTTCATCGTCATGGTCCGCAACAACATGCGCTCGGTCGCGGCGCTGCGCTTCGATCACGTGATGACGCTGTTCCGCCTGTGGTGGGTGCCGCGCGGCATGATTTCGGCGCACGGCACCTACGTGCACTATCCGCTGCAGGATCTGATCGCGATCCTCGCGCTGGAGAGCGTGCGGCATCACTGCGCCGTCATCGGCGAGGATCTCGGTACAGTGCCGGACGAAGTGCGCGCGGCGATGGAGCACTATCAGCTCAATCACTACAAGGTGCTGCTGTTCGAACAGGCCGACGGCGCCTTCAAGGCACCCGCGGAGTACGTGAAGAGTTCGCTCGCCACCGTGACGACGCACGATCTGCCGACATTGCGCAGCTGGTGGGAGAGCCACGACATCGACCTGCGCCAGCAATTGAATCTCTATCCGAGCGAAGCCGTGCTGCAGAGCGTGCGTGAAGCGCGCGCGCAGGAACTGCCCGCCATGATGGCGGCGCTGGTCCAAGCCGGCCTGTGGCACTGGCAACCGGACGAACCGCTGCCGCCGTATTCGCCGGCGCTGGCACGCGCCATCCACGCATTCCTCGGACTGTCCGCCGCGAACTTCGCAATGGTGCAGATCGAAGACCTGATCGGCATGATTCCGCCCGTCAACGTACCCGGCACCGACAAGGAACACGCGAACTGGCAGCGCAAGGTCGCGCTCGACACCCGCGAGATCTTCGCGCGCGAAGACGCGAAGGACATGCTGGAGGCGATGAATCGCGCGCGGCGGGGCGAGAATCCCAATGAAGAGCGTTGACCGTTGGCCGTTGAGCGTTGACGGTCAGAAATAGAGTTGACGAGCTAACGACTCCTGTCGCTTTGCTGGCTGTCAACCGTCAACCGTCAACCATATCCTTGCCATGCACAAAAGCCGACTCGCCGGATTCATCATCGACTGCAACACGCCCGATCTCGAACGGGCCGCTGCATTCTGGAGCGCAGCGCTCGGCTATCCGCTGCGTGCCCACGCCGAGGAGTCGGCGCCCGACAAGTATCGCGAGATGCTCACCGGCGAAAACGGCCTGCACGTCGAAGTGCAGCAGGTCGACCATCCGAGTCGCGTGCATCTCGATATAGAAACCGATGACATCGAGGCCGAAGTCGCCCGGCTGGAGACGCTTGGTGCGAAGCGCGTGGAGAAGGGACTGCGCTGGTGGGTGATGGAAGCCCCCACGGGACAGCGGTTCTGTGTCGTGCGACCGCAGAAGCCGCAGGCATTCGAGCGCGAGGCGAATCGCTGGGACTGAGGATCCGCCTGCGGCGATCACTCGCTGCTGCGTCACAGCAACGCCGCGAACCTGCATTCGCGTAGCGCATCACACGTATTTATTGCGCCTCGTTCGCGGGAACTCCTTCACAAAACCGCAATCCGTTCGGCGCTTCCCCTACGTGGTGACGCCGTGAAATCCCTCTGCCTTCGTGACACAGCCCGCAAATGCCGCATAAACCAGGGTTTCAGAGCGGTGCGTCATTGACCCCTCGTTGAAGCACTTCGAATACTCCCGCCCGCGTTTCGCAGCCGCGGCATCGGCTGCGTCGGGTTCGCTACGTTGACATGTCTCCGGAGAGAGGCTGAACGGCGAACCCGTCATCAACAACTCGCTTTGGCCGGCGCGGAGCCGACGTCTGAAGCCGTCTGGGAGGAATCATGAAATTGAAGTCCGCTATCGGCGCCGTTCTGGGCGTCTCGAGTCTCGCTGTGTCCGGCTTGCCGGCGCATGCAGCGCCTCAGGAAACGGTCGGCATCGAAGAAATCATCGTCACCGCGCAGAAGCGCGAGGAATCCGTGCAGAGCGTGCCGATCGCCGTGACTGCGCTGACGGCCGATGCATTGACCACGCAGCGCATCAACCTCGCGCAGGATCTGACGCGCGTGGTGCCGAACCTGTACTACTCGCGCGCCGGTCTCGGCTTCAATGAAACCAATTTCCAGTTGCGCGGCATCGGCTACCAGCTCGTGAGCACGTCGGGTGACGCCGGCGTGGGCGTGCACGTGAACAATGCGCCGCTCGGCGTCAATCGCATGGGCCAGTCGGAAATGTACGACCTGGAACGTGTCGAAGTGCTGCGCGGACCGCAGGGCACCCTGTACGGCCGCAATGCCACCGGTGGCGTGATCAACATGATCACGGCCAAGCCGCAGCTCGGCGCATTCAGCGGCGCGGGGACGCTCGAAGCCGGCAGCTATGACCACAAGCGCCTCGGCGGCCATCTCAATATTCCGATGGGCGAATCGGTGGCACTGCGCATGGCCGGCTACGGGCTGCAGCGCAACGGCTACACCGAGAACACGCTGACCGGCAACGATGTCGATGGCCGCGAGATGTATTCCGGTCGCGCCACGCTGGCCATCAATCCCGAAGGTCGCTTCCGTGTCATGGCGATGTGGGAACACTCGCAGGAAGACGACGATCGCATCGGCAACAGCAAGTCGCTGTGCGTCAAGGATCCGGGCCCGACGAGTGTCGGCGGCGTCACGATCAACAGCGCCCAGGCGCGCCAGTTCCTGAACCAGGGATGTCTCGAAGGCTCCGTCTACAGTCCGGCCGCCTATGGTTCGGTGAACTATGTCGCCACGCTGGCCGGCCAGCTCGGCAATCTCGCCGGCATCGTCAGCGGCGATCCGTACGCCGGCGTCACGCAGTCGACGGATCTGCGCGAGATCGCCATGGCAAGCGAGCCGAGCTACGAGACCACGAGCGACCTGTACGAACTCAACCTCGAGTTCGACCTGACCGACAACCTCATGCTGACGGCGCTGACCTCACGGCTCGAAGACAAGCTCGACAGCCGCGCGACCGATGTGAGCTATGTCGCGGCCGGGACGTTCAATGTCGGCCCGATGACGCCGGACGGCTACTACAACGATCCGCAGCTCGGCCGCCTCAACACGCCGGCCGTGGTGACCATCGCCGACCAGCAGGCCGAGCAGTTCAGCCAGGAACTGCGTCTGCAGTCGTCGTTTGACGGTCCGGTCAATTTCAACATCGGTGGCCTCTACATGAAGCTGGAGCGCCTCAACGATCTGATCATCATTCCGAACACGCAGAATGCGTATGTGCAGCTCGCCAACCTGGCGGACCTGTCGAGCTGCATGCCGACCGACTGCTACTTCGATGCGAACAGCACGCCGGACGGCACGGGCCACAACTACTACATCAGCCGCAATCCTTACCAGCTCACGGCGACCGCGGTGTTCGGCGAGGTGTACTGGAAGGCCACTGACAGCTTCACGCTGACCACCGGCCTGCGCTACACGGACGACAAGAAGGAAATCCGCAATCATCCGATCACGATGCTGACGCCGGGACGCGGCTGGGCGGAGACGGGTCCGCTGTCGATCGTCGACCAGGAAGCGCAGTGGAAAAACGTCACGGGCCGCGTCAACGGCGCCTGGCGCATGACCGACAGCAACCTGATCTATGCGTCGTACTCGAAAGGCTACAAGGGCGGCGGCATCAATGCGCCGGACGCGAGCAGCAACAACCTGGCGACGACGTACGAGCCTGAATTCGTCAATGCCTATGAAATCGGTTCGAAGAACGAATTCTTCGACGGCCGCGTGCAGGCGAATGCGACGGCGTTCTACTACGACTACGAGGGCTACCAGATTTCCAATCGTCGCGGCCTGACGGTCGTGACCGAGAACGTGGATGTCGCAGTGACGGGTCTCGAACTCGAAAGTGTGTGGCAGGTGACGAACGGGTTGCGCCTGAACGCCAACATCGGCCTGCTCAACAGCGAACTGCAGGGAGGCTCGTCCATCGATCAGTTCAACCGCACGCAGGGCGATGCCGGCCTGACGGTCGTGAAGTCGACTTCTGCAGCCTGCGCGGTGCCGACGGCGGCGATGGCGCAGTTCGTGACGCTGCTCAACAACGGTACACCGTTCATTCCGGTGGCCGGCGGCGGCACGCGTGCGGCCACGGCGCAGGACATCCTCGGAATCTGCAGCGGCGCCTTCGCCGGCCTCGGCCTCACGCCGAGCGGCGGCGTTGCCGTCGACCTCAAAGGCAAGGAGCTGCCGCAGGCACCGGACTTCACGGCGTCGGTGGGCGGCGAATACAAGTGGGAGTTTGCGAACGGCTGGAGCACGAAGCTGCGTGCCGACTATTTCTACCAGACCGACTCGTTCGCGCGCGTCTACAACACCGACTCGGATCTGCTGAAGGGCTGGGACAATGCGACGGCGTCGCTGACGATCGCGAACAAGTCGCTCGGCTGGGATATCCAGATCTATGCGAAGAACCTCATGGACGAAGACGTCATCACGGGCATCGACGTGGGTTCGGAACCGCTGGGCATGGTGCGCAATGTCAGTGTGCTCGACCCGCGGCTCATCGGGGTCGTCCTGACGAAATCGTTCTGATCTACGGATCGGTTCGCTGGGGGAAAGGGGCCGCGTTGCACTGGCGGCGCGGCCCCGCTTGCGGGCAGGGTGGGGGAAGGAGGCAGAGCCCATGCAAAGAATTCTGGTGGGTATTGAACTTCCCGCCCCGAAACAGGACTCTGCCACCGGATGGGCGACGCATATTCCGATGACAAGCGTGAGTCCCTGGAACTGCCCTGAAGGCAGTGCGATCAACGACTTCTGACAACTGGCGCCCATGCTCAAGTACACACGCTTTCTGGCAGCGAGTGCTGCCCTGACCGTCATCACCGGCCACGCCGCAGGCGTTGATGCCGCGCGCATCCTGGGCGCCGCCGCCAACAACAGCGAATGGCTGACACACGGTCGCACCTACGACGAGCAACGCTACAGCCCGGTGGCGAAGGTCGATCAGCAGAACGTGAAGAACCTGGGTCTGGCCTGGTACTTCGATCTCGACACCAGCCGCGGCCAGGAAGCGACGCCGCTCGTGATCGACGGCACGATGTATTTCACCTCGGCATGGAGCAAGGCCTTCGCCGTCGATGCACGGACCGGCAAGGAGAAATGGCGCTTCGATCCGCAGGTCGCGGGCGACAAGGCGATCGATGCCTGCTGCGACGTCGTGAATCGCGGTGTCGCAGCGTGGGGCAACAATGTCTATCTGGGCACGCTCGACGGGCGGCTCATCGCACTCGATCGCGACACGGGCAAGCCGGTGTGGTCGGTACAGACCACCGATCCCACCAAGCGTTACACCATCACGGGCGCGCCGCGCATCATCAAGGGCAAGGTCATCATCGGCAACGGCGGCGGCGAGATGGGCGTGCGCGGCTATGTCACCGCGTATGAGGCGGCGACCGGCAAGCAGTTGTGGCGCTTCTATACCGTCCCCGGCAATCCGCAGGACGGCTTCGAGAGCAAGGCGATGGAAGAAGCGGCCGCCACCTGGAACGGCGAATGGTGGAAGTACGGCGGCGGCGGCACGGTGTGGGATTCGATGGCGTATGACGAGCAGCTCGACCTGCTGTACATCGGCGTCGGCAACGGCAGTCCGTGGAATCACCAGATCCGGTCGGCGGGCAAGGGCGACAATCTGTTTCTTTCCTCGATCGTCGCGCTGCGGCCTGCGAGCGGCGAATACGTGTGGCACTTCCAGACGACGCCGGCCGAGTCGTGGGACTACACGGCGACGCAGCACATCATCCTCGCGGACCTGACCATCAAGGGCAAACAGCGCCAGGTGCTGATGCAGGCGCCGAAGAATGGTTTCTTCTACGTGCTCGATCGCAAGACCGGCGAGTTCATCTCGGGCAACAACTACATCCCGGTGAACTGGGCCACGGGGCTCGATCCGCAAACGGGTCGGCCGATTCCAGTCGAAGCCACGCGCTATGAACGCGAACCCGCGATGGTGATGCCGAGCGCCATCGGCGGTCACAACTGGTTCCCGATGTCCTACAGCCCGATCACCGGCTACGTCTACATTCCGACGCAGGTCACCCGCAGCGTCTACGAGACGGACAAGAAGTTCGAGTTCCGCAGCAAGACCTGGAACACCGGCATCGCACGCACCGCGACGCCGCCGAACGCGGAGACGGTGAAAGCCGCCGAAGCGGCGGAGCAGGGTGCCGCGCTGCTGGCGTGGGATCCGATCGCACAGCGCGAAGTGTGGCGCGTTTCGTATCCGCGCTTCGGCAACGGCGGCACGTTGTCGACGGGCGGCAACCTCGTCTTCCAGGGTTCGGTCGAAGGCACCTTCAATGCCTACGCCGCCGACACGGGCGCGAAGCTCTGGTCCTACGACGTGCAGAACGTGCCGATGGCGGGACCGATCACGTACGAACTCGACGGCGATCAGTACGTGGCGGCCATGGCCGGCATCGGCGGCGTGGCGATGGGCGGCGGCATGGGCGGCGGCAAGACGGCGCGCAGCAAGTTCGGGCGCCTCGTCGTGTTCAAACTCGGCGGCACCGCATCGCTGCCGTCACTCGATGGCGGCTCGACCGCGCGCGCATTGCCCGATCTGGCCCAGGCGAAGGCCGATGGCGATGAAGCGAAGGGCAAGCAGCACTACGACACCGTCTGCGCCGCCTGCCATGGCGCCGGCCTCGTCAGCACGACGAATATCCCGGATCTGCGCTACTCGAAGGCCATCGCCGACGCCACCGCGTTCAAGGCCATCGTGCTCGACGGCGCACTCGCGGCGAA
>CAYWHG010000059.1:24025-25698 GCA_964457865.1 uncultured Steroidobacter sp.
CTCCATATTTCTCGATCAGCCACTGCCGATTGAGCCGGTGCAATTCCTCGGTCGCATCGAAGCGATTCAGAAACACGATCGCTGTCAGCGGCGCCAGCGCCGCCAGTGACAACCGCACGGCATTCAACGTGCCCAGTCCCGCATCCGCGACCAGCACGATCCGATCCGGCCGCAACTGCTTCACGAGATCGAGGCTGTCCGCATCATGCGCCAGCGGCGACAGCGGACCGCCGACGGTTTCCACCAGGCCGATATCGAGCCCCAGCGGCCAGGTGATTTCCTCCAGCAGTTCCTGCAACGAGAGTCGCGGACGACCAAGCAGATCGGCCGCCATCGGCGGCGCCACGGCCAGCTCGTAGCAGCGTCGCGCCGGACAGACGTCAGTGACGGCTTCGCCCGTTGCCGCCGCGAGTTGTTCGGCATCCGTGGCGGTCGAGCCCGGTTCGTACGACTGCACCGGCTTGCGCGCCGCGACCCGCAATCCATTCGCACGCGCGTGCGCCAGCAGGCGCGCGGCAACCCAGGTCTTGCCGACTTCGGTGTGCGTGCCGAGCACGCCGAGCAGTAGGTGGGGGCGATTCATGTCACCACTGCCAGCGAGCGCAACGCCTGCTGCAGCTTGTCGAGCATCGGGTCCGTGTGCAGTGCCGATAGCGCAATGCGCAGTCGTGCCGTGCCGGCCGGCACCGTCGGCGGGCGGATCGCCGGCACATACAGGCCCTGTTGCAACAGTGCTTCTGCGGCACTCAACGCCGCACGATCCTCGCCCAGGATGACCGGGACGATGGGCGAGGGATGCGCCGGCGCAATCGTATCGACGGCATGACGCAGTCGCGCCCGCAGTTGGCCGCCTTCCTCGCTCGTGCAGATGCGCAACGCGGCGAGCGCGGCGGCGGCATCGGCCGGCGACAGGCCCGTCGTGAAAATGAAGGGACGCGCGCGGTTGATCAGCAGTTCGATCAGCGAGCGCGAACCTGCGACCCAGCCGCCGAGCGAACCGAGCATCTTCGACAAGGTGCCGACCCGCAGCAGTTCGCACGGCAGGTGCGCCAGATCAGGACCGAGCGCCGCGTGTGCCTCATCGACGATGAGCAGCGCATCGAAACGTGCGCACAGCGCGGCGATGGCATCGAGCGGCGCCACGTTGCCATCCATCGAGAACACGCTGTCGGTGACGACGAGTCGGCGTCCAGGTGTCGCGGCGAGCAGCGATTCCAGATGGGCCATGTCGCCGTGTCGATAGATCAGTCGGCGGGCCTTCGACAGACGACAGCCGTCGATGATGGAGGCATGGTTCAGCTCGTCGCTGAAAACCGTGACGTCGGAGGCGCCGAGCACGGACAGCACGCTGAGATTGGCAGCGAAGCCATTCGGGAATACCAGCGCCCGTTCCGTGCATTGCCACGCGGCGATCGCGGCTTCCAGTTGTTCGTGCAGACTGCGCGTGCCGACCACGAGACGCGACGCCGTCGCACCGGCGCCGAATTGCAGCGCTGCCTCGGCCGCGGCCTGTCGCACGGCCGGATGCTGGCTCAGGCCGAGATAGTCATTGGACGAGAACACGATGACCTCGCGCCCGCGCAGCGTGCCTTCGACGCCGCGACTGTCGAACGCGACGGGCGCCCGCCAGCGATCCGCGCGCCGGATCGCATCGAGCTCGCCCTGCGCCCATG
>CAYWHG010000060.1:0-25595 GCA_964457865.1 uncultured Steroidobacter sp.
TTGAGGATTCGACCTTGAACGATCTCGCAAAGAACATCGTCCTGTGGATTGTCATCGCCGTGGTCGTCGCGACGGTGGTGAGCAACTTCAGCACGAGGGCCACTGCGGAGCCTGAAATCCCCTACTCGACCTTCCTCGATGAGGTGCGCTCCGGCACGGTCGATGAAGTCGTCTTCAAGGGCGATCAGCTCAAGGGGCAGCGCAAAAGCGGCGAGAAGTTCGTCGTCAACAATCCCGAGACCGATTACTCGGACCTGATCGGTGCCTTGGTCAAGGCCAACATCAAGTTCAGTAAAGCACCGGCCGAGCGTCAGTCGCTACTGACACAGCTCCTCATTTCCTCGTTCCCCATCCTGCTGTTGATCGCGGTGTGGGTGTACTTCATGCGCCAGATGCAGGGCGGGGCAGGAGGGCGGGGGGCCATGTCGTTCGGCAAGAGTCGGGCACGACTGCTGGGCGAGGATCAGGTACAGGTCACGTTTGCCGACGTTGCCGGTGTCGACGAGGCCAAGGAAGAAGTGGTCGAGATCGTCGAGTTCCTGAAGGATCCGGCGAAGTTTCAGCGCCTCGGCGGCAAGATTCCGCGCGGCGTGCTGATGGTCGGTTCGCCCGGTACCGGCAAGACGCTGCTCGCGCGCGCCATCGCCGGCGAGGCCAAGGTGCCGTTCTTCACGATTTCCGGTTCGGACTTCGTCGAAATGTTCGTCGGTGTCGGCGCATCGCGTGTGCGCGACATGTTCGAGCAGGCGAAGAAGCATGCTCCCTGCATCATCTTCATCGACGAAATCGATGCGGTCGGTCGTCACCGCGGCGCCGGTCTCGGCGGCGGTCATGACGAGCGCGAGCAGACGCTCAACCAGCTGCTGGTCGAGATGGACGGTTTCGAGGGTACGGAAGGCGTGATCGTCATTGCCGCGACCAACCGTCCCGACGTGCTCGATCCGGCACTGCTGCGTCCGGGTCGTTTCGATCGCCAGGTGGTCGTGCCGCTGCCGGACGTTCGCGGTCGCGAACAGATTCTCAAGGTTCACATGCGCAAGCTGCCGCTGGCCGAGGATGTGCGTCCGCAGATCATCGCGCGTGGTACACCGGGCTTCTCGGGCGCCGATCTCGCGAACCTCGTGAACGAGGCCGCGCTGTTTGCGGCTCGCGCCAATCGTCGCACGGTCTCCATGGACGAATTCGAGCGCGCCAAGGACAAGATCATGATGGGCGCCGAGCGGCGCTCGATGGTGATGGACGACCAGGAGAAGAAGCTCACGGCGTATCACGAAGCCGGCCATGCGATCGTCGGTCTGTCGGTGCCCGAACACGATCCGGTCTACAAGGTGACGATCATTCCGCGCGGCCGCGCGCTGGGCGTGACCATGTTCCTGCCGGAACAGGATCGTTACAGCATCAGCAAGCGCCGTCTCGAGAGCAAGATCGCGACGCTCTTCGGCGGACGCCTGGCAGAAGAAATGATCTTCGGGCCCGAGTCGGTGACGACCGGTGCTTCCAACGACATCGAACGCGCCACGGACATCGCCCGCAACATGGTGACGCGCTGGGGCCTGTCGGATCGCCTCGGACCGCTGACGTACAGCGAAGAGTCCGGCGAAGTGTTTCTGGGCCGCTCGGTGACGCAGCACAAGCAGGTGTCGGATGTGACGGCGCACGCCATCGATGAGGAAGTCCGCAGCCTGATCGACTCGAACTACAACCGCGCCAAGAGCATCCTCGATACCCACCTCGACAAGCTCCACAAGATGGCCGAGGCGCTGATCAAGTACGAGACCATCGACGAGACCCAGATCAGGGACATCATGCAGGGTCGCGATCCGCAGCCGCCTGCGGGCTGGGACGACAATGCACCGCCCATGGGCGGCAGCAAGAATCGCGACCGCGGCGAGACGCCGGAAGCGCCGCTCGGCAAGCCCGCCAGCCAGCACTGAGCGTCGCGACACCCGCAACCAATATCGATGCCGGCCCCGTGCCGGCATCGCTCTTTCCAGCCCTCCAGATTTTCGCGCATGTTTCTTCAGTGCGGCCAACACCAGCTCGATCTGACGAAACCCGTCGTCATGGGCATTCTCAATGTGACGCCCGACTCATTCTCCGACGGTGGCCGTTTCGCGTCCTTCAATGACGCCCTGGCTCATGGGCTGGCGATGGTGGAAGAGGGTGCCGGGATCATCGATGTCGGCGGCGAGTCGACCCGTCCTGGCGCACCGGCAGTTACTGAAGAAGAAGAGATCCGGCGTGTCGTGCCGCTGGTGGAATCGCTCGCCGCCAGGACGTCGGTGCCTATCTCCGTGGACACCAGCAAGGCCGGCGTCATCCGGGCCGCACTACAGGCCGGGGCCACATTCATCAACGACGTCCGGGCGCTGCGCGAGGCTGGCGCACTCGAAGCCGCTGCGCGCAGCGATGCTGCCGTCTGTCTGATGCACATGCAGGGCGAACCGCGCACCATGCAGGTCGAGCCACGTTATACGGACGTGGTGGGCGAAGTCGGTCAGTTCCTGCGGGAGCGCATCGAAGCCTGCATATCCGCCGGTATTTCGAACGATCGGCTTGTCGTGGATCCCGGCATCGGCTTCGGCAAGCGGATCGAACACAACATGGAGTTGCTGGCGGCGCTGCCTGAGTTGCTCAAATTGCGACGCCCGGTCTTGATCGGCGTATCGAGAAAGTCGATGTTCGCTACCCTGCTGGGTAAACCCGTCAGCGAACGTATGGCCGGCGGTCTGGCAGTCGCCGTGGCATCCGTTCTGGCCGGTGCCAGTATCGTGCGGACGCACGATGTCGCGGCGACAGTCGATGCGCTGAAGATCGCCGCGGCGCTGAAGATGTCGGGCTATCGAATGACAGAATCCAACGAGGGAGAAGTTTTGTGAGCCGCAAGTATTTCGGCACTGACGGCGTTCGCGGTCAGGTTGGCCAGCATCCGATGACTGTCGATTTCGCACTGCACCTCGCCAGCGCGGCAGCCAAGGTGCTCGCGCCCAACGGCGGCACGGTGCTGGTCGGCAAGGACACTCGTCTGTCGGGCTACATGTTCGAAGCCGCCCTCGAAGCCGGCTTCGTCGCAGCCGGAGTCAACGTCATCCTGATGGGCCCGTTGCCGACGCCCGGCGTTGCCTATCTGACCAAGCGGTTCGAGTGCGATTTCGGCGTCGTGATCAGCGCCTCGCACAATCTTTTCGGCGACAACGGCATCAAGTTCTTCGACGCCAACGGCGGCAAGCTCTCCGATGAAATCGAAGCAGAGATCGAAAGGCATCTGGAAGAACCGCCGGTCACGCGCGAGTCAGGTCAGCTGGGCCGCGCGTCGCGCATGGACAAATCGCGCGTGCGCTACCAGGAATTCTGTGCGTCGTCCGTCCCGGGACTGGACCTCAGCGATTTCAAGATCGTCATCGATTGTGCGAACGGTGCCGGCTACAAGGTGGCGCCGCGCATCCTGACGGATCTGGGTGCCGAGATCGTGCCTGTCGGATGTTCGCCCAACGGCCGCAACATCAATCTCAACTGCGGCTCCACTTCGCCGGAGCTGCTGCAGTTGACGGTTCCGGGCGTGCGCGCACAAGTCGGTATTGCGCTCGATGGCGACGGCGATCGCCTGGTCATGGTCGATCACCTGGGTCGCATCGTGGACGGCGACCAGCTGCTCTACATCATTGCCAGGGCGCGACATGAACAGAAGCAGCTGAATGGTCCGGTCGTCGGTACCCTGATGAGCAATCTCGGACTCGAACACGCACTGGCGAAAATCGGGATCCCGTTCCGGCGCGCCAAGGTCGGTGACCGGTATGTCATGGAGATGCTGCGCGAGACGGGTGGGACGCTGGGCGGTGAAACGTCGGGACACCTGCTGTGTCTTGATCGCACCACGACGGGCGACGCCATCATCAGCGCGTTGCAGATCCTGGCCATCATGAAGCAGACGGGTCGCAGCCTGGCGGAACTGGCGGCGCCGATGCCCAAGTATCCGCAGGTTCTCGAGAACGTCCGCATGGCGCGCAAGATCGATATCGCCGCCTCACCGCTGGTGCAGGAAGCCGTGTCGCACGCCGAGCGTCGCCTCGGGGCAAACGGCCGGATCGTGCTGCGGCCTTCCGGAACCGAACCCGTCATCCGGGTGATGGTCGAAGGCAATGACGAGAAACTGGTCCGTGAACTGGCGGGCAGCATTGCAGCATCCGTGACTGCGGCCGCCCAGGTAACCTGAAGCGCGGCGTAGTTGGTTTGATTTCCCGGCGAGCGACCGTTAAGCTGCCGCGCCTTTTTTGGGCACGCCCGCTCGCTTGAGAGCGTTTTCTTCCTCGGACTCAAGGACTAACGATGCGTCGGCCCTTCGTTGCCGGGAACTGGAAAATGCACGGATCGCGCGCCGAGAACGCCGATCTGATCGATGCGTTGATTCAGGGGCTGCCGGCGCAGCCGGTCTGCGACATCGCGGTGTGTCCGCCAGTGGTTTACCTGTGGGAAACGGGCAGACTCCTCAAGGAATCGAGTGTCGCGCTGGGTGCGCAGTCCGTCTGCGCCGAGCCGATAGGGGCATTCACCGGCGAGGTGTCGGCGGCGATGCTCAAGGACGTCGGCTGCCGGTACGTGATCGCCGGGCACTCGGAACGTCGTCATCATTACAAGGAAGACGACGCGCTGGTGGCCCGCAAGTTTCTTGCGGCGCAGTCGCATGGGCTGATTCCGATTCTGTGTGTCGGTGAGTTTCTGGAAGAGCGCGAGCGCGGCCAGACCATGGCGGTCATCTCGCGACAGCTTGCGACGGTGCTCGATCTGGCCGGTGTCGATGCGATGCGCAATGCGGTGCTTGCCTACGAGCCTGTCTGGGCGATCGGCACGGGAAAGAACGCGACGCCTGCGCAGGCGCAGGAAGTTCACGCGCACATCCGGGCAACCGTGGCCGCCCGCGAAAGTGCCAGTGGTGGTAAGATCGCCGCCGCTTTGCGGGTCCTGTACGGCGGCAGCGTCAAGGCAGGCAATGCAGCCGAGATTTTCTCGATGCCCGACGTCGATGGTGGATTGATCGGCGGTGCCTCATTGAAGGCGGATGAATTTCTGAAGATTTGCGCCGCGGCGCAGGCTCACTGAGCCCGCACTGACCGATGCAGACATTTCTAGCGAGCGCGTAAGCGACATGAACTGGTTACATACAGCAGCAATCGTGGTGCACGTCCTCATCGCAACGGGGATCGTGGGGCTCGTGCTGCTCCAGCGCGGCAAGGGTGCCGATGCAGGTGCGGGATTCGGTGCGGGCGCATCGGGTACCGTATTCGGTGCGCGCGGATCTGCGTCATTCCTGTCGCGTACGACGGCCACGCTGGCGGCATTGTTTTTCGCAACGAGCCTGGCGCTCGCCTACATGAGCGGCAAGCAGCCGCAGACCGCGACGAGCGTGGTCGATCGTGCGCAGTCGATGGAAGCGGCGCCCGCGTTGCCCGATGCACCGCCGGCCATCGACGCGGAACAGCAGCCGGTCGAAGCGCCGACGCAGGAACGGAACTAAGCGAACAAGACCGTCGGCAGACGGCAGGCACCGAATTGATTTCACCTCGGTGCGGATGTGGTGGAACTGGTAGACACGCTACTTTGAGGTGGTAGTGGAGCAATCCGTGGAGGTTCGAGTCCTCTCATCCGCACCAATTTCCTTCTCTTTTGCTGCTTTTCTCTCGGGATCCGGAAGAGACAAAGCAGATCCATCTCACCCTACCTCTCTGCTGACTTTTTTCTTCCGTCATTCGGCGCATGTCGCATCGCGAACCGTTCGCATCTGTTCGCGCGATGCGCATAGGTGTTTCTCCCGGTGACTCAATTGAGCATGATCGCGGGGTTACTGCGCCGCAGCGTCCCTGATACAATTCGCGCCCGATGCCGGGCCCGGCATCGAGAGTCCGTGTGATGCTGCAAAATTACGTACCCATTCTGATCTTTCTGGGCGTCGCTGCTGCGCTTGGTTCGGTGCTCATCGGATTGGGCTTTCTTTTCGGACCGCGTCGTCCGGACAGCGAAAAAATCTCTGCCTATGAGTGCGGGTTCGAACCGTTCTCCGACGCGCGCGCGAAGTTCGACGTGCGTTACTACCTGGTCGCAATCCTGTTCATCGTCTTCGATCTCGAGATCGCCTTCCTGTTTCCGTGGGCGGTATCGCTCGGTTCCATCGGTACGGTGGGTCTCGTCGCGATGGGATTCTTCCTGCTGATCCTGGTGGTGGGCTTCGTGTACGAGTGGAAGAAGGGCGCGCTCGAATGGGATTGACTGCTCCAACTGCCGAAACGCCCGATGCCGTACCGCCGCAGCGCGGCTTCGTTACCACGTCGGTCGACAAGCTGGTCAACTGGGCACGCACCGGTTCGATGTGGCCGATGACGTTCGGCCTCGCCTGTTGCGCCGTTGAAATGATGCACGCGGGTGCCGCCCGTTACGATCTCGATCGTTTCGGCGTCGTGTTCCGCCCGAGTCCGCGTCAGTCCGACGTCATGATCGTCGCCGGCACGCTGGTCAACAAAATGGCGCCGGCACTTCGCAAGGTCTACGACCAGATGCCCGAGCCGCGCTGGGTCATCTCCATGGGTTCGTGCGCCAACGGCGGCGGTTACTACCATTATTCCTATGCCGTGGTGCGCGGCTGTGATCGCATCGTTCCGGTCGACGTCTATGTGCCTGGATGCCCGCCAACGGCGGAAGCCCTGCTGTACGGCATCCTGCAGCTGCAGAACAAGATCCGTCGCACCAGCACCATCGCCCGTTAATTCACCATCATGCCTTCACGCAGCGAGACACTGGCCTCGACACTGACTGCGCGATTCGGCGAGCGCCTGCGCTTCCTGCCTGCTGTCGCAGGCGATGTCGCTGCAGAAGTCTCCGCCGATCAGCTGCTGAATGTCTGCCGCGAATTGCGCGACGATCCGGATCTGCGCTTCGAGCAGCTCATCGATCTCAGCGGCGTCGACTATCTTGAATTCGGCAAGGAAGAGTGGAGCACCTACGGCTCCACCGCGACCGGCTTCAGCCGTGGCGTACGTCCGGTGGCGGGCGAGCCGCGCAGCGGCCGTTTCGCCGTCACGTACCAGCTGCTGTCCGTGACGCACAACTGGCGTCTGCGGCTGCGCTGTTTCGCGATCGATGGCGAACCGCCGTTGATCGATTCGGTGAACGATATCTGGGCATCGGCCAACTGGTACGAGCGCGAAGCTTTCGATCTGTTCGGCCTGATGTTCCAGGGTCATCCGGATCTGCGCCGCATCCTCACCGACTACGGCTTCATCGGTCATCCGTTCCGCAAGGATTTCCCGCTGATCGGCAACGTCGAAGTGAAGTACGACACGGCGAAGGGCCGCGTCGTGTATCAGCCGGTAAGCATCGAACCGCGCACGCTGGTGCCGCGCGTGATTCGTGAAGACAACCGCTACGACCAGGCGATGCACGACGTGCCGGTCGGTGCGCAGGTGGAGTCCGGTTCCCGTGGCTGAGATTCGCAATTTCACATTGAACTTCGGTCCGCAGCATCCGGCGGCGCACGGTGTGCTGCGTCTGGTGCTGGAGATGGATGGCGAAGTCATCCAGAAGGCGGACCCGCACGTCGGTCTCCTGCACCGGGGCACCGAGAAGCTGGCGGAATCCAAGCCGTTCAATCAGTCGATCGGCTACATGGATCGCCTCGACTATGTATCGATGATGTGCAACGAGCACGCCTACGTGATGGCGATCGAGAAACTGCTCGGCATCCAGCCGCCGCTGCGTGCGCAGTACATCCGCGTGATGTTCGACGAGATCACCCGTGTTCTGAACCATCTCATGTGGCTCGGTGCTCATGGTCTCGATATCGGCGCGATGACGGTGTTCCTCTACGCATTTCGCGAGCGCGAAGATCTGATGGACTGCTACGAAGCTGTCTCCGGCACGCGCATGCATGCAACCTACTATCGTCCCGGCGGCGTCTATCGCGATCTGCCGGATTCGATGCCGAAGTACCAGGCCTCGAAGTGGCGCACTCAGAAGGACGTGGACCGTCTGAACGAGAACCGCTCGGGCAGCATGCTCGACTTCATCCAGAACTTCACCGAGCGTTTTCCTGCCTGCGTCGACGAATACGAAACACTGCTTACCGACAACCGCATCTGGAAGCAGCGCACCGTCAATATCGGCGTGGTGACCCCGGAGCGTGCGCTGCAGCTCGGCTTCACCGGGCCGATGATCCGTGGTTCGGGCATCGCCTGGGACCTGCGCAAGAAGCAGCCCTACGATGTGTATGACCGCATGGATTTCGACATCCCGGTCGGCGTCAACGGCGACTGCTACGACCGCTACCTGGTCCGCATCGAGGAGATGCGCCAGTCGAATCGCATCATTCGTCAGTGTGTCGACTGGCTGAAGCAGAATCCCGGTCCGGTCATGACGTCCGATCACAAGATCTCGCCGCCGAAGCGCGAGGAGATGAAGGACGACATGGAATCGCTGATCCACCACTTCAAGCTGTTCACCGAGGGGTACTGCGTTCCCGAAGGGGAGACGTATGCCGCGGTGGAAGCGCCGAAGGGCGAGTTCGGCATCTATCTGGTTTCGGATGGGGCGAACAAGCCCTATCGATTGAAGTGCCGCGCGCCCGGCTTCCCGCACCTGGCTTCGCTCGAAGAAATGGTGACGGGACATCTTCTTGCGGACGTGGTGGCCGTCATCGGCACGCAGGACATCGTATTCGGGGAAATCGACCGTTGAGCGACGCGACCCACACTCCACCGGCCGGCGGCGGACTCTCCGAACACGCACGGCACGAAATCGATCACTGGCTGGCCAAGTTTCCGCCGGATCGCAAGCGTTCCGCCGTGATCGCCGCGCTGCGCACTGTGCAGCACGAGAACAATGGCTACCTGACCAAGGATTCCATGGACGCCGTCGCCGAGTATCTCGGCCTGCCGCCGATCCAGGTCTACGAAGTCGCGACGTTCTATTCGATGTTCGAGACGCGGCCGGTCGGTCGCCACAGCATTTCGGTGTGCACCAACATCTCGTGCATGCTGTGCGGCGGCGACGACATCCTGGCGCATGTCGAGAAGCGCCTTGGCATCAGGGTCGGCGAGAGCACGGTCGATGGCCGCTTCTATCTCAAGAAGGAAGAAGAGTGCCTGGCAGCGTGCAACAACGCGCCGATGATGATGGTCGATCACGTGTATTACGAGAATCTCACGCCGGAGAAGGTCGATGAGATTCTGGATCGTCACAAGTAAATCAACATGACTTCGAAGTACGTCCCGAATCAGGTGTGCTTTGAGCCGCTCGGTCGCGAACGCTCATGGGAGCTGGCGACTTATCGCAGCATCGGCGGCTATGAAGTGTGGGAGCGGATCCTGCGGGAGAAGCCCACGCCCGAATCCGTCATCGAACAGGTGAAGGCATCCGGTCTGCGTGGCCGTGGTGGCGCGGGCTTTCCGACTGGCATGAAGTGGAGCTTCATGCTGCCGAGCAAGGCGCCGCAGAAATACGTCGTCTGCAACTCCGACGAGAGCGAGCCCGGCACCTGTCACGATCGCGACATCCTGCGTTACAACCCGCATGCATTGATCGAAGGCATGGCCATCGGCGGTTACGCCATGGGTGCGACGGTCGGCTACAACTACATCCGCGGTGAGTTCCTGGAAGAGCCCGTGCCGCGTTTCGAGGCGGCGCTGCAGGAAGCGTATGCCGCGGGTCTGCTCGGCAAGAACCTGCTCGGTTCCGGCGTCGACTTCGACCTGCACGCCTATGTTGGCGCCGGCGCGTACATCTGCGGCGAAGAGACGGCGCTGCTCGAATCGCTCGAAGGCAAGCAGGGCCGACCGCGCTTCAAGCCGCCGTTCCCGGCGAACTTCGGCCTCTACGGCAAGCCGACGACCATCAACAACACCCAGAGCTATGCCTCGGTGCCGACCATCCTGCGCAAGGGGCCGCAGTGGTTCGTCGATCTGGGCGTGGCGAATTCCGCCGGCACGATGATCTTCTCGATCTCGGGCCATGTGAACAAGCCGCAGAACATCGAGCTGCCGCTCGGCATTCCGTTCAAGGATCTGCTGGAGATCTGCGGCGGCGTGCGTGGCGGGCGCAAGCTCAAGGCCGTCATTCCCGGTGGTGTCTCGGTGCCCGTCGTGCCCGGCGACATCATGATGACGGCGAACATGGACTACGACTCGGTGAAGAAGGCCGGCTCGGCGCTCGGCACCGGTTCGCTGATCGTGATGGATGAAACGACCTGCATGGTGAAGACGCTCGAGCGCATCTCGCGTTTCTATTACGCGGAGTCGTGTGGCCAGTGCACGCCGTGCCGCGAAGGCACCGGCTGGATGAATCGCGTCGTCAAGCGGATCCTGGCGGGGCAGGGCAAGAAGGCCGATCTCGACATGCTGGTCGATGTGGCGAACAAGATCGAAGGTCACACGATCTGCGCCTTCGGCGACGCCGCTGCCTGGCCCGTGCAGAGCTTCATGAAGCACTACCGGCACGAATTCGAATACATGATCGAACACGGTCACAGCATCGTCGAGCGCGACAAGCGCCGCGCCGCCTGACGAGCACAGATGACATGAGTACTCCTGCACCAACCGACGAAGTCAACATCGAGGTCAATGGCGTGCCGATGAAGGCGCGCAAGGGCCAGATGCTGATCCAGGTCACCGACGCGAACGAAGTCTACGTTCCGCGGTTCTGCTATCACGAGAAGCTGCCGATCGCGGCGAACTGCCGCATGTGCCTCGTCGAAGTCGAAAAGGCGCCGAAGCCGATGCCCGCCTGCGCGACCCCGGTCGCCGAAGGCATGAAGGTCTTCACGAAGTCGCCGAAAGCCATTGCCGCACAGAAGGCGGTGATGGAGTTCCTGCTCATCAATCATCCGCTCGACTGCCCGATTTGCGATCAGGGCGGCGAATGCGAACTGCAGGATCTGGCCATGGGATTCGGTCGCGACATCTCGCGCTACAACGAGCGCAAGCGCGTGGTGAAGGACAAGAACCTCGGGCCGCTCGTGTCGACGGACATGACGCGCTGTATCCATTGCACGCGCTGTGTGCGTTTCACGCAGGACATTCAGGGCTTCCAGGAACTCGGCACGGTCGGTCGCGGCGAAAGCACCGAGATCGGTACCTTCATCGAGAAGAGCGTCGATCACGAGCTGTCGGCCAATATCATCGACCTGTGTCCGGTGGGCGCGCTCAACAACAAGCCGTACCGTTACCGGGCCCGCGCGTGGGAAATGACCGAGCACCCGCTGATCTCTCCCCACGACAGCGTCGGTACCAATATCTACGCGCACGTCCTGCGCGGCAAGGTGATGCGCGTGGTGCCGCGTCCCAATGAGGAAGTGAACGAGACGTGGATCGCCGATCGCGACCGTTTCAGCTTCCAGGGCGTGTACAGCGACGATCGTCTGCAGAAGCCGCTGATTCGCGAGAACGGCCTGTGGCAGGAAACCGATTGGGAAACCGCGCTGGCCATCACCGCGGATCGTCTCAGCCGGATTGCGAAGCAACACGGCGGCGCCCAGCTCGGCGCGCTGGCTTCGCCGAACTCGACACTCGAAGAACTGTACCTACTTGCCAAGATCGCACGCGGTCTGGGCACGTCGAATCTCGATCATCGGCTGCGTCGCACGGATTTCCGCGACGAAGCCAGCGATCCGGTGACGCCGTCGCTGGGTTGCTCGATTGCCGAACTCGAACAGGCGAGTGCCGTACTGATCGTCGGCTCCAACCTGCGCAAGGATGTGCCGCTGATTGCCCACCGCATCCGCAAGGGGGCCGTGAGCAAGGGCACGAAGGTGTCCTTCGTGAACCCGCAGCGTTTCGAGTACCTGTTCCCGATTGCCAACTACTTCGCGTCGAACGGCCTGCACATGTTCGAGCATCTCGTTGCCATTGCCGCAGCCGCGGCCGGCAACGCGGGCAAGAGTGTTCCGGAATCGATTGCCGCCGTTGCTGCGCACGTACAACCCGGCGACGCCCATCGCGCCGTTGCGCAGCAGCTCGCCGACGGCTCGCGTCGTCTGATCCTGCTCGGTGCGATCGCTCAACGTGATCCTGCTTTCGCGGACCTGCGACTCGCTGCAGCGGCGATTGCCGAACTGACGGGCGCGACGCTGGGCTTCCTGCCCGAGGGCGGCAATGCAGTGGGCGCTCATCTGGCAGGCGTGCTGCCGGGTCGAACGATTGGCGGACGCGCGGTTCAGTCGCCCGGTCTGAATGTGGCGGACATGTTTGCCGCGCGACTCAAGTCCTACCTCGTGCTAGGTGGCATCGAGCCGCAGCACGACATCGCGTCGCCGGCGGCGGTCGAGGCATTGAAGGCCGCGGAGTTTGTCGTCGCGCTGTCGCCGTATGCAACGGGGAAGGAATACGCGCATGTGGTGCTGCCGATCGGCACCTTCGCCGAAACCTCGGGCACGTATGTGAATCTCGAAGGCCGCTGGCAGAGCGCGCCCGGCGCGGCAAAGCCCATCGGCGAATCGCGTCCGGCCTGGAAGGTGCTGCGCGTGCTGGGCAATCTCCTCAATCTGCCCGGCTTCGACTATGTGAGCAGCGATCAGGTGGCTGACGAAGTTCGCAAGCAGGTGGCCGAGGCGGGGACCGCGACGCCGAAGGCGGCATCGCGCACGCTGCAGGGCAAGCTCGCCCTGGCGCCGCCGTCTGCCAGCAGCGATGTGCCGCTGTATCAGATCGACGCCGTCGTGCGTCGCTCGCCTGCGCTGCAGGAAACCCGGGAAGCGCAGCGCGCACAGGATGAAGCATGATTCCTGAAATCGCTGCCGACCTGCTGTCGTTCCTGCCGGCCTGGATCCAGGCTGTCGTGTGGTATGGCGTGGTCGCCGTCATTCTCTTCATCAGCGTCATCCTGATCATGGCGTTCCTGACGCTGGCCGAACGCCGCGTCATTGGTTCGATCCAGGCGCGTATCGGTCCGAACCGCGTCGGGCCCTTCGGCATCCTGCAGCCCTTTGCGGACGTGCTGAAGTTGCTGGTCAAGGAAATCGTGATCCCGGAGAAGTCGAACAAGTTCCTGTTCCTTCTCGCGCCGTTGCTGGCGCTGATTCCCGCGCTGTGTACCTGGGCCGTCGTGCCGTTGTGGCCGGGCTTCAGCGTTTCCAATATCAATGCCGGGCTGTTGTACGTGCTCGCGCTGACGTCGGCCGGCGTCTACGGCGTGATTCTCGCGGGCTGGGCGGCAAATTCGAAGTATGCGTTCCTCGGTGCGATGCGTGCCGCCGCGCAGATGGTGGCCTACGAAATCGCCATGGGCTTTGCGCTGGTCGGTGTCGTGATGGCGGCGGGCTCGCTGAACCTCACCGAGATCATCGAAGCGCAGCGCGGCGTTGGCGGCTTTTTCTTCTGGTGGATGATTCCGCTGTTCGTGGTCTATTTCATCTCCGGACTGGCCGAGACGAACCGCGCGCCGTTCGACGTCGTCGAAGGCGAGTCGGAAATCGTCGCCGGCTTCCACGTCGAGTACTCGGGCATGGCGTTCGCCGTGTTCTTCGTCGCCGAGTACGTGAACATGATCCTGATCTCGGCGCTGACGGCGATCTTCTTCTTCGGCGGCTGGCTGTCGCCGTTCGAAGGCTGGAACCTGCCGGGATGGCTGGCTTGGATCAACACGCCGCATCCGCTGGTCGGCTTCCTGTGGCTGTTCAGCAAGATCGCATTCTTTCTGTTCTGCTTCCTGTGGTTCCGCGCGACGTTTCCGCGCTATCGCTACGACCAGATCATGCGCCTGGGCTGGAAGATCTTCATTCCGGTGACGCTGGTGTGGATCGCCGTGCTGATGGTGCTCGTGTACTACAAGATCGGACCGTGGGCAGGGTAGGAGTCAGACAAGTGAAATCACCCGCCAGTTTCCTGAAGACGTTCTTCCTGACCGAACTGCTCGTCGGTCTCGGCGTGACGATGCGGCAGTTCGTCTTCCGTCCCAACGTCACGGTGCAGTACCCGGAAGAGAAGACGCCACAGTCGCCGCGCTTCCGTGGCCTGCATGCGCAGCGCCGTTATCCGAACGGACAGGAACGCTGCATCGCCTGCAAGCTGTGCGAAGCGGTGTGCCCGGCACTGGCGATCACCATCGAGTCGGACGTGGCAGCCGACGGCACCCGTCGCACCACGCGCTACGACATCGATCTGTTCAAGTGCATCTACTGCGGCTTCTGCGAGGAGGCCTGCCCGGTCGATGCCATCGTCGAGACCCGTATCCATGAGTACCACATGGAGAATCGCGGCGAGAACATCATGACCAAGGACAAACTGCTCGCCATCGGCGAGCGCTACGAAGCCATGATCGCCGCAGACAAGGCGGCCGATGCGCGCTATCGCTGACGCCTGCACCCATGACCATTACCGAGATCCTCTTCTACGCCTTTTCCGCCGTGCTGGTGGTTGCGGCGCTTGGCGTGATCACCGCCCGCAACCCGGTGCATGCCGCGTTGTTCCTGGTATTTGCATTCTTCAACAGCGCCGTGATCTGGCTGCTGCTGGAAGCCGAGTTCCTCGCCATCGTGCTGGTGCTGGTGTACGTCGGCGCCGTGATGGTGCTGTTCCTGTTCGTCGTGATGATGCTGGACGTGAACGTGGCGCAGATGCGCGAAGGGTTCACGCGCTATGCGCCGCTCGGCATCCTGATCGCGGTACTGGTTGTGGTCGAGATCGGCAGCGTCGTGTGGGTGAAGCACCTGGGCGTGACGCAGCAGAGCGCGGCCGTGACGGCCGTTGACGGTTACAGCAATACGCGGGCCCTGGGCGAGCTGCTGTACACGAAGCACCTGTATGCGTTCGAGCTGGCGGCGATGGTGCTGCTGCTGGCCATCATTGCGGCCATCGTGCTGACCATGAGACATCGCACCGGACTCAAGACCCAGGACGTGGCCGCCCAGGTGGCCGTTCGTGCCAAAGACCGCGTCCGCATCGTGAAGATGGATGCCGAGAAGAAGCCGACGGAGGACCAGTCGTGATTACGCTCGAAAGCGTGCTGATGCTGGCAGGCCTGCTGTTCGCGCTCAGCGTGGCCGGTATCTTCCTGAACCGGAAGAACGTGATCCTGCTGCTCATGTGCATCGAACTGATGCTGCTTGCCGTGAACTTCAACTTCGTGGCCTTCGCGCGTCACCTGGGCGATCTGAACGGCCAGATCTTCGTGTTCTTCATCATGACGGTGGCAGCTGCGGAAGCTGCGATCGGTCTGGCGATCCTGGTCGTTCTGTTCCGGGAACGCAGGAATATCAACATCGAACAGCTCGACACGATGAAGGGATGATCACTGTGTCACGCACTCCACCGACGCTTGTCCGCCGCGTGAATACCGCCGCATCATGATTTCCGAATCCACATTGCTGACGATCGTCCTGGCACCGCTTTTCGCGGCGATTGCGGCCGGCTTGGCCGGGCGCGTGATCGGCCGCGTCGGCGCGCACTGCGTCACCATCGCGGGTGTCGCGCTGTCGTGCGGCCTGTCGATCTATGTCTTGAAGCTGCTGCTGGACGGGGCGCCGATCTTCAACGAAGCCGTGTACACCTGGCTCGTCAGCGACGGCATACGCATGGAAGTCGGCTTCCTGGTCGACAAGCTGTCGGCGCTGATGATGGTCGTGGTCACGTTCGTGTCGCTGTGCGTACACGTCTACACCATCGGATACATGCACGAAGATCCGGGTTACCAGCGGTTCTTCTCGTACATCTCGCTGTTCACGTTCTCGATGCTGATGCTGGTGATGTCGAACAACTTCCTGCAGCTGTTCTTCGGCTGGGAAGCAGTGGGCGTCGTTTCCTATCTCCTGATCGGTTTCTGGTACACGCGCCCCTCGGCGATCTTTGCCAACATGAAGGCGTTCCTGGTGAACCGCGTCGGCGACTTCGGTTTCGTCCTGGGCATCGCGGGCATCGCCTACTACACGGGCTCGCTGGATTACGCGACCGTGTTCGGCATGCGCGATGCGATCACGGCGAACACGATGCAGATCATTCCGAATGTCGAATGGCAGGCGATCACGGTCGTCTGTATCTGCCTGTTCATCGGCGCCATGGGCAAGTCGGCACAGGTGCCGCTGCATGTCTGGCTGCCGGATTCGATGGAAGGCCCGACCCCGATCTCGGCGCTGATCCACGCTGCGACGATGGTGACGGCGGGTATCTTCATGGTGGCCCGCATGTCGCCGCTGTTCGAGCTGTCGGAGACGGCGTTGTCGACCGTGCTGATCATCGGTGCGACCACGGCCTTCTTCATGGGCCTGCTGGGCCTGGTGAACAACGACATCAAGCGGGTCGTGGCGTATTCGACGCTTTCGCAGCTCGGTTACATGACGGTGGCGCTCGGTGTCTCGGCCTATGCAGGGGCGATCTTCCACCTCATGACGCACGCGTTCTTCAAGGCGCTGCTGTTCCTGGCGGCTGGCTCCGTGATCATCGCGATGCATCACGAGCAGGACATGCGGAAGATGGGCGGGCTCAAGAAATACCTGCCGATCACGTACTGGACCTCCCTCATCGGTTCGCTCGCGCTGATCGGCTTTCCCGGCACGTCGGGCTTCTTCTCGAAGGACGCCCTGATCGAAGCCGTGCACGAATCGCACATCACCGGCGCGACCTACGCTTACTGGTGCGTGTTCCTCGGTGTCTTCGTCACCGCGTTCTACAGCTTCCGCCTGGTTTTCATGACCTTCCATGGTCCGGAGCGATTCGGACACCACGATACTCATGCGCACGACGCACACGGTCACCATGCGCATGGCGATCACAAGCCGCACGAAAGTCCATGGGTGGTGACCGTGCCGCTCATCCTGCTGGCGATTCCGTCGTTGTTCATCGGCTGGTTCACGATCGGGCCGGTGCTGTTCGGCGGCTATTTCGGCGATGCGATTTTCGTGTCGGCAGAACATGATGTGCTCGGCCACCTCGGCGAGGAGTTCCACGGCCCACTGGCCTTCATGCTGCATGGTCTGACGCAGCCGCCGGTCTACCTGGCGCTGCTCGGCGTGCTGGCCGCCTGGTACCTGTACATCAAACGCCCCGATCTGCCCGGCGTGATTGCCGCCAGGCTCTCGGCGCTCTACAAGCTGTTCATCAACAAGTTTTATTTCGACGAGATCTATCAGGCGATCTTCGCGAGGGGCAGCGTCAATCTCGGTACGGCGCTCTGGCGCGTCGGCGATGTCGCCATCATCGACGGCGGGCTCGTGAACGGTTCGGCAAGGGTCGTTGGCTGGATGTCGGGACTCTTCCGCCGACTGCAGACCGGCTACCTGTATCACTATGCGTTCGCCATGATCATCGGCCTGTCGGCGCTGCTGGCCTGGTATGTGCTGCGCTGACCTGCAAGTAACAAGAATCTGACATGCAACTGACCTGGCCCATTCTTAGCGTACTGATCTGGCTGCCGATCGCTGCCGGCGTGGCGCTGTTGCTTCTCGGCGATCGCGGTATTGCACTCGGTCGCTGGCTGGCGCTCGGCGCGACGGTGGCGACGTTCGCGATCTCGACGCTGCTCTACACGAACTTCGACATGACGACTGCGGACATGCAGTTCGTCGAGAAGCTCGCCTGGATTCCGGCGTTCAATTCCTGGTACGGGCTCGGTGTCGACGGCATTGCGATGCCGCTGATCATCCTCACGACTTTCATCACGCCGCTCGTGGTGATTTCGGCCTGGACCGTCATCGAGAAGCGGCCGGCGCAGTACTACGCGTCATTCCTGATTCTCGAAGGGCTCATGGTCGGCGTGTTCGCTGCCACCGATGCGCTGCTGTTCTACGTGCTGTGGGAAGCGATGCTGATTCCGATGTTCATCATCATCGGTGTCTGGGGCGGCGCGCGGCGCGTCTATGCCACGGTGAAGTTCTTCCTCTACACCTTCCTCGGCTCCGTGCTGATGCTGGTGTCGCTGATCTACATGTATATGCAGACCTGCGATGCGGGGCAGTGCAGCTACGCGATTGCGGATTTCCAGGAACTGCCGCTGGCGCTGAATGCGCAGTTGCTGATCTTCATGTCCTTCATGCTCGCCTTCGCGGTGAAGGTGCCGATGTGGCCGGTGCACACGTGGTTGCCGGATGCGCACGTCGAGGCCCCCACCGGCGGATCGGTCATTCTCGCGGCGATCATGCTGAAGATGGGTGGTTACGGTTTCCTGCGCTTCTCGCTGCCGATCACCCCTGACGCGAGTGCGCAGCTCGACTGGCTGGTGATCTCGCTGTCGCTGATCGCGGTCGTGTACATCGGCTTCGTCGCACTGGTCCAGCAGGACATGAAGAAGCTGATCGCGTATTCGTCGATCGCCCACATGGGATTCGTGACCCTCGGTTCCTTCCTCGCCTTCGACCTGCTGCAGGTCAATGGCGATGTGCGCGGTGCGGCGATGGGAATCGACGGCGCGATGGTGCAGATGATTTCGCACGGCCTGATTTCCGGCGCGATGTTCTTCTGCGTCGGTGTGCTGTATGACCGCGTGCACAGTCGCGAGATCAGCGCGTATGGCGGCGTCGTCAATACGATGCCGATCTTTGCTGCCTTCGCAGTGCTGTTCGCGCTGGCGAACTCCGGCCTGCCGGCGACGTCGGGCTTCGTGGGCGAGTTCCTGGTCATCCTCGCCAGCTTCCGCGCCGATTTCTGGTATGCGTTCCTGGCTGCCCTCACGCTGATTCTCGGTGCCGCCTATACGTTGTGGCTGGTGAAGCGCGTGATCTTCGGCGCGGTGGCCAATGACGATGTCGCGGCATTGAAGGATGTCAACGGCCGCGAATTCCTCATCCTGGGCATTCTTGCCGTCGCCGTCCTGCTGCTGGGACTATGGCCGGCGCCGCTCCTGGATGTGATGCGCCCGACTGTCGAGCACCTGGTGCAGCAGATCACCGAGTCGAAACTCTAATCGCGATCAGCCAGCCATGTCGGAACCCTTGCTTGCCAGTCTCAATCTCTCGGTCGCTTCGGCCGAGATCTTCATGGTCTGCGCCATCTGCGTGGTCCTGCTGGTCGATGTCTTTCTCAGCGACCGCACCCGCTGGGTGACCTATGCGTTGACGCTGCTGTCGCTGGTCGGCGCCGCGCTCGTCACGGTCAAAACCGGCGTCGATGCCCGAGTGACCGCGCTCGAAGGGGCTTATGTTGCGGACCCGATGGGAGACGTGCTGAAGCTCTTCGCCTATGGAACCGTGGCCGTTGCGTTCATGTACTCGCACGATTACCTGCGCCGCCGCGGTCTGTTCAAGGGCGAGTACTTCCTCCTGGGACTGACCGCGCTGCTGGGAATCATGGTCATGATTTCGGCCGGCAGCCTGCTGACCGTGTATCTCGGTGTCGAACTGTTGTCGCTGTCGCTGTATGCGATGGTCGCTTTCGATCGGGATTCCGGCGTCGCGGCGGAATCGGCCATGAAGTATTTCGTGCTCGGCGCCATTGCCTCCGGCACGCTGCTCTACGGTTTCTCCATCATCTACGGTCTTACCGGCACGCTGCAGCTCGACGAAATCGCGCTGGCGGTCCGTGAGGTCGGTGCCGACAAGATCGGCCTGATCTTCGGGCTCGCGTTCATCATCGCCGGTGTGGCATTCAAGTTCGGCGCCGTGCCGTTCCACATGTGGGTGCCCGACGTCTATCACGGCGCACCGACGCCGGTGACGCTGTTCATCGGCACTGCACCGAAGATCGCTTCCTACGTGCTGGCCATCCGCGTGCTGGCAGAAGGACTCGATGCCATGGTCGCGAGCTGGCAGGGCATGCTGATCGCGCTGGCGGTGCTGTCGATGATCATCGGCAACGTCGTGGCCATCGCCCAGACCAATCTGAAGCGCATGCTGGCGTATTCGACGATCTCGCATGTCGGCTTCATCCTGCTGGGCATTCTCGCCGGGACGGGCGAGGGTTATCGCGCCGCCATGTTCTATACGCTGGCCTACGTGATCATGGCGATCGGTTCGTTCGGCATGATCCTGCTGCTGTCGCGCGAGGGCTTCGAGGCGGATCGCATCGAGGATTTCCGCGGTCTGAATCGCAAGAGCCCGTGGTTCGCCGCCGTCATGATGATGCTGATGTTCAGCACCGCCGGTGTTCCGCCGTTCGTCGGTTTCTGGGCCAAGCTGGCGGTCCTCGGCGCCGTGGTCAACGTCGGTCTCGTCTGGCTGGCTGCGGTCGCGGTGCTGCTGTCGGTGGTGGCAGCCTTCTACTACCTGCGCGTCGTGAAGGTCATGTACTTCGACGAACCCGCCGATTCGATGGCGGTGGAGGGGGGCGGTGTCGTCCGCGCCTTGCTGACGGTCAACGGACTGGCCGTGCTGGTCCTTGGAATTTTCCCCGGCGCCCTCATTGACCTGTGTGCGCGGGTGCTCCCTTGATGCGTTCCGGTCTCTGACCGGACGCTCTGTTCCCGCGTAGCACGCGGAATCCAGCGGAATTCCGGAGTCATCCGGATTCCGCCTTGTAATACCCAATTCAGGCCCTTACAATCCGCGCCCTCTGTTGCGGGGTGGAGCAGTCTGGCAGCTCGTCGGGCTCATAACCCGAAGGTCGCAGGTTCAAATCCTGCCCCCGCTACCAATCCTCCTGGGATCACAGGTGGTCATTGGCAGAGTCCCTCCTGAACGAGGGTAAGGACGCCAGGATGTGCCCGGATTCGGGCACCCGGCGCGGAAAGGATGATCACGAGAATGGGCCTTGGGCCCATTTTTCGTTTCTGGGATTGAAGAAGCGGGCCATTGACCGACGGAGGTGACCGGATGCTGCGAGACCAGCTGATCGAGCTGTTGCAGCCTGTCGTCGTCAATCTCGGTTACGAGTTGTGGGAACTCGAGTACGCGGCCCGTTCGGGCGGCGGTCTGTTGCGGCTGTATATCGATTCCCCGCAGGGAATCTCGCTGGAAGACTGCGAGCGCGTCAGCCGGGCCGTGAGCGAAGCGATGGATGCGAATGACCCGATTCAGGGCCATTACACGCTCGAGGTTTCGTCGCCGGGTCTGGACCGTGTGCTGCGGACGGCCGAGCATTTCGCCCGTTTCAGCGGCGAGAACGTGAAGGTCGAAACGTCGGCGCCGGTGAATGGCCGCAAGCGTTTCGCGGGCCGGCTCACAGGTGTGAGCCATGGCCAGATTGAATTGGACGTGGACGGCAGCGTCGTGAAGCTGCCGATCGATGGAATACACAAGGCGCGGATTGCGCCGGAAACCTGACCGGACGGGCCGGAGTCGCACGATGAACAAAGAAATCCTGATGGTGGTGGACGCCGTTTCCAACGAGAAGGGCGTCGACAAGGAGATCATTTTCGAGGCGCTTGAAGCTGCGCTCGCGTCCGCGACGCGGCGCCGGCATGGCGAGGGCATCGACGTGCGTGTCTCCATCAATCGCAAGACGGGTGACTACGACACCTGGCGCCGCTGGAAAGTGTTCGCCGACGATTCCACCGAACTCGAAGTGCCGGACAGCGAAGTGCGTCTGGAGGATGCGCTCGATATTTCCAAGGATGCGGAAGTCGGCGGCTACGTCGAAGAGCCGATGGAATCGGTCGCGTTCGGTCGCATCGCTGCGCAGACGGCCAAGCAGGTCATCGTGCAGAAGGTTCGCGAAGCGGAGCGTGCGCAGGTGGTCGAGGAGTACCAGGCCCGGGCCGGGACGCTGGTATCGGGCATCGTCAAGCGCGTCGATCGCAACGGCATTTTCGTCGACCTCGGCGCCAATGCCGAAGGCTTCATTCCGCGCGACCAGATGATTCCGCGCGAACCGATCCGTGCCCAGGACCGCGTCAAGGCGTTCCTCAAGGAAGTACGTTCGGAGCCGCGTGGCCCGCAGCTGTTCCTCTCGCGCACCGCGCCGGAATTTCTGATCGAGCTGTTCAAGCTCGAAGTGCCGGAAGTCGGGCAGGGCATGATCAATATTCTCGGTGCTGCGCGCGACGCCGGTGTCCGCGCCAAGATCGCCGTGAAGAGCAACGACAGCCGCATCGATCCGGTGGGCGCCTGCGTCGGCATGCGCGGTTCGCGCGTGCAGGCCGTATCGAATGAAATCGCCGGCGAGCGCGTCGACATCATTCCGTTCGACGAGAACGCGGCACAGTTCGTCATCAATGCGATGGCGCCGGCCGAAGTCGTGTCGATCGTGGTCGACGAGGATTCCCACTCGATGGATATCGCCGTGACGGAAGAGAAGCTGTCGCAGGCCATCGGCCGCGGCGGCCAGAACATCCGTCTCGCCAGCGAACTGACGGGCTGGGAACTGAACGTCATGACGGAACAGGCCGCCGTCGAGAAGAGCGAAGGTGAGTCGCGCAAGCTGGTCGACATGTTCCAGAAGCAGCTGGCGGTCGACGAGGAAGTGGCGCAGATCCTGGTCAGCGAAGGCTTCTCCACCGTCGAAGAAATCGCCTACGTGCCGGCCTCCGAACTGGCCGGCATCGAGGAATTCGACGAAGAGATCATCAAGGAACTGCGTAATCGTGCGCGCGATGTGCTGCTTACGCAGGCCATCGCAAACGAGGAAGAGATCGACAGTGCCGAGCCGGCACAGGATCTGCTCGAAGTCGATGGCATGGACAAGGAGCTGGCACAGGTGCTGGCAAGCAAGGGTATCGTGACGCGCGAAGATCTGGCGGAGCAGGCGATCGACGATCTGCTCGAGATCGACGGTATCGATTCCGACCGCGCGGGTGCCCTGATCATGGCGGCGCGCAAGCATTGGTTCGACTCCACCGGACAGCAGGCCTGAGGTCGCAGCCGGATATGTCGACGGTCCAGACGTCACCGAAACAGCATGGCGGATTCCGCATCGGCGGAACTGCGGCTGTGCAATGTCGGCGTGGACCCGTCACTGGGAGCTTGAAGCGGGAGGAGGGTTCATGGCGGATGTAACAGTTACCCAGTTTGCCGAGGTACTGAAGGTGCCGGTCGAACGGTTGCTCACGCAACTGGGCGAGGCGGGCATTCAGGTGTCCGGCGCCGAATCGACCATCAGCGATGAAGCCAAGATGGAGCTGCTGACATTCCTGCGCCGCTCGCATGGCCGTACCTCGCCCGGCACATCGCCGCCGAAGATCACGCTGCAGCGCAAGTCGCAGGGCGAGATCAAGGTCGCGTCGGCACAGGGCCGTGCCCGCACGGTCAATGTGGAAGTCCGCACCAAGAAGACCTATCTCAACCGCAGCGCCCTGCAGCAGCAGGTTCGTACCCAGAACGATGAGGTCGATCGCCAGAAGCAGCAGGTCGAGGCCCAGGAAGAAGCCCGGCTGACGCAGGACCAGATCGAGGCGCGCGACGCGAAGCGTCAGGAAGAGCAGCAGCGCGAAGCGGAACAGCGCGAGGCATTGCTGCGCCAGCAGGTCGAGAACGAAGCGCGCAACCGTGCCGAAGAGGAAGCCCGGTTGCTGGCGGAAGAAGAAGCACGGCGCCAGATCGAGGCGCGCGCGGCGGAAGAGCGCAAGCAGGCCCAGGTGGCGCGCCAGGCCGCGGAGCCGCCGAAGGTCGCACGGGGCGACGCTCCCAATCGCGAGACCAAGAGCTTCCAGCGCACGGAGCTGCATGTCTCGAGCGACGCCAGTGCCCGCTTCAAGAAAAAGAAGCAACATCAACAGTCGCGGTCGCGTCGTCCGGTGCAGGTCAGCGTCAGCAGCCAGCACGGATTCGAACGTCCGGCAGCGCCCGTCAAGCGCGATGTGCAGCTCGGCGAAACGGTCACGGTGGCGGAACTTGCCCAGCGCATGGCCGTCAAGGCCAACGAAGTCATCAAGGTCATGATGAACATGGGCGTGATGGCCACCATCAATCAGCCCATCGATCAGGACACTGCGGTGCTGGTCGTCGAGGAACTCGGACACACGGCCGTTCTGGTCAAGGAAAACGCCCTCGAAGACGAACTGCTGACTGCAGACGCTTCTCACGAAGCAGAGCCGCGTCCGCCGGTCGTCACCGTCATGGGCCACGTCGACCACGGCAAAACCTCGCTGCTCGATTACATCCGTCGCACCAAGGTTGCCTCGGGCGAGGCCGGCGGTATCACGCAGCACATCGGTGCCTATCACGTGGAGACGCCGAAGGGCGTCATCACGTTCCTGGATACCCCAGGTCATGCCGCATTCACCTCGATGCGCGCCCGCGGCGCGCAGGTGACGGACATCGTGATTCTCGTGGTGGCTGCCGATGACGGTGTGATGCCGCAGACGATCGAAGCCATCCAGCATGCGAAGGCGGCTGAAGTGCCCGTCGTCGTGGCTGTGAACAAGATGGACAAGCACGAGAAGGATCTCGATCGCGTCAAGAACGAACTCGCCAAGAACGGCCTCATCCCCGAAGACTGGGGCGGCGACACGCAGTTCGCCTATGTGTCCGCCCGCACCGGCGATGGCATCGATGATCTGCTGGAGAAAGTCCTGCTGCAGGCGGACGTTCTCGAACTGAAGGCGACCCGCGAAGGTCTGGCTGCCGGCGTGGTCATCGAATCGACGATGGAGAAAGGTCGCGGTGCCGTGGCTACGGTGCTGGTGAAGCGCGGCGTGCTGAAGCCGGGCGATCCGATCATCGCCGGCCAGGAATTCGGCCGCGTGCGCGCCATGTTCGACGAGACCGGCAAGGCGGTTGACGAGGCGGGTCCTTCGCTGCCGGTCGTCGTGCTCGGTCTGTCCGGCGCGCCGAACGCCGGCGACGATCTGCTGGTCGTGGAAAGCGAACGCAAGGCTCGCGAAGTGGCGTTGTATCGCCAGGGCAAGTACCGCGATACCAAGCTCGCGAAGCAGGGCCCGGCGAAGTTCGAGGACATGATGTCGCAGATGGGCGATGGCAAGACGGCCACGGTCCAGATCGTGCTGAAGGCGGACGTGCAGGGCAGCGCGGAAGCACTGCGCGATGCACTGAACAAGTTGAGCACGGACGAAGTCGCCGTCAAGGTCGTTTCCAGCGGCATCGGCGGTATCACCGAGTCGGACGTCACGCTGGCTCAGGCAGCGAACGCGCGCATCATCGGTTTCAACGTGCGTGCCGACGGTTCGGCACGCAGCATGATCAAGGAATCGGGCATCGATGTGCGCTACTACAGCGTCATCTACGAAGCGATCGACGACGTACGTGCGGCGCTCTCGGGCCTGCTCGCACCGGAGGTCAAGGAGCAGATCGTCGGTCTCGCGGAAGTGCGCGACGTGTTCCGTTCCAGCAAGTTCGGCACGGTCGCCGGCTGCATCGTGGCCGACGGCTACGTGCGTCGCAACAACCCGATCCGCGTGCTGCGCGACAATGTCGTCATCTTCGAAGGCGAACTCGAATCGCTGCGGCGCTTCAAGGACGACGTCAACGAAGTCCGTGCGGGTACCGAGTGCGGTATCGCCGTCCAGAACTACAACGACGTTCGGGTCGGCGACCAGATCGAATGCTTCTCCCGCTTCGAGGTGGCGCGCTCGGTCTGAGCGCGCCCAGGTCGATGACGCATGGCTAGCCGCTCACGAGGCAACAAGGCTTTTCCGAGGAGCCGGCGCGTTGCGCAGCAGATCCAGCGCGCTCTGAGCGATCTGATCCGCCGCGAAATTCGCGATCCGCGGCTGGGCATGGTCACGCTCACCGAGGTACGCGCTTCCAGCGATCTGAGCTACGCGACCATCTACTACTCGGTGCTGAACGCGAAGCCCGAGGA
>CAYWHG010000061.1:0-13086 GCA_964457865.1 uncultured Steroidobacter sp.
CGGCCAGCGTGCGGGTAATCACTGCATCCGGAGCGAGCTTCACGAGTTCGCCATGGGTCTGCCGCGCCGCATCGGGCAAGCCGCGTGACAGCTGCACCTCGGCAATGCCGGCCACCAGTTTCATCGACTGGACTACCGTAAAACTGCCGGCGCCGATCTTGCGTGCGTGTTGCAAGTCCTCCTCAGCCGCCTCGAATTCGCCGCGCTTCGCGTGGATAGCACCGCGTGTCAGCCACGCGAGCGGCGTATCCGGTTGACCTGTCAGCAGGCCGTCAAGCAGCGCGAGCGCCTCATCGCTCTTGCCCTGCCCGGTCAGCGCCTCCGCAGTACCGATCTGCGCGAGCGTCCAGTGCGCATCGCCCATCGGCACGAGTTCGAACGATGTCTGCGCGGCATCGAACTGCTGCAACAGTGCCAGCGCTTGGCCGCGATACAGCGCCCGTGCGGGTTCGGGCAGTGCGACCTCTCCGGAATCGATCTGTACCAGCAAGTCGCGCGCATTGCCCAACGCGAGCTGCGTCCTGGCCATCAGCTCGGCCGTCGCCTCCGGCGGAGCGCCCAGTTCGATCGCTCTGCGTAGATCCTTGTCGGCACTTGCGGCATCACCAAGCTGTAACTCGACTTCGACGAGTTTCAGGCGAGCAGCAACGTGCCTGGGCTCATCCTGGAGGGCGTTCTTGAGTTCGATCATGGCACCGCGATAATCGTGGGCCGTGATTTTGGCGCTGGCCCGTTCGACGCGTGCATCGGCACTGAGAAACGTATCGCACCCCGAGACAGCGACCAGGCTCGACAGGGCGAGCACACTCCAGAAGAAACGCCTGCACGCTGAATTCATGGATGGGCACTCACTCGTTGCTGGACGCCGCAATCGTTGCATCGATCTCATCGAGCAGATCTGTTGCATCCGCCGCTTCCGCCGCACAGTCGGATGCGCATCGCGCATGCGCTGCGACGAGCTGCGAAAGGACCGGACCGCGCAGCGATGCCGCCGCGTATGCAAGTTGCGCCGCGAAACCGCTGGTCATTCGCGACTCACCGATCCGATAGTAGTAGAGGACGATCGAACGCCCGCCTGTCCCACCGACATCGAACATTGCGGCGTCGCCACGGGCTGTCTCGACTGTGCGCAGGTTGTCCATCCAGGCGCCGTTCCCGGCAATCGAATTGTCGAAGCCGATGAGTTCCTTGCCCTGCCGTTGTTGAAGATACTGCGCGACGAAGACCGTGACGCCGCGCGAATCGACTCGATACTCGCCTATCTCCGTACGATCCGCCTGGGGATAGACGGGGCGCCAGACCTCCTGAGTAGCATGAGGCCCCTGCCATCGACCCGCTCCCGCAGGCAGAACCGATTGCGACGCGACAGCCTCGCGAATCGGCGCCAGTGCGTCGAGTGCCGGCCCGACGCCGGCGGCCGTGATGGCGATGAGAACCCCGCTCACCCACGACAGGCGCCGCACCGCGCCGGCATCTGCCGGCTCTGCAACCTCCGGCGCCCGCGCCGGCATCCGGCCTGCCAGCCAGAAGAACAGCGACATGGTGATCACAAAGAGGAACCAGCCAAAATAGTAGTGATCCACCGTGATCAGAAAATGCCGCATGTCCGTCAGATGGCCGGCAAGGATGATCACGTACACACGCACCCAGTTGCTCGCCATTGCGAGCAACGCGGCGAGCGCGACCTGCTGCAATCGCACGCGCAGAGAATCACGATGGATCTCGCCATAGATCGCGGCAATGGCCAGTGCCACGATGAAGAAATGCAGACCGCTGCACCCGCCGGCGATCTCGAACACGCCGGACGGGATGTGGACAAGGTTGCCGGTGACGTAGGCCGGGATCGCGCTGATCTGCAGCAGAATCCGCACGGCCAACACAGTGATCGCCTGCAGGATTTCGTTGCCCATGCTCCAGACCGGCACGGCGAAGTACAGGTAGGCGAACGCAAAACCGAGCTTGCGGCCGTTGACGACACCGAAAGCGGCACACGCTGCGACAATGGCCATTGCTGGCAGCAGTATCTGGTGAGCCACCTCGATGCCTGCCCGATAGAACAGAAGCCAGCCCAGGCTCAGCAGGCCCAACGCCACCACCATGCGCCAGTCAGGCGTTCCCACCCCATCGATCGATCGACTGGCGCGAATGAGCAACCAGCCGCACATGGCCGCTATCAGGTAGCCGTGCGTGTAGGTCAGGTTGTCGGTATCGCGCCAGGCGTCGAGCAGCGTAAGGACGGTGGGCCAGAAGAGTGCCGTGAGCGCCGCACTCAGAACGACTATTGCCGGAAGACTCGACAGCCAGGCCTTTTTGGTCTCGATTCCGTGAGACGTTCGCATCCCTGGATGGGCTCCAGGCTCCGTCATTACTGGGGCGCCCGGATCCCGTACTTTTCCATCAGATCGTAGAGCGTGGGACGACTGACACCGATCAGCTCGGCCGTCTTCGAGATGTTGCCGTCGGTGATCGACAACGCCTGGCGAATGGCCTGCCGCTCTGCGCGTGTCCGCACTTCCTTGAGATTGAACAGCAGTGTGCCGTCGACCGCTTCGCGCAATGCCAGATCCGTCGCGGTGATCAGCGAACCTTCGGCCATGATCAGTGCGGTCTTGACCTTGTTCTCCAGCTCGCGAACGTTGCCCGGCCATTCGTACGCTTCGAGCGCGGCAATCGCGTCCTCGGTGAAGCCGCGTTTGGGACGCCCATGAACGCCGCCGAACTTCCGCAGCAGCGAGTGCGCCAGAACCGTGGCGCCGCCCGGACGATCGCGCAATGGCGGCACGTTGACCGTGACCTCGCCGATGCGAAAGTACAGATCCTGGCGGAACTGCTGGATGCTGATCAGGCCTTGCAGATCCTTGTTGGTGGCGCAGACGACGCGAACATTGACCGGGATTTCCTGCCGCCCGCCGACGCGCTCGATGACACGGCCCTGCAGAAAGCGCAGCAGCTTGGACTGCAGCGACAAAGGCATATCGCCGATTTCATCGAGGAACAGGGTGCCGCCGTCGGCCATCTCGACCTTGCCGATCGTCTGCTTTACCGCACCGGTGAATGCACCCTTCTCGTGTCCGAAGAGCTCGCTCTCGAGCAGTTGCTCCGGAATGGCAGCGCAGTTGATCGCCACGAACTTGCCATCGCGGCGCGTGCTCTGGGTGTGTACCGCTCGTGCGAGCAATTCCTTGCCGGTGCCGCTCTCGCCGAGAATCAACACCGACACATCCGCGGGTGCAATTTTCTCCACCATGCGGCAAACCTTGAGCATCGCCTCGTCGGTCGCGATCAGCCCCTCGAACGGCGAGTTGTACTGCGCCTCACGCAACTCCCGGTTCTGTTTTTCGAGCGCATGCATGCTGAAAGCACGGCCGACGAGCAGTCGCAGCACGTCGGTATCGACAGGCTTCTGGTAGAAATCGTAGGCGCCGAGCGAGACCGCATGCACGGCATTGTCCCGGTCATGGTTACCCGTCACGACGATGACTTTCGTATGCGGTGCCACGCTCAGGATTTCCTTCAGCGTCTTCATGCCTTCGCTGACACCCTCCGGGTCCGGAGGCAATCCGAGGTCCTGCAACACGACGGGCGGCTCGAACCGGCGCAGCAACGCCATCGCCTCGTTGCGGGTGGCCGCCATGAGGACTTCATAGTCGTCGAAGCACCATTTGAGCTGACGCTGCAGTCCGGCGTCATCCTCGACGATGAGTAACCTGGGCTTGGTATCGTTCACTGAAGACTGCTCCGATTCAGCATGGCTCATTGCATGAGTCCGATGCCTTGTGAGGTACCCGTTGGCGTCGATGCGGCGCTGCCCGGCGCACTGGCCTCAACGGGCAGAGTAATGGAAAAACGGGTTCCAAGCCCGGGACTGCTTTGCACTTCCACCCTGCCTCCGAGCATCTGCACGTATTCTCGCGCCTGATAGGCACCGATACCCATCCCCTTCGATCCCTTCGTACTGTCGAAGGGCCGGAACAGACGCTCGCGGACGAACTCAGTATCCATGCCCTTGCCTGTATCGGAAACCACCAAGGTGGTTTGCTGCGGCCCGGAATCGACTTTCACCGAGACCGTACCTGCGGGCGCGGCATCCTGGGCGTTGCGGATCACATGTTCCAGCACCGCCGCAAGCCTCTGCGGATCTGCCTTTACGAACACCGGCAGATCCCCAATCTGCAGATCCGGCGCCGGGTTTCTCAGGCTGCAGCGATCGACGGCATTGCGCACCAGATCATCGAATCGCACTGACTGCAGCGGCGCGCTGGTCGCAGACTGGCGCAATTGCTCGATCAGGCGGGTCATCCGATCGACGGTATTGTCGATCGTCTCGATGGCGTCGTCGATGAACTCCGGGTTGTGCTTGTGACGCTGCGCATTCGCGACGAGGAGCTGCAGCTGCGCCACCGAGTTTTTCAGGTCGTGCATCATGAAGGCCGTCAGCTTGTTGTAAGCCTCGAACTGACGACTCTCGGCCAGCCTGCGGTCCGCATTGTGTTGCGCGAGCTGGGTCGCGACATGCCGGCCGACCGTCTTGAGCAGGTCGCGATCCTCGTACGTCAGGTCGAACGGCGGCGGTGGATCGTAGAGAACGATGAAGCCCATCAGGCGATCGAGTTCCAGCAAGGGCGAGACGATGCGAAACGCCGGATTGGCAAGCAGCCATGAGGGCAGCTCGATGTTCTCGTACACGTCCGGCGATTGCCGATATTCGCGAAGATCGACGATCCATTCACGCTTCCGGACGAAGCGGAGCAGATCGGAATGCTGATCCAGGGCGGCAATGCCGCTCACGTCGTCGAGCCGGAAAGGCCAGGCGCTCACCGGCAGAAAGTGCCCTTCTCGATCATCCGCCACGAAAAGCATGCCCCCCGGGCTGTCGAAGATCTGGGCAATGGCTCTTACCGCGGTACGACGCGGATCTTCTTCCGTGGCTGTCGACAGCGTGCGGATGAAACGCAGCCATTCGAGCCGGTAGTCATACTTGTTGCTGTAGAAGTGCTTGTTGATGAAGACCATCGTCTGGCGCCGCAATGCACCGGACGCCAGCAGAAAGACGAGCACGATGGCAGCGCCGGCAAAGAACAGGATCTGGCCGATCCGGCCCCAGCTGCCGCCGAAATCGCCGACCACGAAACCGGCGAGCGACATGATGATCATGTAGCTGCCGACGGCGACGAACGTCGTCGTGTAGAAGACGACCTGCCGCGAAACAAAGATGTCGAGCGACCATTGCGGATTGCGCCGGACGGCCAGCGCGATCATCGGCACGACGGCCGCGACCACGATGCCGCGGGCAGTCCACGCGTCGGCAGAAATGCCTTGCTGAAGTTGCGCCTGCGAATAGAGAAAGAGATCGTAGGCGAACAGCCCGCCGATACCGATCACTGCGTAGCGCAGCGCCTGGCGCCCTGCCTGTGAAGCGTTCCGGTAGATCTGCTCAAGCAGCACCAGTGCACACAGCGTCAATGCCAGCCCGGCAATGGATAAGAGCCGTACCGGCGCAATGCTCGCACCGAGAGCGGGAAGCCACGGCAGCGCAAGACCCAGCACCAGCAGACCGATCCAGAGGACATGTGCGCCGGTGATGAGCAGACGCGGTGCCGTCGACTTCGCCAATTCCGCGAGCAGGACGATCCAGGCGGCGTCGCGAATGATTTCCGCGACATAAACAACAACGACCGACATCGACCCCAGCCGCGCCTCTGCCGCAAGGACAAAACCCCAGAGCGCCGTGACGGCACTGGCGGTGATGAGCCGGGCGCCGACTCCGCGTCCCCGCCAACTGACGACCAGCAGCAGCGTGAGCAGCAGAAAGCTCAGCCCGGCAATGCCGTAGGTTGCTACTCCCGCATAGCTCATCGCGATAAGGCTCGGTATCCAGGTTGTACGCCGGCTCGCCGGCGCGCCGCTCAGCTCACGCTAACGGGCACCCTTGCCCCAAACGATGACTTCCACTGTCTGCAGAATGATCGCCAGATAAAACAGCAACGAATGATTCTTCACGTAGAACAGGTCGTACTGCAGCTTTTCCAGCGCATCCTGCTCCGACGATCCATAGGGATAGCAGATCTGCGCCCATCCCGTGATGCCAGGCTTGATCGTGTGACGTTCGCGATAGTACGGAATGCGTTCGTTGAGCTGTTCGACGAATTCGGGCCGCTCGGGGCGCGGTCCGACGAAGCTCATGTGGCCACGCAACACATTGAGGATCTGCGGCAGTTCGTCGATGCGTGTGAGTCGGATGAAGGCGCCCACCCGCGTGACGCGATTGTCGTTCTTCTTCGCCCACTGGGCACCCTGGCTCTCGGCGTCCTCGCGCATGCTGCGGAATTTGAGCAGCCTGAAGGTGCGTCCGTACTGTCCGACGCGCACCTGCCGGTAGAAAACACTTGCGCGCGGTCCTTCCGTCAGCTTGATCGCAATCATCGTCAGCAGCATGAAGGGCAATGCCACGACCAGCAGCATCACACTGGCAATCACATCGAAAGCCCGCTCGAGCGTGCTGTGAATGCGCCCCTGCCGGAAGCCTTCCGAAAAAATCATCCAGCTCGGGTTGAGTACGTCGAGACGAACCTTGCCGGTTTCGCGTTCCAGAAAGCTGATCAACTCGATGATCTCGAGCCCGTCCAGCCGGCATTCCAGCAGTTCGTTCATCGGAAACTGTCGCCGGCGATCGTCCATCGCGACCACGATCTCGTCGACTTCCAGTCGCTGGCAGATTCCCAGCAACGAGTCCGACGAACTTATTCTGGCCGCCTCCGGCACGCCGTCCGGCTCGTCTCCGTCAGCGGCGACGTATCCCACGGGGACGAATCCGCGTCGGTCCGAGCGGCGCCGCAACCGGGCGATGCTCTGCGCGCGCTTGCCGGCACCGTAGACCAGTACGCGCCGCTTGAAGATGTCCTCATCGGCAACCCGGTCGAAGATGATTCGCGCGAGTGCCGCGCCGACGAACGCAAAGAACGCCGCCGACATGAGCGCAGCCCGCCCCACCTGCAAGCCGGGGAACAGATAGAACATGACTGCAGTGAGCAGCACTCCGCCGAGAACACTGGCCGCCACCCTCGCGATGACACCGCTCAGGCGCGAACGCAGGCGGGCGTTGTACAACCCCATTGCGGTCATCGACAGGAACATCAGCCCCGAGAACAGCAGGGCCCTCGGCCAGATCTCCGGCGCGAATGGATCGACCGGCCGTAACGTCGGATCCAGACCCATCAGGGTGGCAAAGTACAGCGCCAGGAAAAACAGCGACGCTTCGACCAGGGCAAGCAGGGCAAGTGGAAGCTGCCAGTAATGCTGAAAAATTCTTATTGCCACTTCGTTCCCGATGCCTTTGGAAATACGGTGCCCTGATCCCGGGGATCGACCGGACCAGCAAAAAACCACTCATGGATTCAGCGTCTTGCACACAGCAGGGCCGGCGGTATGGAGCCCGATGCGCGAACATTCAGCAAGCGGACCGAAGTCTAATCACTCCACCCTCACAGCCACGTGAAGGGTTTCACACGAACCTACTGTCAAATCAGGGGAAGACCCGACAGGACGAAGCCCAATTGACAATCATTCGCATTTCTATTTAGATTGCCCGCACCCACCCAGCCCGGGCAAATGCATGTACGTCTGTCTTTGCAATGCCATCAGCGACCGCCAGATCCGCGAAGTCGTGGATCGTGGCGCCGGAACGCTTCCGGAAGTTCAGTGCTACCTGCCGGTAGCAAGCTGCTGTGGTCGGTGCGAAGACACGGCCCAGGAAGTCATTTCCTGTCACGTTGAATCAGCCAGTCGCCCGGTCGCCGCCTGAACTGATTTGCATTCGCCACTTCGTTCGTATCCCCAGGTAAATCCTGGACTTTTTTCCTGTTCTCGCATTGCCTGATCGCATCCGCTCGTCCAAGATCCGGGCTTCCTCGATTCTCTTCGACGAACCGGAGCTTCGGCCGTGAAAGGCAACGCAACCATCCTCAAGCACCTCAATGCGGTCCTCAAGAATGAGCTGACCGCCATCAACCAGTACTTCCTGCACGCCCGGATGTTCGACAACTGGGGACTCAAGAAGCTGGGACATCATTCGAAGGAAGAATCGATCGATGAGATGAAGCACGCCGACCGGCTCATCGAGCGGATTCTGTTCCTGGATGGCCTGCCGAATCTGCAGGATCTGGGAAAGCTTTTCATCGGTGAGAACGTGAAGGAGGCGCTGGAATGCGACCTCAAGCTGGAAATGCAGGCCCATCCCGACCTGCGCGCCGCCATCGCGGACTGCGAAAAGACCAGCGACTACATCAGCCGCGAAATCTTTGAGCGGATCCTGGAATCGGAAGAAGAACACATCGACTGGCTCGAGACGCAGCTCAGCCTGATCGAGCGGATTGGCATCGAGAACTACTGCCAGCTGCAGGTCATCGAGAAATCCTGATCGTTACGCGATCGTCTTCGTTGCCACGTTGGACAGCGCGCTCTCGGCCCCCGCGCTGTTCACCGCAACCACCGCAAAGAACCACGCGCCGGTGCTGAGATTTTCGACGACGTAGCTGCTGATCGAGGGATTGGTGATCGACACGGATTGCGTCAGATCGCCCGCGGAACGGCCATAGCGGATTTTGAAGCCCGACAGGTTCGTCAGACTGGAACCATCGGTGTTCTGTGTCGGGGGCAGCCAGGAGAGAGCTGCAGTGCCAGTCCCGACAGCCGACACCGTGACTGAGAAAGCGGCCAACGACGCGCTCGCCCGGCCATCGGACACCGTAATCGTGATTCCAGCGTAGGTTCCGACGTCTCCCGCCCCTGCCGTACCCGTCAGCCTGCCGGTACTGGCGTTCAGCGATAACCACGCCGGCAGGTTGGCCGCACTGAAGGTCAGCGTATCGCCATTCGGATCGCTGGCCACAGGCTGGAAGCTGTATGTCTCGCCAGCAACGATGGCCGTGCCGGCCTGCCCTTGAATTACCGGCGGAGCATTCGCGCCCGTAACGGGCGGAGGATTGGTCTGAGGCGATGCACTCGTATCGCCATCACCACCGCCGCAACCAGCGACCAGCGTGGCAATGAGGAAAGCAAAGACCGACCGGGAGAGTGCTCGCATACCGCTCCTTAAGATGCAGCGGCGTTTTCCTGCCGCTGAACAATGCCTCCAAGAGTCATGCCAGTGCATGCGTTCGGTATTTTTAATATAAAAATCAATCTCTTATATAGACCCAGCTTCACTGGCGCAGGGTGCGATTGTCGCCAACGACAAACAACTGGCAGCGTCCCCAAGGATGAACCGGGAGTAACTACTTGAATAGGTAAGACTTACAAGGCGTCGGACAACAGCGACAGCCAAGGATGGACTGGTGCCAAGCCCATCTCCGGGAAGAGATGGCGTCCCCAAAGGGATTCGAACCCTTGTTACCGCCGTGAAAGGGCGATGTCCTAGGCCTCTAGACGATGGGGACGCACGCAAACCGAAGGGGCTTGGTGGAGCTAGCCGGGATCGAACCGGCGACCTCTTGCATGCCATGCAAGCGCTCTCCCAGCTGAGCTATAGCCCCACGCGGGAGGCGCGCAATGTATTGAAGGGTCCTTTACCTGTCAAGGAAACTTCAAGGGTCGCGCCGCATCTTTTTCCGACCTTGCGATCGGCTCGGCGCATCACGCAGCGAGCGCCACCTGGCGGGCTGCCTCGATGCGCGCCAGGGTCGTTTCTCGCCCCAGCACTTCGAGCGTCACATCGATCGGCGGCGATACTGAAGTACCCGACACGGCGACACGGATCGGCTGCGCAACCTTGCCGAGCCCGACGTTGAGCGTCGTCGCAACTGCATTGACGGCTTCATGGATCGAGAGCGCCTTCCAATCCGTCAGCGACGACAACCGTTCATGGACCGACGCCAGTACCGGTGCACTCTCGGCCGTCAGATTCTTCTTCGCGGCCTTCTCGTCATACCCCTTCAACTCCGTGAAGAAGAACTGGCTGTTCTGCGCCATCTCCTTCAGGGTCTTCGCCCTCTCCTGCTGGGCTTTCGCCACGGCGGCCAGCTTGACGTCGTCATCGACCGCGACACCCAGCGCCGCGAACTGAAACTTCAGATGCGGCACGAGCGCCTCGGGGGTCGTTCGCATGATGTGCTGCTGATTCAGCCAGAGCAGCTTTTCGGGATTGAAAGCCGAGGCGGATTTGTTGACGTCCCTGATATCGAACAGTGCCTGCATTTCCGCCAGCGTGAAGACTTCCTGATCGCCGTGCGACCAGCCGAGTCTCACCAGGTAATTGAGCAGCGCCTCGGGAAGGAAACCTTCCTCGCGATACTGCAATACGCTCACGGCGCCGTGACGCTTCGACAGCTTCGCGCCGTCGGCACCGAGAATCATCGGCACGTGCGCATACACCGGCGGCGTTGAGCCGAGCGCCTTGAGCATGTTGACCTGGCGGGGCGTGTTGTTGAGATGATCGTCGCCGCGGATCACGTGCGTGATCTTCATGTCCATGTCGTCGACCACGACGCAGAAATTGTAGGTGGGCGTACCGTCCGACCGCGCAATGATCAGATCGTCGAGCTCGGTATTCTGGAACTCGACATTGCCGTGAATCACATCCTCCACCACCACCGATCCTTCGATCGGATTCGCGAAGCGGATCACGGGATCGACGCCGGCTCGCGGCTGCGTCCTGTGACGGCAGGTTCCGTCATAGCGGGGCTTCTGTTTGGCCGCCTCCTGCCTGCTGCGCATCTCGGTGAGTTCTTCCTTCGTGCAGTAGCAACGATAGGCGTGACCGCCCTGGATGAAGTTGGCGAGTACTTCGCGATACCGGTCCATGCGACGCGTCTGATAGAACGGGCCCTCGTCGGCCGCGAGACCGAGCCACTCCATGCCATCCAGAATGACCTGGGTCGCCTCGTCGGTGGATCGCTCGCGATCGGTGTCTTCGATGCGCAGCACGAAGGTTCCGGCATGGCGCTTCGCGTACAACCAGGAAAACAGCGCGGTGCGGACCCCGCCGATGTGCAGCATGCCGGTCGGGCTGGGAGCGAATCGGGTACGAACTGACATGGGCGAGGATGAAGCCGGTCTGGAGTTCCTGGAGGTTCTCTGCAGACCCGGCGCGGCAGATGAAAGCCGCCTCGCTGATTCGACGAGAGATGGTGGGCGGTACAGGGATTGAACCTGTGACCCCTGCCGTGTGAAAGCAGTGCTCTACCGCTGAGCTAACCGCCCGAATCGTCTGGATCGGGTCCCGAAAACGGGAGCGTAGTGTAGGGACCGACCTTCAGGCGGTCAACGCGATTACGTTGATGCCCGCAGCGGCGGCGGTCGGTTCAGCAGCAGCCAGTACATTCCCAGATTACTGACGGCATCGACGAAGGCGCTGAACTCCACCGGCTTGCGAACGTAACTGTTGGCGCCGAGGTTGTAGCTGGCAAGGACATCGGCGTCCTGACTCGACGAGGTGAGGACGACCACGGGCAACATGCGCGTGCGTTCGTCCGCACGCAGACGACGCAGCACGCCCAGACCGTCCAGCTTCGGCAGCTTGAGATCCAGCAGGATGACGGTCGGCAGACGCGAGGTATCGCGCCCGGCGTATTGCCCCTGTCCGGAAAGAAACTCGATCGCTTCCACGCCGTCCCTGACGACGATGATCTCGTGGGCGAGGTTGTTCTTTCGCAGGCTGAGGAGGGTCAGCTCCTCGTCATCCGGATTGTCTTCGACCAGCAGGATGTACCGATCAGTCATTGCTGCTCCTCAGCAACATTGCCCCCAACCTTCCCCCATTTATTCTTCAGCCATTGCCGGGGAAGCCTTTTCAAGCAGGCGCCACCCGGTCGAGCGGGCAACGCATGCTTGTATTTGCAGCCGATCGTACGCGATGTGAGGCAGAAAAAATGCAGCATTACTGCTCACAAAACCGTCCCGACAGGCCACTTCTGGCAGGTTGAGCAAACAACCGGGGCCTGCGCTGCGAGATTTCTCCCGGCACGGAGGCGGGTATTCTCGGCCGAACGGGCATAACGCCGCATTCAACAGGGAATCCCCTAAGCGCTCAGTGCGCCTCCTCGCCTCCGATCAGTTCCAGCAGTTCTCGCGTCTTCTCGTGCATGAGGGTCGCATCGCCACGACTTTCGACATTGAGCCGGATCAGCGGCTCCGTATTGGACGATCGCAAATTGAAACGCCAATGATCGAACTCGATGGACAGACCATCGGTGAAATCGATGGCCCGGCTGCCCGGTTCGTAACGCTCCCGCGCCCGCTTGATCGTTGCCGGGGCATCGGCAACCTTGCGATTGATCTCGCCGCTCGCCGGAAACTTCGCGATGCGTTCGCCGACCAGCGCCGACATCGGCTTGCCCGCCTCGCACAGCAGTTGGGCCACGAGCAGCCAGGGAATCTGGCCGCTGTCGCAGTAACCGAACGCACGAAAATAGTGATGCGCACTCATCTCGCCGCCATAGACCGCATCGGCCTGGCGCATCACATCCTTCATGAAGGCGTGTCCGGATTTCGACATCACGGTCTTGCCGCCGAGGGACTCGACCATGTCGACGGTCGCCCACGTCAGTCGCGGATCATGGACGATGTTCGCGGCCGGCTCGCGATGCAGAAACATCGATGCCAGCAAGCCGACGATGTAGTAGCCCTCGATGAACGCACCGCTCTCGTCGAAGAAAAAACACCGGTCGTAGTCGCCATCCCACGCCACGCCCAGATCGGCCTTGTGCTGACGGATCGCGCGCATCGTCGGTTCGCGATTCTCTTCCAGCATCGGATTCGGCACGCCGTTGGGGAAGGTGCCATCCGGCTCATGATGGATCTTGATGAACTCGAACGGCAGGTGCGATTCGAGCAGGTCGATGATCGCGCCCGCGCCACCGTTGCCGGCGTTGACGACGATCTTCAGCTTCTTGAGTTTGGCGCGGTCGAGATAGGACAGCAGATGATCGATGTACTTCTTCCGCGTATCGATCTCGAATCGCTGACCCGAACGGGCGGGTGTCGAGTAGGCATCGGCCTCGGCAATTTTCTGGATTTCCTTCAAGCCGGTATCGCCGCTGATCGGACGCGACTGTTCGCGCACGAACTTCATGCCGTTGTAGTCCGGCGGAT